>DASRBG010000225.1:0-86907 GCA_035653735.1 Gemmataceae bacterium
AGGTCGGCGTCATGCACGCCTGCGGCCACGATATGCACATGACTTGCTGGGTTGGGACCGCTCGTGTATTGGCCGGCATGAAAGGACGCTGGAAGGGCACGCTGGTTTTCATCGGCCAGCCGGCCGAGGAAGTCGGCTCCGGCGCTCGCATGATGCTGGAAGCCGGCCTATTTAAGAAATTCCCCAAGCCCGACTATGCCTTCGCCCTGCACTGCGCCCACAATTTGCCCTATGGCTCCATCGCCTACACCGAGGGACTGGCGATGGCCAACGTCGATTCGGTGGACATTGTCGTCCACGGCAAAGGCGGACACGGCGCCGCCCCCCACACCACGATCGATCCGATCGTTCTGGCCGCGCGGATCGTGCTCGACTTGCAGACCCTGGTTAGCCGGGAGACAAACCCAGTCGATCCGGCGGTGGTGACGGTCGGTTCGATCCACGGCGGCAGCAAGCACAACATCATTCCCAACGAGGTGCGCATGCAGCTGACGGTGCGCAGCACCAAAGATTCGGTGCGCAAACACTTGCTCGACGGCATCCAGCGCATCGCGGAGGCAGCGGCGAAGGGAGCGGGCGCGCCGCCGCCGGAGGTGAAGGTCAGCCCAACGGAGTTCACCCCGGC
Organism: Gemmataceae bacterium; assembly: GCA_035653735.1. Taxonomy (GTDB): domain Bacteria; phylum Planctomycetota; class Planctomycetia; order Gemmatales; family Gemmataceae; genus JAJPHU01. Next base: position 626 of record DASRBG010000225.1, read on the forward strand.
GCTTCGCAACGATCCGGAGCTGACCCGCAAAACGGCGACCCTTTTCAAAGACGTGCTAGGGGCGGACAAGGTGACGGCTCGTCCGCCGATGATGGGCGGCGAGGATTTTAGTCGTTACGGCCGTGCGAATGTGCCGATTTGCATGTTCTGGCTGGGCACCATCGATCCGAAGCGCATCGCCGAGTTTGAGCGCGAGGGGAAGCCGCTGCCGTCGCTGCACTCCGACTCGTTCGCGCCGGTGCCGGAGCCATCGCTCAAGACAGGCGTGCTGGCGATGAGCATGGCGGTGCTGAATGTGCTGGGGAAGTGATATCTCTATTAACCAACCCGACGCGTAAGCGAGGGAGAAGAACAGCCCTCGCTTACGCGTCGGGTTGGTTTTGAAATCGCAACGAATCGCTCGGCAATTCGGCAAGCAATTGCTCCAGTTTCTCGAGATCGACCGGCTTGACGAAGTGCATGTCGAAGCCGGCTTCCAGTGCCCGGCGGCGGTCATCGGGTTGGCCGTAGCCGGTCACGGCGATGAGGCGGACCTTGCCGCCGTCCGGCAAGGCGCGGACTTGCCGCGCCAACTCGTATCCGTCCAGGCCCGGCAAACCGACATCCACCAAGGCCACGTCCGGCGCTTGCCGGCGAATGGCGTTCAGCCCTTCCAAGCCATCGCCGACTTCCTCGACCCGATGCCCCCAGGAGCGCAGCAGATCGCGCAACATCTCGCGGCCATCCTGGTTGTCCTCGACGAGCAAAATGGAACAAGCGTCCGACCGGCGAGACACCCGTCTCACCCCTTCCTTGGTAGGACCAGCGTCTCGCCGGTCGGATTGGGCTTGTTCCCCAATCGGCAGGTGAACGACAAACTCGCTGCCTTTTCCCGGCCCATCGCTGAAAGCGGCGATCATGCCGCCGTGCAGATCCACCAGCCGCCGCACCAACGCCAGACCCAGACCCAGACCGCCGCGCGTACGGTCGAGCGAAGCATCCAACTGGGTAAACGGCTCGAAAATGCTCGCCAACTGCCCCGGTGGAATCCCCTGGCCCGTGTCCTTCACGGATAACACGGCTTGGGAATCTTCGCGGCAGAGCGTGATAGCGATTCGGCCGCCCGGCTCAGTGTATTTCGATGCATTATTCAGCAAGTTGACGATCACTTGCGTCAGCCGCGTTGGGTCCGCCTCCATGAACAGCGGCTCCTCCGGCAGAACCGTCGTCAATTGTTGGTGATTCTGCTCGATGGAAGATCGGCTGGTCTGAACCGCGTTCGTCAAGATGGCGCGGAGATCCACAACTTGTTTGCGCAATTCGATTTTGCCGTGCGTCACGCGCGACAGGTCGAGGAGATCGTCCAGCAAGCGGGCCAGATGCTCGCCCTGTCGTTCGATGATGGCGCGAGCGCGCTCCAGCTCGGCGGTGGGCAGGCCGCGCAAGCGCATCAGGTGGACGGCATTGAGAATGGGCGCCAAGGGATTGCGCAGCTCGTGGGCGAGCATGGCCAGGAATTCATCGCGCCGGCGCACGGCCTCCTTGCGTTCGGTGATGTCGCGCAACGTGGCCAGGAACGCCGGCTGCCCCTCCCAATCGATCTCAACGACACGCATTTCCACGACGAGGAAGGACAATCGATCGCCGCGCGGCGCCGGACACAGATCAATTTCCGCGGTCTCGCCCGCCGTCAAGGGCCGGCCGAACGGGGCGCCGAGCAATTCGCCGGATCGGCGGCCCAACAATGTCTCGGCAGCGGGGTTGACGTAGCAAATCATCCCGTCCGCGCTGACCACGACGACACCATCGGCGGTCTTTTCGATCAGATTGCGGAAACGCGCCTCGCTGGCGGCCAAGGCGCGTTTGTACTCCTCCATCATGGCTGATCTCCTCGACAGAGATCGCGTCATCGCGGATGACCCGACGTCTCGGGACCGCCCACCGCGGCGGTGACATCGATGTCATCTTTGAACAGCTCGCGCAGACGCTCGATCTCGCCGGGCGGAAGGTGCATGAAATGCCCCGAGAGGATGCCGGAGATGTTGCGGAACGGCTTGCCGACGTGCATTCCTTTATGGTCGATGGTGAACTCGCGGATGTTCTTCTCATGCGTCGAGCCACGCATCTTCAGCACGGTTACGCCGCGCCGCATCTCGCCGTGCATCTCGACATAGCGCAGAAGAATGATGGAATCGGTGATCGTGGAGATGTGCGTCTCCGTCACCGACGATCCACCCAGCAAACTCGACGAAGTGGCCGTGAATAGGCCGGCCACGTTCTTGTCCTTGATGTACGAGGTCAGGCCAATGGCAAACTCGCGGAAACTCTTGATCGTGGCCACGCGCTCCAGGGCGGAGAGGCTATCGACGGCGATGCGCTGCGGCTGGAACTCGTCCACCACTGCTTTCATGGCGATCAGATGATCTTCCAGGCTGCCGGTCTCCGGATATTCGCAGACGACCTTGAGCTTGCCCGCCGCCTCCATCTTCTCGAAATCGATGCCCCAGCCGGTGGCATTGCGGAACAGCTGATCGCGGCTCTCCTCGAAGGCGAACAGCAGGCAGCGCTCGCCGGAATCGACGCCGCCAGCGATGAACATGGTGGTCACCAGCGTCTTGCCCGTGCCGGTCGCTCCCGATAGCAAGATGATCGAATCGCGGAAGAAGCCGCCGCCGCACATGCGGTCCAGCTCCGGAACGCCCGAACGGATGCGCACGTCCGTCGATTTCTGTTTCAGCTCGATGGCCGACAGCGGAATGACGACGACGCCCTGGTTTGGGCTGACCGTGAATGGATACTCGCCCTTCTGGTGCGTCGCGCCGCGGAATTTGAGAATTTCAATCGTGCGCCGCCGTTTCTCTTGCTCCAGGCCGTTGCGCAAAATGATGACGTTGTCGGTGACAAATTCCTCAATGCCGTAGCGCGACACTTGCCCATACTCTTCGGTGCGTTCGGCGGTAATGATCGACGTGACTCCCAGGTCCTTGAGGGCGCTGACGATGCGGAAAAGCTCATTGCGCACGGTGTTGCTGTCGCCGAGCTGGGCGAAGATTCCACCCAGGGAATCCAGCGACATGCGCTTCGCCCCGACCTTGCGCGCAGCGTTCTCGATGCGCACCAGCAAGGCGTTCAGATCATACGAGCCGCTGATGATGGTTTCCTGTCCGGGGTGCGGCGAGACATCGACGAAAGCCCATTTGTTCGCATTTTCCCAGGCAGGGATGTCCCAATTGAACCCCTCCATGTTTTTGCGAATGGCTTGGGGACTCTCCTCGAAGGTGACAAAAACACCTGCTTCGTTGCGGCGAATGCCCTCGGCCAAATATTGACAAGCAAACACGGTCTTGGCACTGCCGGACGTGCCCGATAACAGCGTCGAGCGTCCTTCGGGCAACCCTCCGTAAGCAATCAAATCGAAACCGGGAATGCCGGTCGCCAGCTTGGCGACGGGTCCGCGATGGTTATGCCAGGTCAACGCTTCTCTCCTTTCCGGATGCGGTGTCGCTCCGCGGTTGACACGACTGCAAGTCCAAACCCAGAAGCACCTTATCGGCGTCCGAGAGATCGCCGATGATCCGACGGATGGGTATGGGAAGCTCCTTGACCACCGTGGGCGTGGCCAAAATCTTCTCATCCTCGGCCAGCTGCGGCCGCTCTAAAACGTCGATGACGTGCATCTCATACTTGCCGCGCAATTCGTCTTCGCAGATGCGGCGGAGGTTGTCGATGGCGCGGCGCGAGCGGGGCGTCTGGCCGGTGACGTAGATTTTGAGAAGATAGTTGCTCATTCCTCGTTGCCTCGGCTCGCCCGAGGGCAGAGCCAGCTTCCTTAGCTGGGCGGTTGTGCCGCCTGAAGGAATGCGGTTCGATAGTCCGAAAGCAGGCGCCCCATAAGTTCGAGCACCACGAGGCGTCCCTCTTCTACATACGCCTTTGTCAACGGTGGCGGCGCCGACGCGAGCTTCTCGTCGAGGGTACGGGCATGGAGCTCGATAACGTCGCGGGCGCCGGCCCGAAGTCGTTTTAGCCGCGCGCTCAAGTCGTGCAATTCCGTGGAAACCGATTCGCCCTGATGAATGCGCTGATCCACGGCCTTATCCAGTAAGGCGCCGTAGTGACGAACCAACTCGGCGAATAGCTCAGGCGCGGCATTGCGCAAGGGGCCGCCCAACGGGGCGCGCGGCGGCGACGCCTTCTCGAACCGCCCTGGAGGACGCGGAGCCTGGGGAGCATGCCATAAGGAGGAACCGTTTGTTTTAACGTCAACCAGTTTGTCCGCTTGTTTTATCATGGCGGAAAACTAGTGCAAATCCCGTTCCGCTCGACCTCAACGCGAATGCGAGCAGGGCAATTCTTCTTTTAGTATTAGGATGAGAGGGAGAAGGTGTCTAGATGCGGCGAAAGCTACTGACCGTGGGCAACAGGCGAGCGCGGCGCTCGCCTGTTGCCCACGTTTCTTGCCAGCCCGCAGCGCAAGCAAGGGTAAGTGTTTCCCTTGCTTGCGCTGCGGGCTGGCAAGAAAGGCTCAACCCATCGCTTCCTCAGGTGGGGGAATTTCGCCCAACTCGCGGAGCAGTATTTCCGGATTGAGGGGTTTACGGAACCAGTGATCGATACCGCCTGGTCCCTCGTCCAGACCAAATTGCTCGACCGGGGCGCCGGTTACGCCAAAGATGCGCAGGCCAGTATAGGCGGGATTGCCGCGGATGGCGCGCACCGTCGTCGGCCCATCGCAGCGCGGCAGGAGCATGTCGAGCAATACGAAATCGGGTTTGCCCTCCACATTCAGATAATCGAGGGCGGCGGCGCCGTCGCCGGCCGTGTGGACATCTAGACCGGCCAAACGCAGGAAGCCGGCCAACAACTCGCACTCGTTGCGGTCGTCTTCCACGATCAGCGCGCGACGCTTCGCCAGACGAGCGGGACACAGGTGCCCCACGTCAAGGTCCTCGGTACGCTGCTGGATGTTCCGAAGGTTCGATTCGATTTTGTCGAGAGTGCCGCTCATCTCGCCGGTACGACCCAGCGCCAGCTGGCGGCGCAACAGCGCCAGGCCGACCGTGTTCGCGTTGAGAAGATTGTTCAGCAGGTGCCTGGTATCGTTCGTCAAGCTCTTGGGTAGCAGATCGTTCCTCGCGGCTGCCGCCTGGAGATCGGTTCGATCCAGCAATTCCTGTCGGTAAACGGCGATCTGTTCGGGGGCATCGATGCCCAGACGGACCGTGCCCGGCTTAACGGCGACGATTTGCACCGTCGTCTGAATGCTGGGGATAACAATCTTTTGATGAAGTCGTCGTGACAGTACGAGCATGTCGGCGATCCTTTCCGTAGAAGAGCGTTCGAGCCTTCCTTACGGCGCGCATCCGGACGATACGGCCATCCCCAACCTCGCAAGCGCGAAAGGAGAGAGCAGTCCATGCAACGTTGAATGGGTGTTAAGGGAATCGCGATGGATTTTGGGGTGGAAGTAAAACGCTACTGGGTGTATTGAAGGATGCAGCCTCCTGCCATTTTACGAAATGGAATGGGACTCCATTACCCACATTCCTTCTCATTACTCCCTTTCCTACCTTGTTGCTCAGAAAAAAACAAGAGCAATTTTTCCCCAGGTGTCCAGTCCGCCCGCTTCCTCTACTCGGCTTTTTTGTCTTTTGGCAACCGGGGATTTGAGGAGAACGGCGAACCGAAAAGCGGCTGGAAATATCGTTGTCTCCCTCCCATCCTTCGGATGTCGAGGCGGCAGACCGATCTTCCACCGCCCTTCGATTTTGCTTGCCTCGCCTCGACAACCTACAATGAGGAAAGGAAGCAAGAAGAGTTCGCTCGAACCTATTCCGGACGGTGCGCCGTCTGAGGCCGGCTGTACACACCATCTTGAGGTTGCGATGAGCAAAGAGCTGATGGACATTGTGTTGCCCCGATTGGCGCAGCGATTGAACCGCCAGCTCCGCCGTTATCGGGCCGGTGAACTCGACGACGCCCAGTTTTCTCGCAAGTTCGAATCGCTGTTGCAACAACAATACGCATGGCTGGCCAACCAGGGCATTCCGGAAGTGGAGGCGGCCATTACGGTACATGGGGCCGTGCTCGTCCTCAGCGGCCCCGGTCTCCGCGCCGAGGCCGCCGAGCAATCGCTGCCTCTGGAAGTGGTCGAGCATCGGGCCATCCAGGCCGCGGCTGGCGATATTTCCGAGCATTACGAAATCAGTGAGCTACGCGCCGTGCGCCGCCTATCGAGCCTCGTTGCCTATTACGCCGAATAGCTGAGCCGCCGAATCGGTGAGCCGCGACCGTAAGGGAGCGGAGGAAAGACCGCTCCCTTACGGTCGCGGCTCAGCGAGAAGATCTAGACAAATCAACTCCCGATCGTTACCTTCCCCGCCGCGCGGAGCCGCGACCGTAAGGGAGCGGTGTATCCATCCCGGGAGAAGGATCATGAACGCACGCACAGCGCTGCTGCTATTCGGCTTGATCTTGGCCGTGGTAGGCTGTCTCTCCGACGACAAAAAACTGACGACGGTTCCCACCAGTCCATTCGGGAAATCGCCCCGTACCCAGGCGGCGGCGTTTAAGCAGCCGCCGGCGGCCACGAAAGAAGTCTCGCTTCGCGTGGCTCGCATCGGCCAGAAAATCGTTGCCGGCAACCCGCGCATCGATCAGAAAATCGTTTTCATGACGATCGGCCAGCCTCACGAGGAGATTTTCCATCAAACGCAGAAGGATGCCAGCGCTATCTATATCACCGAGGGACTGGCGAAGAAGTGCAACACCGATGGCGAGCTGGCGGCGGTGTTGGGTGCGGAGCTGGGCAAGCTGATGTCGGAACAGATGGTCCAGGCGCGGCCGGCGCGGAGGCCCATTCCGACGTATCTCCTCTCGGGGCCGCACGCCGGCAACGATGTGAGCAGCTCGATTGGCGCTGCCGACCGCACGGATGACATGATCGCGGCCCACTTCGAGAAAGAATGGCAACAGAGCCGGCAAACCTTGCCCGCCTCCCCTCCCCCGCCGGAGACGTTGGCCCGCAATTATCTCAGCAGCGCGGGTTTTGACCCCAAGGATCTCGAGACCGTGGCCCCGCTTCTGCGAAAGGCCGAGAAACAGAGCAGCGTGGAACAGTCAATGACCGGCAAATAGGCGAGCGGGGTCGCGTCAGCGCCCCGAGTCTTGTGGGCGAGCGGGGTCGCGTCAGCGCCCCGAGTCTTGTGGGCGAGCGGGGTTGCGTCAGCGCCCCGAGAGTTCGAACTCTCGGGGCGCTGACGCAACCCCGCTCGCCCAATATCTTTCTCCGTAATCGATACCATAGGCGAATCGCGGTCGAGCTGCTATAAACATAGCATTTCCGCGCTCTGCAATCGTCCCCACGGAAACGAGTGCCATCATGAAACCTCTCCGTCCTCTGGGCTGGCTGGCGGCCGGCCTTATGCTGGCCCTGACAATGGGTTGTCAGCAAGGTCCGGCGCGCACCAAGGTCGCTTTCGTCACCAACAATCCCGAAACGTTCTGGAACATCGCCGAAAAAGGCTGTGCCAAGGGCGAGAAGGAGTTCGGCGTCGAAGTCGTCTTCCGGAAGCCGGATTCCGGCGATGCGTCGCGCCAGATCGAAATCCTTGACAATCTCCTCAACCAGGACATCAAGGCCCTGGCGGTCAGCGTCATCAATCCGGCAGGGCAGAACGCCCATCTCAAGGAAATCGCGGCCAAGATGCCGCTCATCACCCAGGACAACGACGCTCCCGATTCGGGCCGCCTCTGTTACATCGGCACCAACAATTACAAGGCCGGCCGCGCCGTCGGCCAGTTGATTAAAGAAGTGCTGCCTGACGGCGGCGTTTTGGCCGTCTTCGTTGGCCAAACCGAGCCGCTCAACGCGCGCCAGCGCCGTCAAGGCATGCTCGACGAATTGGCGGGCAAACCCGAACCGAAGGACATCAATGACATCGAGTACGGTCCCGATGGGCAAATGTACGGCAAATATCGCCTCCATCGTACCTACACCGATCAGCCCAGAGGGAGTCAACAAGCCACCGAGAATGCCAGCGACGCCCTGACGGACTTGGCCGGCGAAAAGAACCTGTGTTTCATCGGCCTGTGGGCCTACAATCCGCCGGCCATCCTCACCGCCGTCAAGGACAAGGATAAACTTGGCCAGGTCAAGATCATCGGCCTCGACGAGAACGACGCGACGCTGCAAGGAATCATCGACGGCCACATTTACGGCACCGTCGTGCAGAATCCCTTCGAGTTCGGCTATCAAGCAGTGCGTATGATGGCGTCCCTGGCCAAGGGCGACCGCTCCGTGCTGCCCAAGGACGGCATTCTGTACGTACCGCATCGCATCATCACCAAGGACGGCGGCAAAGACCGCATCCCTGCCGCGACGTTCCAGAAGGAGCTGAACGAATTGTTGGGCAAATAGGTGGTTAGGTGGTTGGGTGGTTAGGTGGTTGGATTACTGAGTAACCACCCAACCACCTAACCACCCAACCACCTAACCACCTAATCACCTATGTTACAAGCGCGTGGCATTCACAAAGCGTTCCCCGGCGTGCAGGCGCTGGCCGGCGTTTCGCTGAGCGTTCATGCCAACGAAGTGGTCGCTTTGCTGGGTGAAAACGGGGCCGGCAAATCGACGCTCATGAAAATCCTCGCCGGCATCTACACTCCCGATGCCGGCGAGCTGCTTCTTGATAACCAAGCGGTGAAATTTAGCCGCGTCGCCGAGGCGATGGCGGCCGGCATCATTCTGATTCATCAGGAACTGAATCTGGCCGACAATCTCTCGGTTGCCGCTAACCTGTTTCTGGGCAACGAGGCGGTTCGTGGGGGTTTTCTGGGCTGGCTCGATCGTCGATCCATGAACGAGGGAGCACGCCGGCTGCTGGAGCGCGTCGGACTGGATGTGGCTCCAAACCGGCTGGTCGGCGACTTGCCGTTGGGTCAACGGCAAATGGTCGAGATCGCTCGCGCCCTGGGGCAGAAGGCGCGCATTCTCATCATGGATGAACCCACCTCCAGCCTGACGCAGCGCGAAACGGAACGGCTGTTCGATGTCATCGCCGAGCTGAAGCGCTCCGGGGTAGCGGTCGTCTACATCTCGCACCGGCTCATGGAAGTGCAGGCAATCGCCGATCGCGTCGTCGTTCTGCGCGACGGCCGCAACTCCGGCGAGCTGGCGCGTGAGGAAATCTCGCATCGCCGCATGGTCGCGCTGATGGTCGGCCGGGACTTGAAGCAATTTTTCCGCCGCGGCCATGCCGTCACCAGTGGGACCGGCGTCCCGCCGGTCCAGGATGTGACCGGCATCGTGGCGGAGACCGGCGCCGCCGCCATTCGCCCGGAAGAGCATCCCATCCGGCTGGAAGTCCGCGAGGTATGCTACCAAGGAGGTCCGCAAACGCCGGTTTCCTTTGCCGTGCGCGGCGGCGAGATTGTCGGTATGGCCGGGCTGGTCGGCGCCGGCCGCACCGAGCTGGCCGAAGCGCTATTCGGTTTGCGGCCGTTGGTCCGCGGCGAGGTAAGGCTGGATGGCCGGCCCGTGTCGATCCGTTCGCCCGGCGACGCCATCGCCGCCGGAATGCTGCTGGCACCCGAAGACCGCCGGCAATTCGGCCTGGTCCTCGAAGAGAGCGTCCAACACAATCTCGGCCTGCCGAACCTCGATGTCAACAGTCGTTTCCGTCTGCTCTCGCCCCGCCGCGAGATGGAAATGGCGCGGCGGCTGTGCGAACGTTTGCGTGTGCGGACGCCGCGTCTGAGTCAGCCGGTCGGTCTGCTTTCGGGCGGCAATCAACAGAAGGTCGTGCTGGGCAAGTGGCTGGCGCGGCAGCCTCGCGTCCTCATCCTCGATGAGCCGACGCGCGGCGTCGATGTGGGCGCCAAAAGCGAAATCTACGCATTAATGGATGAACTGGCCGCCGCCGGCATCGCCATCGTCATGATCTCCAGCGATCTGGAGGAAGTCCTGGGCATGAGCGACCGTGTGCTGGTGCTGCACGAGGGCCGCCTGGCCGGTGAGCTGCCGCGCGCCGCCTTGAGCGAGCAGGCCATCATGCACCTGGCCACGGGCGGCGATCGTTAGGTGGTTAGGTGGTTGGGTGGTTAGGTGGTTGGGTGGTTGGGTGGTTAGGTGGTTGGGTGGTTGGGTGGTTAACAACCGAACCACCTAACCACCCAACCACCTAACTACCTAAGAGAGGAGAATTGTTGGGATGACCCGATTGATTGGCGTACTGCTGATGGTGCTGATCCTGTACGCCACCCTCATGGGCTTTTTTGAAAAATCGCGGACGCCGGAAAACCATCAAGTGTTGGCGCGCCGGCTCGGCTATTACGGCGTTTTGACGCTGGGCGTCGGCGTGCTGATCGTCACGGGCGGTATCGATTTATCCATTGGCTCGCTGGTGGGACTGGCCGCCGTCGCCTTTGGCCATCTCATGACGGTGTATCACTGGAGACCGGTCCCCGCGGCGGCGGTTGTCATTGCCGGCTCAGTTTTGATTGGGTTCTTTCATGGCCTGCTAGTGACGGGGTTGCGCTTACAGCCGTTTCTTGTCACCTTGTGCGGCTTGTTCATGTATCGCGGTCTGGCACGCAAGCTAAGCAGCGGCGCCCTGGCTTTGCCTTCCGATGCGGAGTGGCTGCGCTCCGCGGTGGTCAGCGATAAAACCCTGGGCCTGCCTCACGTTCTTCTGTTGCTGCTTCTCCTCGCTGGTCTGCTGGCGCTGCTGCTGCACGGCAGCATCTATGGCCGATACTGGTACGCCATCGGTTACAACGAACAGGCCGCGCGCTACGCGGGCATCGCCACGGATCGCTACAAGATCGCCGCCTACGTCATCTGCTCGACACTGGCCGGTCTTGGGGGCGTGCTGTTCTTGCTGGAGTATCGCAACGCCACGCCGAGCAGCTCAGGTTCCTTGTTGGAGCTGTATGCGATCACCGGCGCCGTACTGGGCGGCTGCAATCTGCGCGGCGGCGAAGGCACCATCCCCGGCATGATCCTCGGCGCTGCCGTCCTGCCTCTGCTGGCCCAGATCTGCAACACCAGCCCGTACATCGGCAGCGAGCTGGAGTACACGGTCATCGGAGGTGCTCTGCTGCTGGCGACCATCGCCAACGAGCTGGTGACGCGCTTGTCGAAACTGCGGGGCCGCGGGTAGCGGCACGGCACTTGCATTCCCCACAATGGTGCCTTTTTCGGCCCAATCTCACGGGAGGTGAATGTATGTTGCCGGCTACGACGGCTCGTGTCCCTTTGCACACACCCCAGCGCTACAACGAAGCGATTCGGAAGCAGACGGAAGAGAACATTGCTCGCGTTGCCGCCGGTGGTCCGAGGGCGATCGAGCAGCGGCTGCGCGAGCTGGACCAGGAATGGGACATGGAGCGCTCGCTGGAAACGAACGCCTCGATCGTCGCGCTAATCGGCCTGGGACTCGGCACCTTTGTGGATCGCCGATTTTATGCTCTGCCTGGTCTGGTCTGCGGCTTCCTTCTACAACATGCTCTCCAGGGTTGGTGCCCGCCCGTGCCGCTGTTCCGCCATCTCGGCATCCGCACCGCCTCGGAGATCGATTATGAACGCTACGCCCTCAAGGCGCTCCGCGGCGATTTCCGCTCGCTGACCGAGACCGATGGCCGAAAGAGCAGCACTCCCGAAGCGATCGCGGCCGCTGAACTCTGAGCAAATCCGATCGCAAGGGGGAAGCCAATGGAAGCCAGGCAGGAAAATCCGCTCGGCATCGTCTTCGATCGCCGTACCTTCTTCGGCAGCGCGGCCGCCAGCGCGTTGCCTCTTATCTCCGCTGCGCGGGCGGATGAATCGCCCTCGGCGGAACGTCCAAAGAATGCCAAACAGTTCCCCGGCGTCATCGCTCGAAGGAGGAATCCGGATAATCTGGAATTTCCGTTCGCGCTACTCCGTGACTTTCTGACTCCCACCGAGCAGTTCTTCGTCCGCACGCATTTTCACGTCCCGAAACTGGACCCGAAAAGTTGGCGGCTGAAAATCGAGGGGGCCGTGCGGAAGACTCTAGAGATCGACTATGACGATCTGCGAAGGATGCCATCCCACACTGTAACGGCCGTGCTGGAGTGTTCGGGCAATGGCCGCATTTTCCTCAAGCCGCCGCAGAACGGCCTCCGCTGGGAGTTGGGTGGCGTGGGCAACGCCAAATGGACTGGCGTTCGCTTGGCCGACCTGCTGGAGCGCGCGGGCGTCGCGAAGGATGCCGTCGAGGTCGTTGCCGAAGGGGCCGACAAGGGCGAGTTCAAGCCGCCCAGTCCCCCATCGCCCGGCGTCATTCCCTTTGCTCGCAGTCTGCCGTTGACGAAAGCCCGTCAGCCGGAAGTGTTACTGGCCTACAAGATGAACGGCGAAGAATTGACGGCGGACCATGGCGCGCCGGTGCGCTTGCTCGTCCCCGGCTGGTACGGCATGGCCTCCGTTAAATGGCTCCAACGCCTCACTGTAACCAAGCGGCCATACCACGGCTATTTCCAGACGTTCGAGTATTCCATGTGGGACCGCAGCCAGGGTGTGCCGAACCTGGTGCCAGTGCGCGACATGCAAGTCAAGTCGCAGATCGCTCGGCCCATGCTCAAGGAAGTGGTAATGGGCAAATCCACGTATGAGGTCTTCGGTGCTGCGTGGGCAGGGAAATCCACGGTGGCGAAAGTCGAAGCCAGCTGCGACGGCGGCAAATCGTGGCATGAGGCCGAGCTATTAAGCAAGGACAAACCCGTTCCGTTCACCTGGCGTCGCTGGAGCTACAAGTGGCGGACGCCGGAAAAGAGCGGGCCGTGCATCCTCATGGCTCGCGCCACGGATGCGCAAGGCAGGACGCAGCCAATGGACCGCGATGAGGACCGCCGCGACGCTGTCATCAGCCATGTTTTACCCATCGAGGTCGAGGTTAAAGTTCCCAACGTCCGCGAATGAGGCGCATCATGAGCGGGAAGAAGCCATCGGGATGGTTGAACCTTCTGCTGATCGGCGGCGCGTTCGGGGCGCTGGTGTGGCTGGAGCGGCGCCGGCCACTGCGGCGTTCTGTTGAATCGAAGCTGCGCCGCCAGGGCCGGAATCTCGCCGTCGCTACCCTCAGCGCCGCGGCCATCCAGATCACCGAAAAGCCGATGACGGCCCCGCTCACTCAGCTCGTCCAGCGCCGCCGCTGGGGACTACTCAAGCAGCTCGATCTGCCGCAATGGTTGGAAACGTCCCTGGCCGTGGCCTTGCTCGATTACACGCTGTATCTCTGGCACATCCTCTTGCATCGCGTGCCCTTCCTGTGGCGCTTCCACAAGCCGCACCACGTCGATCTCGACATGGACGCTTCGACGGCGCTGCGTTTTCATTTCGGCGAGATGGTCCTTTCCGTACCGTGGCGCGCGGGGCAGATCCTCCTGATTGGCGTATCGCCGCGCGCCTTATCGCTGTGGCAGATCGCTACCCTGATCGAAGTGATGTTTCAGCACAGCAATGTCGAATTGCCGGTTGCATGGGAGCGGTGGTTGTGCCGGCTGATCGTTACGCCGCGCATGCACGGGATTCATCACTCCATCGTCGCGGAGGAGATGGCTACGAATTGGTCGAGCGGCTTGACGGTGTGGGACTGGCTGCACGGGACACTGCGCCTCAATGTGCCGCAGCAAACGATCACCATCGGCGTTCCAGCCTACCGCGATCCGGAACAAGTGACGCTGCCGAAAGTGGTGGCCATGCCGTTCGAGAAGCAGAACGATCGTTGGCAGCTGCCCGACGGCAGACGGCCCGAACGGCCGCCCTTGCCCGTTCCGACGGAGCGCTTGCTGTCCTGAAATACCCTCTCCGCGCTGTGCGGTGTTCGACACCCGATGAGCGGATTTCAATCACTTCCGCGCCCTTTTGACTCGGCAAAGACGAAAAATGCCTCGCAGCCAGATTATTTTCGCGCACCCGGTTCGCCGCCCGTGGATATTTGAAAAAGCGATCTTGGTCCTCTCTTGAGGAACTGCGGGCATCGATCTACAATAAAGACATGCAAATCTCATTGAAACGCAAGCAATCGAAGGTTGGACAGGGATCGTCCGTGGGTCGTTGAGATCTTGACGGCGCGCCATGTGCTGTAAGGAAGTCCGGCATCCGAAAACATACGGAGGGCGGAACCATGCGAGTCAACGGCGGATTGTGGGGCGGAAGTTGGCAGGCCGTGTTGGGTGGGACCGTGTTTCTGTTGGGGTTAGCAGGGACCGGCCTACCGGAATGCCATGCCCAGATGCGCTACAGCGGGGGCTTCATTCAGACTCGTCGCGAGCGTGAGTATGTTCCCACGGAGTCGGAAAATATAAAACTGGTGCCCACCACACCGAAGACGCCGCGCGACTACTTTCCCGACGGCGATTTCAGTTACGCGTCCTTCTACGCGGGAGGCGGGCCGCTCAATCCGCCGTCTTCCGCGGCGGGCCTGCTGCCCTTCGGCATCCCCGCGGCTGCCTTTCCCTGGAATCAAGTAGGGTTTGAGGATTATAACGAGCCGACGCAAGTCCTCCGCGACTCCTCGATCGCCGAGCCGAAAAAATACGCTCTGGAGATAACCCCGCTGCCCCAGGCCGCTTCCGCGGCGCGAACGGAGACCGCGGTGCTGATCGCCCACTTGCCCGAACAGGCCGCGTTCTGGGTGGAGGGAACCCGGACCCATTCGACCGGCCGGACGCGTTACTTTCAGTCACCGCCGTTGCAGGCGGGCCGAAAGTACACCTACCGAGTGCGCGCGGCCTGGATCGAAAACGGACGAATCGTAAGCCAAACACGCATCATCCCCGTCCAGGCGGGACTGATTCAGGCAATCTATCTTCGGCCAACGCTGGGGTCACTGTCATCCGCCGCCGGGCGGTAGCCGGGCGCAGCTCGATTCGATGTATCGGAGCCTGAAGCGTTAGCGAAGAGTCGCCTTCGCTGACGCTTCAGGCTCCGATACCAATCAACTGCAAGGAATCGCTAGACCATGTCATACGTCCACGGTTTGCGCATCTCGCGCACCAGATAACCGTTCGCTTCCCGATCGTCCGAAAACTCTTCCTTGTCCGGATCCCAATTCAGTTTCCGCCCCAGGCGAAGGGCGATGACACCGAGATGACACACCGATGCCGAGCGATGGCCGATTTCCACATCGCAGACCGGGGCTTTGCGCGAGCGCAGGCAGTCGAAGAAATTCCCCATGTGATTATTGCTGACATAGAGCCGCACCTTCGGCGACGTGAGCGGCTGACTGAGCAGCTCCGGACGGCTGGCCGCGCTGTGGCCGCGCGTGACGAAGATCCAGCCGTCGGTCCCCTCGAACTTGACGCCGTGATGCTGTGCATCGGACTTCGCCCCGCGCTCGGAGCTGCCGAAAATCGTGTCGCCCGTCGTGCTGATGCAGCGGTGACGGACGCCGTTGGCGTAGGTGTATTCGACCTCATACTGGGCGGGGGCCGTGAAACCTCCCTCGATCGGCTTGACCAGCACCTTGCCCTCGATGGTTGCCGGTCCACTGCGATCCAGGCCCATCGCCCATAGAGCGATGTCGTTATGATGGGCGCCCCAATCCGTCATGGTGCCGCCCGAATAGTCCAGCCAATAGCGAAACCACATATGGCAGCGCTCCGGCACGTATTCGTGTGCCTTCGTCTGGCCCTGCCAGAAGTCCCAGTCCAGCTCCGCTGGTTTGTCCGCCGGCTTGAACGGGCCGCGATTGGGTCCTGCCGGCAGAATGGTCGTGATGTGCGTCAGCTTGCCGATGCGGCCATTGCGAACCAGCTCGCACACCAGGCGAAAGCGCGGATCGCTCCGCTGCTGGCTGCCGGTTTGTAGAATGCGGCCCGATTCGCGCACAGCCTTGATGAGGCGCTTGCCCTCATCGATGGTGAGTGTGAGCGGCTTCTCGCTGTAGACATCCTTCCCAGCCTTCAGGGCGGACAGGTTGACCAGCGTGTGCCAGTGGTCCGGCGTGCCGTTGAGGATGGCGTTCAAGTCCTTGCGTTCGAGTAGCTTGCGAAAATCCTTGTAAACCTTCGCGCCCTTGAACTGTTTCGACGCCTCCTCGGCATGCTTGCTATCCACATCGCTTACGGCAATGACGTTGGCGAAGCTTGCGGCCTCCTGAGCGATGCCGCGCCCCCGTCCGCCGCAGCCAATGAGGGCAATGTTCGGCCGTTCGTTCGGCGAAGAGGACGGAGCCGGTTTATCCTGGGACCGGCACTCTTCCACGAACCAAGCCGGCAAAAACGCGGCCGCGGCACTCGCTTTCAAAAAAGACCGCCGGTCGCCGTGAACATCAAATCGTGTGGGTTCGCTCATCATTCGTCTCCCGTTATCGAGGTTTGCGGATCAGAAGATTCCTCTCGTTCCCACGCTCCGCGTGGGAACGCACGTCCGGCCGCTCCGCGGCCCGACTTGCTCTGCTGACTGGGCACTGGCCGCGACGCGGAGCGTCGCCAGTGTGCGTTCCCATGCGGAGCGTGGGAACGAGAACGAAGCAAAAGACTTCTCCCTTGTTGTCCCCGCTTCTTTCTGCGACCATGTTACGCAGAAATGGCGGATACACCGCTCGTCGATCCTGAGAGCAAATCGCGGCTTTCGTTACAAGCGGAGATATTGTATGCGTTCCTGTCCTCGCTTCTTGTTTCTTCTGCCACTGCTCCTCGCCGCCCCCCACGTCCGGGCGGACAATCCGAAACCGATCGAGGCGCCAAAAACCTTCGACCTTCGGGCCATCGATGCTTACGTGGCCGACCAGGTTCGCGCCAAGGGCTATCCCGGCCTGGCCCTGGCCATCGTGCGCGACGGCAAGGTTGTCCTCGCCAAGGGATATGGCCGGCGCTCGTTGGCGAGCGACGAACCCGTGGAGCCGGACACTCCCCTCGCGATCGGCTCAGTGACGAAACAATTCACATGTGCTTGCATTTTGCTGCTGGCGGAGGAAGGCAAACTGAGCATCGAGGATCGGGTTGCGAAATACTACCCCGACTTGACGCGCGCCCGCGACATCACCCTCTACGACTTGATGACGCACACTTCCGGCTATCCCGATTACTATCCGCTCGATTTCGTGGATCGCCGGATGCGCAAACCCTGTGACATTGATCGTCTGCTCGCCGAGTACGCCGGCGGTAAGCTCGATTTCGAACCGGGCACACGCTGGTCATACAGCAATACCGGCTTCCTGCTCCTGGGCCGAGTGATCGAGAAGGTCAGCAAGGAGCCGATGCGCCGGTTCCTCGAACGGCGCATCCTGGAGCCGTTGGGCATGAAGCATTCCATGTTCGAGCCGGGTTCGGAGGTCGCGGGCTTGGCCCAGGGCTACACGTCGTTCGCGCTGGGGCCGGCGGAGCCTTCTACGCGAGAGGCGGAAGGCTGGGTACACGCCGCGGGCGGTTTGTGGGCCTCGGCGTCCGACCTGGCGCGCTGGGACCTTGCCTTGATGGAGGGCAAGGTGCTCAAGCCGGAGTCGTACCGTCTCCTCTCGACGCGGCGAAAGCTCCAAAACGGCAAGACCAAGGATTACGGCTGCGGCATGGGCGTGATCGAACGCGACGGCGAAACCATCTTGACGCACTCCGGTGCCGTGAGCGGCTTTATGGCTTTCAACGCCTTGGTGCCGCGCACGAAGTCCGCTGTGATTCTCCTCACGAACAGTGAGCATCTCGACCCTGGGGCGCTGCACCAAACCATCTTGTCGCTTCTGCTGAAGGACCAGACGGACAAGGAAGCTCCCGAGGTTCCGAAGGTGCATGGCCCTTCCGCGAAGGATGCGGCGCTCGATTTCTTTCACCAAATGCAGGCGGGTAAAGTGGACCGCGGTAAGCTGAGCGAGGAGTTCAGCATCTACCTCACCGACGAGCGCTTAAAGTCGGCGGCCCCGCGTCTGAAAGCCCTGGGCGAACCGGACAAGATCGAGGTCCAACACACCCTGGAGCGTGGCGGCATGGAAGTGACGCTGCTGCGCTTCACTTTCAAGGATGCCGTGCTGAAGGCGTCGTTGTATCGCACCCCGGACGGCAAAATCCAGCAACTGTTGTTCTCGAAGGGGTGAGCCGTCTCGTTCCCACGCTCCCGCGTGGGAACGCAAGCCCGGCCGCTCCGCGGCCCAACCACCGCAGGGACGGGACGCAGAGCGTCCGAACGTGCGTTCCCACGCGGGAGCGTGGGAACGAGATTTTCACTTCGGCGGCAGCGAGAATAGATGTCCCTCCACTTCCATCGGGACCGTATAGAGCGAAGTGCGGGCCGTGACATACAGCGTTTTGAGATCCTTGCCTCCGAACGTGACGTTGGCCGGCACCTCCGGAAAGCGAATGATGCCGAGCAGTTTGCCGTCCGGCGCGAACACTTGCAGTCCCAGCCCGGAGGTGATGTACAGATTGCCTTTGACATCCACCGTCAGCCCGTCGCCGCCGCCTTTCTCTCCCTCTCTTCGCTGCTTCAAGGTGCAGAAGACGCGGCCCTTGCCGATTTTTCCCGGCGCTTCCACGGCATACGCCATCATCTCGGCCTGTCCGGAAGGAATGACGTACAGCGTTCTCTCATCGGGCGAAAGAATGATGCCGTTGGGATTGGGTAGATCGTCGATCAGCCGCGATACCTTGCCGTCCGCCGCGAGGTAGTAAACGGCTGTCTTGCCCTGCGGCAACGATTTCAGAGTGCCGAAGTAGGGGTCGGTGAAATAGACGCCGCCTTGTTTGTCGATGACGAGATCGTTGGGAGCATTGAAGCGTTTGCCGTCGTAGCTATCGGCCAACACGCGCCGCGACTTGCCATCGGAGCTGTACGCGGCGACCTGGCCGTCCCCTTCGCAAGCGACGATCTCGCCCTTGGCGTTGAGCATCAGGCCGTTGGCGTGGTTTGTTTTCTCGCGAACGATCGACAATTTGCCGTCGGCATCCACTTTGTGGATGCGCTCGTTGGGAATGTCGCTGAAATAGACATTGCCGTTGCGGTCGGCGGCTGGGCCTTCGGTAAACTTGAATCCGGTGTGCAGCTTGACGATCGGCCCCGCGGGGCCAATGCCCGGTATTCGCTCGGGCTTCTCATCCTGGGCCGGAAGGTAGGTGAAGCGAGAGCAACCCAAGGAACAGAGGGAGCGCAAAGAGAGCAAGCGTTTTTCGTGCCGACATCGGTGGGGACTCCTCGCAGGGGTGTAGGGAAGGATTTCGCAATTGCCAGCGATAAGATACGCCGGACCCGATGCTGGGGCGAGCTGTGCAGCAGAGGGGCACGCTCATTTCAATCGCGTCCCTGCGGCAACTCGGGTAATCAATCTCTTTCTTGCTAGACAAACATATCCTAGATGTTATTCGTGCGTCTTCACAGGAACAGACAGATAAGCAGTTCGGTGTTGAAGCCCTGGTGAAACTATTTGTCGCACGGCCGGTCTGCTGTGTGATTTGTTCGCCGCGACCATTAGACCTCGATCCGTAACCTACGCGCAATCTCAGGACTAACCGAATACACCCGCTCAGGCGGCAGATGGCGCTTGGCCTTGTCAGCCTGCCCTCCCTGGAGCAGACCATAGATCTTCTTCACTCGGGCGGTCAAGTCCTCGATGCTGGTAATCCACTCCTCGACGTACTCCCGGATTATGTGCCGGCTTAGTCCAACCTGGATGCTGTAGTACGGCAGCCCTGCCCCGCGGAGCGACCGCTCCGGATCCCACTGGACATGGACTAGCGCTCGCGCAAACTGCTCCTGCCACTCCTGCGCCGAGCGGAAGACGGACGGCTCGAAGGAAGTCGGGACAGCCAGCGATAGCGCTTTGTCCCAGCCGGTTCTCTTGATTCGAACGGCTAAGATACGCTCCTGCCCGCTTTTCTGTCCCCAATTGCTGCGGTGCATGAGCCACAGAAGCGAGGGTTTGATCCAGGTCATGCGTTGGAATGAAAACGGGGAAACGAACCGCTGCGCCTTCAGGGCAGCATCGGCGATCACTGGGGCGTACGCCTGATAGATGACGATCGTCTCTCGGTCGAAGTCAGCTCGGATCTCGCGTTCCGCTGGCACGGTATCTCCTCTGTCGCCGAATAGCAAGTTCAACCGCCGACCCATCCATGAGGCATCCCGTCACTTGGGTTTGGTTCGCAGGAATTTGCGCGCCTTCTATTGGAGGATGGCCACCAAGTCGGCGACTTTGATGTAACCGACCAGACCCCGGAGTTCTTCAGGAGAAATGCGTCCCTCTTGGTTCTTCACTGCCAGTTCGTGCATCCGGGCCTTGTCGTCGTCGCTAAACCCCAGAGTAAGGATGTGGCGGGCCAGTTCCGGCGTCAGGCTGCGCCGGCCTTCCGCGAAGACTCGGCTGAAGATGGCAGCTTCGCTCGCGCTGGTTCCTGGAGTTTGTGTGATGGACATGACTGTTTCCTTCGGACATCTCGGGACAGTATACGAGAGCTCGGGCGAATTCAGAAGAGCGTTTTTCTGGGGTTCATGCACGGTAGGATGTAAATGCCGGTTGGCGGAGTGGCGGCATTAGTTGGCACTTGCTGGCACGAAGTGGCGGTTCAAGGCACGCTGGCAGTATGCACTAGATACCCTGTGGCGGCACGAATTGGCACGCGGCGGCACGGAATGACAGAGTGAGCGTGTAGCTGTGGCGGCGTGGCGGGGTGGCGGTATGACTTGGCACAAGGCGGCACGTCATGACGGAGTAACTGCGCGGAATCACACAGCGAATCCGCGAACCGTTTCTGCTTGTGTAGAAAGTGCCTCAGCAAGTAAAAGGGGCGGACATCACTTTGCAGGCAGGCCCGCGACGACCGGGCACGGCAGCGGGTGCCCCGAGAGGCCGGCGAACAAGTTCTCGACAGACACCTCGGCCATGCGCTGCCGGGTCTGATCCGTAGCGCTGCCCAGATGCGGCGTGATGATGACATTGTCCAGTCGCAACAGCGGATGATCGCGCGGCAACGGCTCCGGCTCGGTCACGTCCAGAGCGGCGGCGTAGATGGTCCGCGCTTTTAGCGCTTCGGTCAGCGCCTCTGTATCCACCACCGCTCCTCGGGAAACATTGATCAGAATGGCGGTCGGCTTCATGCGCGCCAACTCCGCGCGGCCGATGAGACGATGCGTTTGGGATGTCAGTGGAACCGTCAGCACCACGTAATCCGCGGCGGCGAGCAGTTCGTCTCGCGTAACGTAGCGTGCGCCCAGGGCTTCCTCAACGGCGGGGCGGCGCTGACGATTGTGGTAGAAGATGTGCATATCAAAGGCTCGCGCGCGGCGGGCCACTTGCTCGCCGATTCGGCCCATGCCGAGGATGCCCAGCGTGCTGCCGTGGACCTCGCGGCCCAGCATGAACGAGGGATCATAGCTCAGGAAGTTGGGGCCGCGCGCATAACGATCGCCCTCGACGAGCCGCCGGCCGGCGGCCAGCAAGAGAGCGAACGCCAGGTCCGCCGTCGCGCCATCGAGAATCCCCGGCGTGTTGCCGACGGCGATTCCCCGTGCCATCGCGGCGGATACATCGATATGATCGACACCTACGCCGAAATTGCTAATGACGCGGACTTCTGGCAAGTGATCGAGCATGGCGGCATCGACACGCGGATGGCCGTAGGTGTAGATGCCCGCGATGGATCGGGCCTCGCCTTCCTGCGCGGTGTGCCAGGGCAGCAGCTCGACGCGGCCTGCGAGCAGGCGTTCGATCGCCGGTGATACCGGCAAATCGGCGAGGACTCGGGGGAGGCGCGGATTTGGATCGACAAGCATGGCAAGGTTCACATTTTGGCGCAAGGGTCAGAAAAACAGATCTTCACTCTTTTCCATTATCCGCGTCGCGCCCAGCGGAGCTTGGCCGAACGGGAGCGCGGATTGTCCCATCTTTCCTCAGGCGAGGCGCGGAGAGGAGCGTCGGCGATCGCACGGTAAACTCCCGCCCGCAGCCCATCGCGGAAGGCGGCTTTGACGAGGGCATCTTCGCCGCTGTGAAAGCTGATGATCGCCGCCACGCCGCCGGGCGCAAGGACGTCCGGCAGGATTCGCAGCAACTGTTTCAGATTGGCCAGCTCGCGGTTGACGAGGATGCGCAGGGCCTGAAAAGTCCGGGCTGCCGGATGCAGGTTCCAGCGGCCCGGCGCGGGATGCAGCCGCCAACGACCTTTCGCTTCGCTGGGCTGCGTCGCCTCCAGAATGACGCGCGATACGTCACTGGTACGTTCCAGCGGTGTCTGTTGCCGTGCCGCCACGAGCGCTGCGGCGATGCGTTCGGCCTCGGGTTCATCGCCCAGCTCACGCAGTGCTTGTGCCAACTCGGACTCCGGCAGGGTCGCCAACAGTTGGGCCGCGGTACGACCGCGAGAGCGATCCATCCGCATGTCGAGCGGTCCTTCGCGGACATACGAAAAGCCACGCTCGGCATCATCCACCTGCATGCTCGACATGCCCAGATCGGCGAGGACCCCCTGCACCTGGGCGACGCCCTCGCTCGCCAAAATCGCCGGCAGGGCGGCAAAGTTGCTGTGGTGGAGGTGGAATTGCAGACCCGTTTCGCTCAGCCGCTCGCGGGCCTTCGGCAGATTCTCTGCGTCGAGATCGAGTCCAATGAGTCGGCCGTCCGGTCCGGCGCGGCGCAGCAATTCCACCGAGTGTCCGGCCCAGCCGGCGGTCGCATCCACCACCTCCGCCCCTGGCTGCACATCGAGGACACGCAGCACTTCCTCAAGCATCACCGCGCGATGCTGGCCGGGCGGCGTGCTGCGTCGGCCTCGTTTCATCCGCTGATTCTTCTTCATTCTTTTTGCATCCTCGGCCAGTCTTCGGTTATGCTAGGGTACCGAATCCAGCAAGCTTTCAGGATATTGCTCTTATGCGTGATTCTAACTACATCGACGCGCATGTTCACGTCTGGACCGATGACACGGCTCATTATCCGCTGGCACAGGGGTACAAAGTCGAGGACATGAAACCCAAGCGGTTCACGCCGGAGGACCTATTCAAGCACACCAAACCCGCAGGCGTGAACCGCATCAATCTCATTCAAATGAGCTATTACCGATACGACAACAGCTATATGTTGGATATGATCGCCCTGCATAAGGACGTCTTTTGCGGCACGGCCGTCATCGATCCCGCCGCCGACGCGCCCGATAGGCTCATGGGCGAACTGGCGAAGAAAAAAGTGCGTGCCTTTCGCATCTATCCCGGACTGGAGCGCAGTATCAAGCCGAATGAAGGCAAGGGAGAGAACTGGCTGCGCTCGGCGGGCTACGACAAAATGTTCGCCGCCGCGGCCAAGAACAATCAAGCCATGAGCTGTCTCATCAGTACCGATGCGCTGCCGGATTTGGATCGCATGTGTCGCAAATATCCCGGGGCGCCGGTCCTCATCGATCATCTCTGTCGCATTGGGCACGACGGCACGATCCGCGACCGCGACGTGGCGGCGCTGTGCGATATGGCCAAGCACAAGAAAGTCATGGTCAAAGTCGGCGCCTTCTACGCGCTGGGCCAGAAGAAGCCGCCCTATGACGATCTGGCGCCGCTTATCCGCAAAGTGGTGCAGGCGTTCGGCGCCCTACGCTGCATGTGGGAGAGCGATTGTCCTTTTCAGGTTGTCGAACACAAGTACGCCGACAGCATCGAACTGATAAGCAAACGCCTGGATTTTTTGAGCGCGGCGGACAAGGAATGGCTGCTACGGCGGACGGCGGAGGCGGTTTTCTTCGCCAAATGACAGGCGAGCCGGGAGCGTCAGCGACCGGAGAGTCTCTTCGGAACTTCTCTCCGGTCGCTGACGCTCCCGGCTCGCCAGGGTTCGAGACAACATCTCATTCTCGTGTCGCCGCCACGCCGCGACCGATCGAATAATAAGTGAATCCAAAACCGGTGGGCGTTTTCGGATCGTAGAGATTGCGGCCATCAAAGATGACTCGCTCGCTCAGCAGCCGGCGCATCACCTCGAAGTCGGGATTGCGGAACTCTTGCCATTCCGTGACGATCACCAGACCGTGCGCTCCCTCCAGCGCTCCATATGGCCGATCGCAGTAAACCAGCTTGTCGCCGTAAAGCGCCTTGACATTGGGCATGGCTTCCGGATCGTGGACGCGCAGCCGCGCTCCCGATTCCAGCATGGCGTCGAGAAATACCAACGACGGCGCTTCGCGGATGTCGTCGGTTCGCGGCTTGAACGCCAAACCCCAGACCGCCAGCGTTTTGTTCTTCAAGGCATCGCCGTAATGCTCGCGCACCTTGCGCACCAACACCTGCTTCTGTGCCTCGTTGACGCGATCGACGGCTTCGATCATGTGGCAGTGAACATCTAAATTTTTTGACATGCTAACGAGTGCTCTTACGTCTTTCGGAAAACAGCTCCCCCCGTATCCGGCACCCGGGAAGAGGAACTGAAACCCGATACGGCCGTCGTGGCCGATGCCGCGGCGCACGTCGTTGATGTCGGCTCCCATGCGTTCGCACAAGTTAGCCATTTCGTTGATGAAGCTGATCTTCGTCGCCAGCATGGCGTTGGCGACATACTTGGTCATCTCGGCGCTTTCGGGCGACATGACGAGGAACGGCCGCTCCGTGCGAAGGAATGGCGCGTAAAGATCATGCAGCACGTCGGCCACTTCGGAACGGCGCACGCCGACGACGACGCGGTCGGGCTTCATGCAATCGTCGATGGCGGCCCCCTCCTTGAGAAACTCCGGATTGCTGGCCACGTCGATCGCTTGCTTGTTCCGTGCCGCCAAGCGCTCGGCAACCCCGTGATTGGTACCGACGGGCACCGTGCTCTTGATGACGACGATCTTCGGGCCGGTGATGGCGTCTGCCAGGGCGTCGGTGACGGCCCAGACGGTGGAGAGATCGGCGGAGCCGTCCGCCGACTGCGGCGTGCCCACGGCCAGGAACACCAGCTGCGCCGGCCCGACGCCAGCGTGCAGATCGGTCGTGAAATGCAGCCGGCCCTCGCGGCGATTGCGCTGCACCAATTCCAAAAGGCCCGGCTCGTAGATCGGCAACTTGCCCTGCTTGAGCATCTCGATCTTGCTCGCGTCCTTGTCGATGCACGTAACCTCGTTGCCGCTTTCGGCGAAACAAGTCCCCGTCACCAATCCAACATAACCCGTCCCGATGATCGCGATCTTCATTCTCGCTTCCTCGTATCGCTAGGTGGTTAGGTAGTTGGGTGGTTAGGTGGTTAGGTAGTTGGGTGGTTGGGTGATTTAGTATTTAACAACCCAACCACCTAACCACCTAACTACCCAACTACCTAACCACCTCATGAGTGTTCACGCCAGTAGGTCAGCAGATCGGTCAAAGTCTGATCGAGCGTAAAGCGCGGCGACCAGCCGGTCTCGCGCCGCAGCTTTTCCGCGTTGGCCCGGACGGTGGCCGCGTCAGTCTCTCGAAGAAGGTTACTTTTTTGACGAACCTCAACCGCGACGCCCGATAGAGCGATCAATCGCTCCAGGACCGTTCCAATGGCATAATCCTTACCGGAAGCGACATTATATACGTCGCCGATTCGGCCTCGTTCCATTAATAGCATATAAGCGGCGACGACATCGCGGACATCGGTGAGATCGCGGCTCGGCCGCAAGTTTCCCGTTTCCAGCACGGGCGGTTGCCGGCGGCGTTCGATGGCTGCCAGCTGGCGGGCGAAACTTGACACGGCAAATTGAGGCGATTGGCGGGGGCCGATGTGGGTAAATGGCCGGACACGCACAATGTCCAGCTTCGGCGAGCGCGTGTACTGATAGCTCACCAGATCGGCAGCCGCTTTGCTCGCCGCATAGGGATTGTCTGGCAACAAAAGGTCGTTTTCCGTACAGCCGTGCTGGCCAGCGATGCTATCGCCGTAAACCAGCCCGCTGCCCACGAACAAGATGCGCGGCCGACCTCCCCAGCGAATCACGGCGTCGTAGAGGCTGCGCGTGGCCGTCAGATTGCCCTGCCAGGCGGCGTCCGGCTCCTGGAACGAACGGCCGACGTGCGGATAGCCGGCTAGATGATAAATATGCTCCGGCTGAACGGCACGCAAAATCCTCTCCAGCGGTTCGCCGGCGCAGACATCACATTCGTGCAGCTCCACCCGACCCGCGAGATGGCCCCAGGCGTCGGGCCATACGGGCCGGCGAGCCACGCCCACGAGGCGGTGTCCTCCCTGCGCCAGAAGCGCCTCGGCCAAATGACCGCCCGCGAAGCCCGTCACTCCAGTCACCAGGATACGCATGGCAAAACTCAGGTGGTTGGGTGGTTAGGTGGTTAGGTGGTTGGATGGTTGAGATTGAGTTGTACGCTGCTTTTGGAAAGAGATGCACTGGCTTATCTCACGCGCCAACTGTTCTAGCGCTTCGTCCAGTGAGGCGCCTTGTTCAGGAGGGATCAGTCCCCGTTGAATCCCGCGGCGAAGCCAGTATTTGGTCTCTCGGAGCGAGCCCCTGGCGAAGTAAAAGAAATTGCGCACGTCGCCCGGATGGAACCGACCACCTGCTTCCGCGATGTTCGCCCCAATCGAATCAGCGGCTTTGGCCAATTGTAACCCGACCGTTCGTTTGGCAAACCACTCCCAAGTCATAATCAATTCCCAAAACTGGTCAGCAATGGCTTCAGCCCGTTGATAGACGCGCTTGCTCTCGACTGGTTCATAGGGCACACGAGCACCTCCTTCCTAACCACCTAACCACCCAACCACCTAACCACCTAACTGCTTCAAATCCGCATCGACCATGAGGCGGATAAGTTGATGGAAATCGACACGCGGCTGCCAGTTCAACTCCTGTCGCGCCTTGTTGGGGTCGCCGATCAGCAGATCCACTTCGGCAGGACGCATCAATGCCGGATCTTGCACTACATACTTGTGCCAATCCAGATCCACATGCGCGAAGGCGGTTTCCACGACCTCTTGCACGGTATGCGTAGCACCGGTGGCGACCACGTAATCGTCGGGCTTGTCTTGTTGCAACATCAGCCACATCGCTTGTACATAATCGCCGGCGAAACCCCAATCGCGACGGGCGTCGAGATTGCCCAGGCGCAGTTCCTTCGCCTTGCCGCGCTTGATGCGGGCAACGGCGTGGGTGATTTTGCGGGTGACGAATTCCAGTCCGCGCCGCGGTGATTCGTGGTTGAAGAGAATGCCGGAGGCGGCGAACATGTTGTAGCTTTCGCGGTAATTGACGGTGATGTAATGGCCGTAGACCTTGGCCACGCCGTAAGGCGAACGCGGATAAAACGGCGTCGTCTCCTTCTGCGGCGTCTCACGCACTTTGCCGAACATCTCGCTGGAGCTGGCCTGATAGAAACGAATGCCTTGGGGATCGAGCAGGCGAATCGCTTCCAGCATGCGCGTGACGCCGATGGCGGTGAACTCGCCGGTCAGGACGGGCTGCTGCCAGCTGGTCGGCACGAAACTCATGGCCGCCAGGTTGTAGACTTCGCGCGGCTGGACGCGCTTCAGCACGTCAATAAGCGACAGCTGATCGAGCAAGTCGGCCTGATGCAGTTGGATGCGGTCCGTCAGATGGGCAATGCGGTCGAATTTCTCGGTGCTGGAGCGGCGGACGACGCCATGCACCTCGTATCCCTTCTCCAGCAGCCATTCAGCTAGATAACTGCCGTCCTGGCCGGTGATGCCGGTAATGAGTGCCCGTTTCATGTGCGTGTCTCCCGTGCGAACGAGCCATATTGCCGCTCGTAGTATTTGAGATAATCGCCCGTGCGAATGGCAGCAATCCAGTCGCCGTGTCCACGATACCAGTCGATGGTTTGCCGCAGGCCGTCCTCAAAGGCGATGGCCGGCTGCCAACCCAGCTCGCGCTCGCTCTTGCTGCAATCGATCGCGTAGCGGCGATCGTGGCCGGGACGGTCCTGAACGTAGCGGATCAACGATTTCGGCTTGTTCAGGGCGTCGAGCAGGGCGTGCGTCAGCTGCAAGTTGGTGCGTTCGGAGCGGCCGCCGAGATTGTAGACCTCGCCGACTCGGCCGCGTTTCCAAACGGCGAGGATGCCGGCACAGTGGTCGCGCACGTGAATCCAATCGCGGACGTTTTGGCCGTCGCCGTAGACTGGGACCGGCTCATCGCGGAGCAGATTGCTGATGAACAGGGGAATCAGCTTCTCCGGAAACTGATAGGGTCCGTAGTTGTTGGAGCAGCGCGTGATGAGCGCGGGAAAATGAAAGGTATGAACATAGCTGCGCACGAGCAAATCCGAGGATGCCTTGCTGGCCGCGTAGGGACTGTTGGGGGCGAGCGGCGTATCCTCGGTGAAGAAGCCGGTGGGACCGAGACTTCCGTACACTTCATCGGTTGAAACATGAACAAATTTTTCGACTCCGGCGGCGCGGGCGGCATCGAGGAGCACCTGCGTTCCCAGAACGTTGGTGCGGACGAAGGGACCGGAGTCGAGAATGCTGCGATCGACATGGCTCTCGGCCGCGAAATGGATGACGCTGTGAACGCCCTGGATGGCGGCCCGCACGGCCTCGCGGTCGGTAATGTCGCCATGCACGAAGCGATAGCGCGGATTGTGAGCCGCATCCGCCAGGTTCGCCAGGTTGCCGGCGTAGGTCAAAGCGTCGAAATTGACGACGTGGACATCGGACTCGTGTTCGAGAACATAGTGGATGAAGTTGCTGCCGATGAAGCCGCAACCTCCTGTCACAAGCATCGAAATCATGGTCCTTCCTGAGTTGAGGTTCGGAAATTTCTCCGTCTGACCATACCTCTTGAACCGCCCGCGCGTCAAGGAAATCAGGCCAGCCGCTCCCCTTTCACCCTTGTTCTCCGCCCTTACGGGGTTGTATCCTATGGGGGTAGATAAACGATTATCACTCTCCAGGAGCCGTTGTAATCATGAGGCATTTGTTATTCACCCTCACAGCTGCCATTTGTCTCGCTTTCGTCGCCTGCGCCGAGGACAAATCCGGCCTCAGCAGTGAAAGTCAACCCGAAAAACTCCCCGGGGGCAAGTATCCGGTCGTTGTCATGGACACGTCGATGGGCACCATCAAAATCGAGCTGGATGATGCCCGCGCGCCGGAAACCGTCAAGAACTTCCTCCAATACGTGGATGACAAGTTTTACGATGGCACCATTTTCCATCGGGTCATCCGGAATTTCATGATTCAGGGGGGCGGTTTCAAGCCGGGACTGAAAGATGCCACGAGCAAAAAAGACATCGACGCCGTAGAGAAGAAAACCCGGCCGTCGATCAAGAATGAAGGACGCAACGGCCTGAAAAACGTCCGCGGTAACGTCGCGATGGCTCGCACCCGTAATTTGAACAGCGCCACGGCGCAGTTCTTCATCAACGTCGTCGATAACCCGGGTCTGGATTCTCCCATCCAGCCCTACTGCGTCTTCGGCAAAGTCATTGAGGGCATGGACGTGGTGGATAAAATCCGCGAGGTGCAAACCAAGTCGGTTTCCGTCCGCGATTACGCGGACATGGAGGGTGTGCCGGTTGAGGATGTCATCATCAAATCCATCCGCCGCGCCGAGAAGAAGGAAGAAGCACCGAAGAAGGAAGAAGCACCGAAGAAGGAAGAAGCACCAAAAAAGTGAATTAGGAGGGCCGACTCATGCCCGGCACGTTCGTTGTCCTGGAGACCTCGCTCGGTTCGATCAAGCTGGAGCTGGACGACGCCAAGGCACCCGTCACCGTGGCGAATTTCTTGTCCTATGTCGATGACGGGTTCTACAACGGTACCGTCTTTCATCGCGTCATCCCCAATTTCATGATTCAGGGCGGCGGGTTTGAGCCGGGCCTGAAACAGAAGAAGACCAAGGCAGCCATCAAGAATGAAGCGCCAAATGGTCTGTCCAATGAGCGCGGCAGCATCGCCATGGCGCGGACCAGCGATCTACACAGCGCCACGGCCCAATTCTTCATCAACGTCGTCGAGAATGGGGGATTGGACGATCGCCGATCGCCTTACTGCGTTTTCGGCAAGGTCGTCGAGGGCATGGACGTGGTGGACAAGATCAAGGCCGTATCGACCGGCCGTCGCGGCCCGCATGAAAACGTGCCCGTGGAGGATGTGGTGATTGTCTCGGCGCGCCGCGCATCGGATTGACTCCATCCTGCAGCACCCGGCGAGCGGGGTCGCGTTAGTGCCCCGAGGAAATTCCTCGGGGCGCTAACGCGACCCCGCTCGCCTATTACCGGCGGGTCCGCACTCCCAGCTTGTTTGATCCCACCGCGATTTTGGCCAGGAACAAGTGCTCTCGATCGCCGCGCTGATACAAATCCTCCAGCAGCACTTCCAGGCTCGGCGACACTTTGCTTTTGCCCAGCACGGTAGAGAAACCGTGCCGCACTGTCACCGGCTTGTCGAAGTCGATCATGTCCTCGCCTTTGTTGGTGCGTCCCAGCCAGATCGTCACCTGACCGATGCCGGACGTTTTTAGATTGATGACAGTGCCGAGTTTGTTGTCGGTGTCGATGCTGGCGGTCAGCGTTGCCTGCTGATTGTAACGCGCTCTCCAGTTGTTGACGTCCCGGGTGATGCGGATGTCGTCGCTGCTGAGCCAGTAGAAATGATTGTCGCAGGACCGCACCGTGCAGAACTCGTTGCCGAACATGCCGCCCATGCCGTCGCTGCCGAGCTTGCGCAGCGAAGAGAGAGAGGCACGCCGCTTGTTGCGCATCCAGTCGAACATGTTGGGCACTTCGCCGGCGAACCACTCGGCGCCGCGGCCCTTGTAATCGATCCACAGCGTTGGGTAATTCGGGCGGAGGATCAACCAGTTGTGGAACAGCTCTTTCAACTTCTCGTGATCAGGTTCCTGGCTGCCGGAGACGACGTAGAACGGCAGATCCTGGGCGTTGCGCCAGCAAATCTCTGCGTGAAAATGCGGGCCGGACCCCATCGGTAGGACGCCGGCGAACAAGCCCGGATGGCCCAGGCCGACATCGAAAGCCATGGCGCCGCCATCGCCCAGTCCGGTCAGAAACACGCGGTCCTCGTCGGTGTTGAAGCGCCGCCGCAAGTCTCTCAGGGAATTCAACACGGCAGCATGCTCGGCCTCGCTGTAGCTGTACCGGTTGTTCGATCCGGCTTGCCATTCGGGAGCGAGCAGAATGTAGCCATTTTCGGCGGCGGCGTCGGCGAAGCGTTTGAGCATGTCGCTCGGCTTCTCGCCGGCCTGGTGCAGCGCGATCAACACCGGATAGGCCCGGCCATGCCGATATTCCGGCGGCAGCTGGACGAGGTAGGTCGTGCCTTCCGTTTTGAACTGAGCCGCGTCCTCGGGCAGTGTCTTCTCCGCGGCGACGGGCGGCAGGGTGCGAATGATCTGGACCAACTCGTCGATACTCGCGGATTCGGTGCGCGTGCCGGCTACGTGCTGCTGGATCATCTGTTGGCGTTTGTTCGGGTCTTCAGTACGCAGATAGTTCAGGACCATGTCCCGGCCATTCCACAGACGCAGGGCGGTCTCGACGCTCATCTCGGCCGAGGCGCTGCCGAGCAACCAGCCGGAGATGGCCAAGCTCAAGAGCTGTTCCGGGCTGACTTCGGATGGTTTCCCCGCTTTTTGCAGCCGTTCCGCTTGCCGCGCTTGCCCCAGAAACGCATCCAGGCGGGCGACATTCTCGAAATTCAGCTCGTCATGGATAACGCCGGCCGCGTTGCGCAGAACGGCGTTCTTCTCGCCCTTCGCTTCCCGCCGTGTCTTATCCAACAAGCGGGCGGTCTCCTTGAGCAGTTGATCGGTGTCCTTGTATTCATGCCGGAACTCCTGCACCTTGGCGACCATTTCCGCGGGTACGTCCTTGGTAGGAAAGTCCATCAAGAGTTTGCGCACGCGATTGTGTTGTCCGGCCAGTTGCCGGCGTTTGATCTCCTCGATGCGCTCGCCGGCGCGGAGCTTGATGAGCATTTTACGGGCAGTTTCAACACGCTCTTTCTGATCGGGCATGGCCTCGGCAAGCCGGTCTAGCTCCTTGTCGGCCAGGTCGAGAAAACCGGCCTGGGCGAAGAAATCCGCCTTGCGCAGCCGTAGCGAGGCGCGCTTTTCCGCCGGCAGATTCTTCTTTTCCTGAAAATCCGCATGCGAGGAGAGGAGCGCTTGCACCGTCTCCGGACCCAGCTCGCGCGTCAGGTAAGCGCAGCTCCAAAAGTAATGCCCCATCGAATCCACTTGCGCCCAGTACGGCGTCAACACGCTGATATGCTGCGGCACCCCCACCTTCGCTCCCATGCCGCTGAGAAATTCGAAACGCCGGCTCCAATCCTCGCCCCATTCCGGCGCGGAGACCACCGCGGCCAGGCCTGGGAATTTCTTCGGATTGACCTGACCGCGCGGGTTGCGATAGATGATCCGCTCCTCGGCAGGCGGATCTTTCTCCGAGACATAGCGGACCCGTGCGGGACTAAAAAAGATGCGCCGCGGCCCGTCGTTGAGGAAGAAGAAGCCTTTGGGCATGTAATACGCATCGCGGCCCACTTGATCGAACTCGATCGTCATCTCGCGTGTGACTTTGCCTTCGACGGGAAAGCCGTCTTTGAAAAAAAGCAGCTCGGCGCGTGCGAGGTGGACAGCGGCAGTCAACGGCAGAATCGTGCTGAGGAAGGCCAGGACCAGAAATCGACGGCACCAGAAGACACGGTTAGCGCTTCGCATGAGATAGGCTCCCTAGAGATGATCCGTGAGATAGGCACCATCTTCCCCGGACGATTGCGATTTTCTTCTTAGTATTCTGCCTGTTTGGGGGCCGCATCGTCAAGTAGCGGTTTGACGGAGATTGTGGGCGCGCCAAACACTTGGAACCTCTAACCGAATGAACCGCCAAGACGCCAAGAGCGCCAAGATGAAGGAGAGAAGAAGAGAAGGATTAAGATGAAGATTACGATTAGGAAGAGGATTAAGAGCAAGAGCAAGAGAAGGACTACATGGTCGTGGCCTCCGCAAGGCCATTCCTACTCTTACTCTTTCTCTTGCTCTTAATCCTCTTCCTAATCGTAATCTTCCTCTTGCTCTTTCTCTTCTTTCCTTTCCTCTCTCTTTCTTT
Organism: Gemmataceae bacterium; assembly: GCA_035653735.1. GTDB lineage: Bacteria > Planctomycetota > Planctomycetia > Gemmatales > Gemmataceae > JAJPHU01. The sequence continues at coordinate 33,576 of DASRBG010000225.1, forward strand.
TCTTGGCGTTCTTGGCGCCTTGGCGGTTCATTTGGATAGTAACGTCTTAAGCGGTACGGGTAATCACCACGTCATGGCCGCTGCTGCCGCCTTTGTACGTGATCTTGAACGTCATGCCGTCCACCGTGAACGTCGCGCCCTCCGCCAGACCCGCGAACGTGCCGCTGATCGCCGAACTGCTCTCGTTCTCCCCCAGGTCCAGGCTCGAACCCACCGCCGGGATCTGCGTCGAGGAGGTTACCTTCAGCGCACCCGCCAGCTTCACCGCGCCCTTGCTGTTGATGTACCCACACGTTGGAGCGCTGGTCGTCCCGCTTAGACCAATATTCAAGGTGCCCAGGCTCGTCTGGGTGAAAGCGCCGTTGACAGTCAGCACACTGTCAAGCGTGGTAGTCGGCAGCAGGGCCAGCGTTCCAGCGTTGGTGAAATTACCCGCCGTGGTCAACGAAGCCCCGCCCCACAGATTGAGGCTGCCCTCGTTGGTCGTCAACGCGCTGAGGTTCGCGAAGCTGGCATAGGGGCCATTGAGTATCACCGCCACGCCCGGATCGATCATGTTGAAGCTGGCCGACGAAATGTCCAGCACGGCGTTGGCGTTGGCACCCACCACTCGCCACGAGCCGCCGGTCAATTGGTTGTTGAACACCTGATCAACCGTACCGCTGAGCGTCAGCGTGCCATCATACACGGCCACGTTCTTCTCGTTGTCCACGTAGGTCGAGATGGTTGCGCCGCTGGTGCCGAGGTTCTTGACCAGATTGCCCAGGTTGGTGATCGCTCCGTTGCCTTTGATGGTATCGTCGGCGAGGTTGACGGTGCCATTGCTGGCGATTTGCAGCGTTGTTCCCGAGCCGATGCTCAGCGTATTGCCGGCGGCGCTGTCATTAAGCACGCCGGAGCTGGCGCCGCCAATATCCAGATAGCCGCCGCTGCTGTTGCCGCTGGTGAGGGACTCGGCGCCGTTGGTACTGTTGATCCTAACGTTGCCCTCGATGGTCATGGTGTTGCCGTTGGTGTCGATGGTGCCGCCGGACCAGATGAACAGATTGCCGGGCAGATCGAAAGTAGCACCGTTGGTGCCGCCGGCCACGGAAAGAGTGCCTCCGCCCAACAGCACCTCGCCCGTGCCGGAGCCGGTGTATGTGCCGCTGTAGGTAACGGTGCTGCCGCCGGTCAGATCGAGAATCGCGCCGGTAGAGACGTTGAAAACGCCACCGGTGCTTTCGCCGCCGCTGGTGCTGAGGGCTAGGGTGCCGTGAGTGACGTTGATCGTGCCGCCGGTGTTGTTGAAGGCGGTGCTGATGGGCGAACTGGCTCCTCCGCCGGTCTTTTCGATAGTCCCGGAGTTGTCCACGACGCCGCTGCCGTTGTAGGGCCAGTTTTCAATGCCGGAGTTGTTCGTGAAGTTGTACATCGATCCGGCGGGGATAATCAAGGTGGTGGCGTTGGTGTTCGTGCCGCCGATGGCCAAATAACCGGTTCCCGACTGGGTAATCGTGCCATACTCGGTCATGGTGCCGCCGCCCTCCAGCCCCTCGTTGTTGGTGCCGTTGAGGAGCAGGTTGCCGTGGACGTTGAGGCTGTCGCCGGTGGGCACGTAGATGGTCGCGCCGGGCCAGACGAAGGTGACGGTGCTGGGGATGTTGAGTGTGGCGGTGCTGTTGGAAATGGAGAACGTGCCGCCATTGAGGGTAATGGTTCCGGAGCCGGAAGCGGTGAAGGTGCCGGTTTCCGAGAAGGTACCGCCGTTCGTCAGGTCAAGAGTGGAGCCGGCAGCCGCCACGTAGGTGCCGTTGGTGTCGGTGATTCCGTAGGAGAGGCCGAGCGTGCCGGTGGCGGCGTTGAGGGTGCCGGCATTGTCGGTCAGGGGGCCGGTGATGGACGAGGTGCCAGTGGGGATGCCGGCGGCGGTAGTCTTCTCGATGAGACCATAGTTAACGATGGCGCCGCCGGGTCCGTAAGGAGTGTTGTTGTTCGTGATACTGGAGTTGTTCTGGAAATCGTAAACGGCCTTGGCGGCGTTGATGAAAGTGGTGGCCAAATTGCCGCCGGCATGGCCGATGTCCAGGTTGCCGGTGCCGGTCTGATCGATCGTCCCGTTGTTTCGGAAAGTTCCGGCGCCGCTCAACTCCACGCCGCCGGAACCGAGGATCGTGAGCGTGCCGTTGTAGGCGAGCGTGGCGTTTTGCGGAACGCTGATGGTTCCGCCGCTCCAATCGAACGCCAGCGTGGAAGCGATGTTGAAGGTGGCGCCCGAGGAACCGGTTGTCAGCAACCCGGCGTCGAGGTAAACAGCGCCGGCGCCTGTGCCGGTAAAGGTGCCATTCTCGGTAAAGGCCACATTGTTGCCCCCCGTCAGGTCGATGATGGCCCCTGCCGCGGCCTCGAAGGTGCCGTTGGTATCGCTGATGCCGCCAGGAAGGGCGATCGTGCCAGTGGCGGCGTCGAACGTGCCGGCGTTGTCGGTTAGGGAGCCGGTGATGGATGAAGTGCCGGTGGCCACGCCGTCGACGGGGGTCTTCTCGATGAGGCCCTTGTTGATGATGTAGCCTCCGGGTCCGTAAGGACTGCCGTTGTTGGTGATGCTGGAGTTGTTCTGGAAATCGTAAGTGGCGCCGGCCGCGTTGACAAACTTGTTGGCCACGCTGCCGCCGATATGGCCAATGTCCAGATTGCCCGCGCCGGTTTGGTAGATGACGCCGTTGTTGGTGAAGCTGCCTCCGCCGCCCATCTCCTCGCCGTTCGTACCATTGAGCGTAAGCTTGCCGTTGTTAATCATCGTGCCGTCGCTGCCATCCAGATTAATGGTGCCGCTGTCCCATTCATCCGCGCCGCCGCTGGCCAGCGTCAGAGTCACAGGGGTGTTGAGGGCGCCGATTTGGAGAGTCGCGCCCCAGGTGCCGTCGATTTGCAGTCCGCCGATCGTCGCGGAAATATTATCGATGGAATTGCCGTCCGGCTGATTGCCAGTGAACTCGGCGATGTCGCCGCTTCCGGGAGCGCGTCCCAGCGACCAGTTTTTTCCGTCGCTCCAGTTGATATCGACGCCGTGGTTGGCGCCGGTCCAAATATCCACGGACGGCAAGATGCGGTCGGGCAGAATTTCCAAGTGCGGGCGAACGGTCCGTTGCCGCTTGGCAAGCCGCCGTGTCTGCGCGGGAACGACAGCCCAATGAGTGCGATTCAGCAAAGCGCTTAGTCTACGAGTGAAGCAAGAAAACATGACATACCTCCTCTACGGTGAGAAAAAACAAAGGTAACGGTCCAATACGCGGACAATCTCTGTCCCGGATCGAACATCAACGGTCGTTCGCCAGGTTTTTGCAGAAAGCTATCTAAGGTTGCTCACTTGTTTCCCACGGCAGCGATCAGCCGCCGGAAGTCCTCTCGCGCACGCAGGGGTTGCAGGTTCTCATCGGTCCCGAGCGCCTTGGCGTGGCCGGCGTCCTGAAAATAGCCTTTGTTTTGCAGCTTTCGCAGCAGGGCCATCGCCTGAGCGGCGTAGCGCTCAGCCAACTGCTCCCGTTCCGTCGCTGACAACTTCTTGTCACCAAGGGCTGGCTCAATCGCTCGGGAGTAGATGCGGGCCACGGAGTAGAAGGTTTCGTCCGTGGCATCGGGCAGCGCAGCCCATTCGCCGGCCTCTGCGACGGCACGGGCATGGTCCCCGGCGCGGACCAGACACCATGCCCGTGACCCGCGCCGGCTGATCCGAGCCGGCCCGCTCTCCAGTTCGACGACTCGGTCCCACTCCTTGGCGGCGTCCGCGAAGCGCTCCAGAAATTCGAAGATCTCGGCCCGCGTCCCATGTACGCCTATGGCCCGTGCGCGAGCAGTCGTGTCCTGCGGCTCCCGGCGAAGTGCATCTTCGGCCAGGCGGACACCCAAGGCGAGCCGATCCAGTGCCTCCTCGGACCGGCCGGAGAGGGTCAGGCCATAGCTTGAGGTGATGTACAGGGCGACCAGCGACAGTGCGTACTTCCTCTCGGTAGGGTGTCGATCGACCAGGGGACGCAGTAGAGCTTCTGCCTTGGCAAAAGTCGAGGATGCCTCAGCGCCTTGGCCGGTTCGGTGATAGAGCAGCCCCAGATCCTGGTAGTCCGCGCCGAGCGCCGCCTGGTAGCTCTCCTCTTCGGGATGATCGCGGACGAGGGCCATGCGGAGGGACACCGCCTTAAGATAGTGCGGCTCGGCCTCGGCCGGCTTTCCCTTGTACATCAGGAGAAAGCCGCCCCAGTTGTGTTCGGCCGTGGCCAAATCATTCCGTAGTCCCGGGTCGTCCGGCCACTCTCGAACGTGCCGCTCCAGAAGGTCCCGGGCCGTCTGGTTGTGCCGCTCCAGTTCCTCGGGCCGGCCCGCGGCGCCGGCTGCCGTGGCCCAATTTATGTAACAGCGAGCCTTGAGGACCTGTATGCCCGGGGAATCGCGGTCTTCGGCCGGCAAGCTCTCTATCAACTCGATGGTTCGTCGATAGTTCTCCATAGCCGAGTCGTTTTGTCCAAGAATCTGTTGGATGTCGGCAGCCCGCCTGCAAGCTACGGCCGCGTCCTTTCGCACTACGGGGTCCGGGCTATCGGATTGCTGGAGGATGTCCTGGTAGAAGATCAGGGCATCTTCCAGCAGGCTGCGCTGCAGTTCCTTGAGCTGCGGCACGTCCGCCAGGCGCTCACCCTCCAGCCGGCCCAGCATGCGGTCCAGCGTGTCGTGGGCCTGCCGGTACTGCCGGCGCGTTTCCGCTTCCTTGTCCTCGGCGCGTTCGATGGCGAGCCGTAAGCGAGCGTTGTACACCAGACCGCCAACGATCAGGGTGGTCAACAAAAGGCTACAAACACCCAGCAATCCCGCCAGGGCCGGCTTGCGCCGCGCCCACTTCCAAAGCCGCTCTCGCCCCGACACGGACCGCGCGCGGATCGGCTCGCCGCGCAGGAAGCGGCCGACATCATCGGCCAGCGCCGCAGCTGAGTCGTACCGGCGCTCGCGGTCTTTTTGCAGACATTTGAGGACGATCCAATCCAGCTCGCGGTGGAGCAAGCGACTCAACCGTTTGGGATCGCACTGGCACTGGCTTGAAAACGCCAGGGCTTCCTGTGTATTCATCCGCATGCTGGGCCGGGGCGGCTCCATCTCACGGATAATCCGGCGAATCTCTTATCCCGCATCCTCAGTTGCTCATACTCGAATGGAGTCGTGCCCGTCAGCAATTCGTACAGCAGGACGCCGAGCGAGTAGATGTCACTGCGTGTGTCCACGTCCTGCCGGTTCGCTTCCGCTTGCTCCGGACTCATGTACAACGGCGTGCCCATCAAATGAGCCAAACCCGTGGTCAAAGTGTCCTCGTCAAGCCGTCGATGCCCCAACGAAGACGGATCCTGGAAGGTCATGGACGCCGACTTGTCGTCCTGTGGTTGCCCCATGATCTTGCCGATGCCGAAGTCGATGACTTTTACGACGGGCTTGTCATCATGCACCGTTACCAGAACATTGGTCGGCTTAAGATCGCGGTGGATGATCCCCCTCTGATGGGCGTGCTGTACCGCTTGGCACACCTCCACAAAAAGTTCGAGCCGGGCGCGGATCGAGAGTTTGTTCTGTCCGCAGAAGTCCGTGATGGGAACTCCTTTGACCAGCTCCATGACGAAGTAGGGCCGGCCGGTTGCGGTCGCGCCGCCATCGAAGATGTGGGCGATATGGGGATGGTCCATCAGCGCTAGCGTCTGCCGCTCAGCCTCGAAACGGGCCACCACCTGCCGCGTATCCATGCCCGGCTTGAGGATTTTCAGGGCCACCATGCGTCGAATGGGCTGGCTCTGCTCGGCCCGGAAAACGACGCCAAAACCCCCTTCCCCAATTTGCTCTACCAGCTTGTACGGGCCGATGAGACTGCCGGGCATTTCCTCCGGCTCGCCCGCGGCCATCTCGCCGACCAACCGGGTCTCGAAGTCTTCCAGGTCCAACAACTGGGCCGCCGGCTTTTCCAGAAAGGTGCCGGCTTCCCGGTGAACCTTGAGCAAATGCTCCGTCTGCCGTTGCAATTCGGTATCTCCCGCACACGCTTGGGCAACGTAACTTTCCCACTCCTCGGCCGGCAGTTTGCCGACCGCGTAGAGAAACAGCTCACGGACCTTTTCCCAATCGGCGGGCATGACTCTTTCTCCTGAAATCGCCGTCAATCTCTTGTGCGTATTTTTGCGTGGATTTGTCCGGAAAAAAATCGAAAATTTTTCCGACTGGAAGAGAGGAGTGAAGGGACAGTCGCGGTGATCGTTTAGCGAACGGAAACGAGTCATTCGCCGTCGAGCAAGCAGCGGAGGCGAACACGCGCATAAGCCCAATGCTCGTAAGCGCTGGAACGCGAGATGCCGACCACCGCGGCGGCGTCTTCGACCGATAGCCCTCCGAAGTAGCGCAACTGGATGAGTCGGGCGGCTTGCGGATCCTCAGTGGCCAAGCGGGTTAGGGCCTCGTCGATGTCGAGGACTTCATCTTCCGTTGGCAGGTAACCAACATCGGCGTCGTCTAAAGAGACGCGATTGCGCTCGCCGCCGCGCTTGGCGGCCTTTTTGCGTCGTGCCTGCTCGACGAGAATGCGGCGCATGGCTTCGGCGGCCGCCGCGAAGAAGTGCTGGCGGCTGTTCCAGTGCTGAGCTTCCTCCGTGTTCACCAGGCGAAGATAAGCCTCGTGGACCAGGGCGGTCGCCTGGAGCGTCTGGCCGGGGCGCTCTTGCGCCAGCTTGCGGGCCGCCAGTTGGCGTAGCTCATCGTAAACCAGCGGCAGAAGAAGCTCGGAAGCGCTCGGGTCGCCCTGCTCGATGGCGGACAAAATTCGCGTGACCTGGCTCATGACAGTTTTCGCAGATACCAATTCGTTTTTCCAGCTTAGGCTCGCGAAGGAATGATTTCAAGAATCATTCTGCACACATTGATGGCAAGAGCGATTCGCGGCAGTTAAAATACCAAGGAGGAGCCGCGACCGTAAGGGAGCGGCGAGCGGGGTTGCGTAAGCGCCCCGAGAAATGTACTCGGGGCGCTTACGCAACCCCGCTCGCCTTTACGGTCGCGGCTCCACGAGACGTAGGGAAATCGCCGCGATGCCAATCCGTTTCCGTTGTAGCCACTGTAATCAACTCATGGGGATTGCCCGCCGCAAGGCGGGGACCATGGTCCGTTGCCCTACCTGCCAGGCCGAGGTGTTGGTCCCGCAACCGGACCCCGACGACAAGCCGGCGCCTCCTCCGGCACAACCGATCGCCGATGTCCCCGCTCCTGTGTTTGAACGCAGCGATTTTGAGGCGTTTTTGAATAATCCGGTCGTGGAGAATGTATCCGCCCCTTCAGCGGCCGCTCCGCCGGCGCCGCCTCCGCCTTCACCGTTTGCAACCGAGATTCCCCCATCGCCATCGTTTACCCGGCCATCGGGCAGCGTGCGCTCAACTCCGCCTGGATTGGTGCTCTCACCAACCCAAGCGACTTGGCTAACGGTGGTGGTGATCCTGCTGGTTGCCTTTGCTTTTGGCGCCGGTCTACTTGTTGGTCATTATTGGATAGGTTGAAGTGTCGATTCGTGGAGATCGGGTTGGCGGCGGCGGAGCTGGCGATAGAATTGGCGGCGTGTCTGCCACAGGCGTAGCTGCAACAAGAGCTGATTAAGCGACGGCAGATCGAAGGGCATCGTCTGAATTCGCGCCAGCCGATAATTATCCAGCCGTACCGAAGCCGTGCCGTCTTCATGGTCCACCACCCACGGATCGCCGGTGAAGCGCACGTCGAGCAGCGAGGGGCGAACACTGCGAATGGGGGTGGGCGGTTGGGGAGGGGTTATGGATCGGGGCATTACATTTCTGAGAATCTTGAACATCGTTCGGTTTCCCTCGGGCACCAGGGAGCTTCTAGAAGTAGGTAGAGCGAATCGAATGCCAATCGCGCGCTAAGCCCAATCGACCATGCCGCCTTTCAGCATCTTCTTGTGTAGTAAGCGATTAGGACGATTGCCCAAGCCGATCCGCTCGATACGAACCTTCGCGGGCCGGCGCGTTTTCAAACAAGGTGTGTGATCTTGGGACAGGCGAAATCCGAGACGTTCTGGGCGCGGTAAATCGTGCATAATTGGAACAATCGTCTGAGTTCGTTCAACATCCGTTTGCTTAAGCGTAAAGGGCGAGAGGTTTGTGATAACGACAACCGATGTCAAACGCTAGCCCGAAGTCCGTAGGGAATGGCGCCGGTTAGCGACGCTTCGCAGAAGCGTTGCAACGCCACCACGCATCTGCGAAGCGTCGCTAACCAACGGACGAGAGATTGCGACCGCCCTTGGGACCGTTACAATAGAAAAAATGGATAAGGAACCGTCCGGCGTTTGGTCTGTTTGCCGGGTCATCGGCCCACCAGGAGCTTGACTACCATGCTGCCGATCCGCTTCGCCTGTTCCGGTCTGGCTTTCCGCCTGTTCGGCTTGACCTTGCTGCTCTTGTTGGGGGGAATGGTGCTGGGTCCGGCGGGAGCCGGTCCTTTGGAGCCGTTCGGCGTGGACGATCTCCGCGCCATGATTTCCAAGCGCGGGCCCCTCCCGGACACGACGGGCGCGGCGCTGGTGGACTATCGCCGCAAACTGCGCAAGGCGTCCGAGGGCTTGCCTTCCCTGGGCGAGGTGAGCCGCGTCCTGATGTTGTCGGAGTGGTCCGCCCTCGATTCCGGTCTCGATACGGCGAGAGTGGCATCGGATGAAGTTAAGAAAATTGTTAAGGAAGGAGACGAAGCCTTCAAACGCGGCGTGCAGCAATTGATGGCGAAAGCTCAAGACGAAGTGGAACGCATAGACATCAACAACGCCGTCGTGAACGAGATCAAGCGTGAGCTTCATTCGCAATTGCTGGACCGCCTGGAGAAGCGCTTGCGCTTTTACCTGACCGAAGGGCGAGCAGTAGATCGCATCGCCGCCTCCAACTTGCTTGGCGATACCATGAGCAATTCGCGCCGCCAGGACATTTCGATCTATCACGACCCGGATACCGGCGCCAGCGTCCCCGAGGTGATGCGAAACAAGAGGAGCGATGTTAGGGAGAGTTCGCAAGGTCTTCGCGACCATTTGCGCGCGCTGAGCAGCAACCTGACGACGCTGACCGAACATCCCGATCCTCAAGTGCGCGCGGCGGCCCTCAATGCCTTGGGGGAGCTGGTGAGCGATCCGACCTACCTCGTGGGCGTCGTTAAACCGTTGCTCACATCTCCGCAGATGGATGTCTTGACGCGGCGGACGGCAGCGGAAGCGCTGGGGCGCTTCCTTGAAGTGCTGAGTACGCCCGACGTGGACAAGAGCCGGCCGGAGCCGTACCTCACGGCGGTTCGGCACATCCTGCCGGTGGCCGCCAGCGGCCTGACCGACGACGATGTCCGGGTGCGGCGGGCCAGCTTGGAGACGTGCGCGCGAGCGGCCATGATCTTCGACACCTTGGCCGGCGATGCGTGGACGGTATCCGAGCGACGCGCGATGCTCCAACCGGCCACGGTTGTGGCGGAAGAGGTTCTGCCGAAAATCAACGCCGCCGCCCGCGACCGCGTGCCGGAGATGCGCGTCGCCGCTTGCCGCGTGCTGGAAACGATGGTTCTGGCCATGCAGAAATTGCGGACCAACAAGGGGGAGATTCTGCCCTTACCGGAACCTGGACCGGGCGATCGCAATGGCAAGGAGCGCGAAAAGTACAAGAAAAAAGCATCTGTACCCTCCTCTGCCAAAGATCGGGTGCCCTCGCAATGGGCGACGGCTCGACCGCAACAGCCGATCGCCCCTTCCGCGCAGCCAGCCGTCACGCTAGAGCGGCCCATCAAGCTACCGGCGCAAGGCCAAGCTCCCGCGCTGGCTCGTCGATCGAATTCAGCGGAAAAGAGCTTGAAGCACCAGCAAGAGGAGGTACTGCGGACGGCTGCCTTCCTCGCTCAGCCGCTCGACGAATTGCCGCCGCCGGCTCAGGTCGCAGGCGTTGATGCAACCATTCAGACCTTGATCGAGAATTTGAAACATCCCGATTATCGCGTTCGTCTGGCATCGGTGGATACTCTGGAGACGTTTGGCGAGCGATCCGTCCCGGCGATCCCTGCTCTGGTCGCGGCCTTGCGCGACTCCAATAAGTTCGTCCGCTGGAGTTCGGCGCGAACGCTCGGCAAGCTCTATCCACGACAGGCGGACGAGGTCGTACCGGGACTCATGCGCTTGCTGGATGATCGCGAAGATGCGGGCGTCCGCATCGCTGCCGCGAAAGCTTTGGAGCAGTACGGAGAGCACGCCAAGGCAGCCGTCACCTTTCTGGCGCGCGTCATCAATCGCGGCGACAAGGAATACATCATCGCTATCCTGCGCACGATCCAAGGCATCGGGACGGACGCGGCTCCGGCGTTGCCGAACGTCGCCTGGATCTTGTCCGACCGCACGCAGCCTCCCAGCGTGCGCAAAGAGGCGGCGGAAACCCTGGGGCGGTTCGGCGCGTTGGCGAAGGAACAACTCCCCGTGTTGCGCGACGTGATGATCAACGAAACGGACGACGAGGTCCGCAACGCCGCGAGTACCGCAGTGCTGGCGGTTGATCGACCGTTGAAAGAAAAATAATCCGAGCCGCGCACGCAGCGCAGCGGAGTAAGCGGCCTCTCGGGGCGGCTGCTTACTCCGCTGCGCTGCGTGCGCGGCTCGGATGCGCGTTGTGCGCGACTAGACTACACAGCAGGTTCGATGACCGCCGACATGGAGCCGGCGCAGCCGCGCGAGCTGAGCGGGTCTGGGCCGAAGGCGTGGATTTGATCGCGTTTGAGTTCCGCATGTTCCTTGGTCGTGGTCAGTACGATCACCCTTCCCGTGGTGTCCACTTCCACGGCCATCAGATACGCGGTCTCGAACGAGTGAGCGAACAACTCTTGCAGCATGCGGATGACGTATTCGTAGGTATGATCGTCGTCATCGAGCAAAATCACATGGTAGGGCGGTTGTCGTTTGGTACGCTGTTCCGTGCGTTGTTTGGGAGCAGTGATGGTGTCGGTCATGGCGTCTTCTCTTCGGTTTTCGGTTTTCGGTTTTCGGTTTTCGGAAATGCACATTGAATTCCGAAAACCGAAAACCGAAAACCGAAAACCAATTTACATTGTACGTCCCACGCAAACCAAAGTGATGTCGTCGTGCGGGTCGCGGTTGCTGGCATGCTGGGCGACGGCCTTGATGATGCGTTCGCCGAGCACGGCAGCGGAGACGCCGCCGGCTTCCTGCACGACGCGCTGCACTCCCTTCATGGCGAAGGGATTGTTGCGCAAATCGAGGGCGTCGGGCACGCCGTCGCTGAACAGGATCAAATTGTCGCCGGGCTGGAGGACGGTTTGACAGGCTTCGTAGTTGTATCCCTCGATCATACCAAGGGGCAATCCGGCCGCGGACTTGGGCATCACATCCTGCAAAAGGGTGGTGTCCTTGCGCGCCAGCTGCGGTGAGGGATGGCCGGCGCTGACCAGCGTGACCGCGTGTCGCACCGGATCGAGCACAACCGCGGCCAGCGTCACGAAGCGATCCATCGGGCTGGTGTGTGGATAGAGATTGTCGTTGAGCTGGCTGACGGCCAGGGCGGGGTTCGGCTCGGCCAAAAAGCAAAACCGCGCATCGGAGGATACCTTGGCCATGAGCAGGGCCGCTGCGATGCCTTTGCCGGCCACATCGCCAAGGGCCACCGCCCAGCGGCCCTGCGGCAGCGGAATGAAATCGTAATAATCGCCCCCGACCGCCTGGGCGGGCTGATAGTACGAGTAAAACTCGTAGCCGGCGACTTTCGGCAAGCTACTCGGTAGGAAGCTGGTTTGCACGCGCGTGGCCAGCTCCAAATCGCGGCGAAAGCGCTCGCGGAGCACCGCTTCCTCGTGCAAGCGGGCATTCTCCATCGCGATGGCCGCCTGGTTGGCCACGCCCCATAAGAGCTTCAGATCTTCCTGGTTGAATTTCTTGCCCCGGTCCTGCGTATCGAGTTGGATGACGCCGAACGCCTTGCCCTCCGCTGTACACAAGGGCACGCACATGACGGAGCGGATGCGGAAATCGACAACGCTTTGGCTCAGCTGAATGCGGTCGTCGCGGCTGGCGTCGTCGCTGAGAAACGCCGTCGAAGTCTCCAGGCATTTGCGGACGATGGTTTTGCTGGGGCGGGCATTGGCCTCATCGTGCGGCCGGCGCGTCCGCACGACGCGCGGCAGCAAACGGTTGGTGCCTTCCTCGGCCTGAATGACGAAGCACCGATCGGCCTGGGGAAACAGCTGGAACAGGCTCTCGACGATTTTGGGCATCAGGTCATCGAGATCGAGCGTCTTGGTGAGGTTGCCGCTGATTTCGAGAAGGTGGCGGAGTTTCTCGGCCGGCTGTTTCTCCAACAGCATGTGGCTGCTGGGGCTGTTGGCCAGCATCGCCTCGACGGTCGATGAGTTTTCGTGTTCTTCTCCCTCGGCGAAATCGTCCGTGTCCGGCGAGGGCAGGAGTTGATCGAGAAAAGTCGCCTGAAAATCGCAAATGCGGATACGATCGTTGTGCTTGAGCGGGGTACGGGCGGTGATCGGTTGATTGTTGAGATACGTTCCGTTCCGGCTTGGTCTTCCGTCGCTGTCGCCGTCGGCGAGATAGTAGCGGCCCTGGACACGGACGATTTGCGCGTGCTCACGGCTGACGGAAGTTGCGTTGATAACGATGTCGCAATCGGGATTGCGACCGAGAATGATTCGATCGCCGTCCAACGGGATCGAGGCTCCCTCGTTGGTGCCTTTGAGAATGTGCAGTGCGGGCATGAGTTTTCCTCCCAGGCCGCGCTCGCGGCAGCCGGGCCGCCGAAAAACGGCGGACAATCGGTCCCTGTTGAAATCACATGATTTTAGCGGATGGTACGTTCCCATTCAAGGAAGGGTTTCGCGCATTCGGCCGCATAGGGAGAGGGACCGGGGCACGGTGGTACCGATAATGAGGAGTTCGCCTTCTTTGCCGCGGCCCCCTTACTTGCGGTCCATGACAACTAGGGTTATCCTCATTTCATATCGAAAATCCTCAACGCGACGTGAATTTGAGGTGACTGTACCGTGGAAAAGCCGTTGCCCGCTCCTGATGAAGACGAGAGTTCCCCAGATCGGCACACCCCCACGCTGAACACCAAAGATGCCGCCCGGGATCGCTGGCTCGATCCTTTACTGCTGCCGAGAGCGCCCGTGGAGGGCGTGGGCAGCCGTATCGGGCCGTACAAGCTGCTGCAACAGATCGGCGAGGGCGGCATGGGTGCGGTCTTCATGGCCGAGCAGCAGGAACCCGTCCGCCGCATGGTCGCCGTCAAAGTCATCAAAGCCGGTATGGACTCGGCGCAGATCATCGCCCGTTTCGAGGCCGAGCGGCAAGCCCTGGCGCTCATGGATCATCCCAACATTGCCAAGGTATTTCACGCCGATACGACCGCCAGCGGCCGGCCGTACTTCGTCATGGAGCTGGTCAAGGGCATCCCTATCACCAAGTATTGCGATGAACAGCGCTTGACCCTACGGCAGCGACTGGAATTGTTCGTGCCGGTGTGCCAGGCGATCCAGCATGCCCATCAGAAAGGCATCATCCACCGCGATATTAAACCGACGAATGTCCTGATCGCTGCCTACGACGGCAAGCCGGTGCCCAAGGTGATCGATTTCGGCGTGGCCAAGGCTATGGGACAGAAATTGACCGAACGCACGCTGTTCACCGGCTTTGGCGGCATCATCGGCACCTTGGAGTACATGAGTCCCGAACAAGCCGAGTTTAATTCCTTGGACATCGACACGCGCAGCGATGTGTATTCCTTGGGCGTGCTGTTGTACGAGCTACTGACCGGCACGACTCCTTTGACGCGGCCGCGCTTGCAGGACGCGGCGTTGACCGAGGTGCTTCGTCTGATCCGCGAGGAAGAACCGCCACGGCCGAGCACGCGTTTGAGCGCGACCAAGGATTCGTTGGCGTCCGTCTCGGCGCAGAGGCAGATGGAGCCGGCGGCGTTGGTCAAGGAAGTGCGCGGCGAGGTGGACTGGATCGTCATGAAGGCGTTGGAGAAAGACCGCAGCCGGCGTTATGAGACAGCCATCGGCTTGGCGCGGGACATTCAGCGTTATTTGGCCGATGAGCCGGTGGAGGCAGGTCCGCCCAGCACCACGTATCGCCTGCGCAAGCTGGCCTGGAAGCATCGCCGCAGCCTGGCCACGGTGGCGGCCTTGCTGCTGCTGCTGATCGCGGGAGTGGTGGCTAGCACGAGCCTGGCGGTGTGGGCACTGCGGGCCGAGAGTGAAGCGCGAACGGCGGAGCAAGCGGCGCTCGACGAACGCAACCGGGCGGTGGCGGCGGAGCAGGAGACGAAGCGTTCAGAGGAAGATGCCAAGGCGGTGCTGGGATTCTTCCAGGACAAAGTGTTGAGCGCGGGGCGTCCCGAAGGTCAGGAGGGCGGTCTGGGCCGGGACGCGACCCTCCGCCAGGCGGTGGAAGCGGCCGAGCCGGAGATTGCCAAGGCATTCGCCGATCGTCCTCTGGTGGAGGCATCGATCCGCAATGTCTTGGGTGAAACGTATTGGTATTTGGGTGAATATCGCCAGGGGAGCCAGCAGCATGAAAAGGCCCTGGCCTTGCGCGAATCGCTTCTCGGTCCGGATCATCCTGACACGCTTAGTTCCTGCTTCAACCTGGCCACTGCGTACTACTCCGCCGGCCGCAACGACAAGGCGCTACCACTTCTTGAGCAAACTCTCAAACGAAGGGAGGCCAAGCTCGGCCCCGACCATCCTGATACACTCATCTCCCGCGACCAGTTGGCCCTCGCGTACAAGTCCGCCGGACGTCTCGACGAGGCCATCAGCTTGCACAAACAAGCGCTCCAGCAAATGGAAGCCAAGCTCGGCACCGATCATCCCGATACACTCATTGCTCGCAGCAATCTGGCCACAGCGTACGATGCCGCCGGCCAGTTCGACGAGGCCATCCGCCTCCACCAACAAACCCTCAAGCAAACGGAGGCCAAGTTCAGCTCCGATCATCCGGAAATGCTCATGGCTCGCAACAACCTGGCTGCTGCCTATCGGTTCGCCGGTCGCTACGACGATGCCATCTGTCTGTATCAGGAGGCCCTCAAAGGGATGGAAGTCAAGCTCGGATCCAGCCATCCTTATACGCTTTATTCGATGGCCAATTTGGGCATCGCCTATCAAGAGGCGGGCCAACTCGAGAAAGCTATCGCTCTGCTCGAAACCGCCCTCCAGCGTGGGCGCCGGCGCGCGGATGGCTTGCCGGCCCTCATTGCCTGGGTCCTCGGCGCCTTAGCTCAGATCTACGATCAGGACGGACAGCTGGCTAAAGCTGAGGCCCTTCATCGCGAAGACGTGGAACAAAGGCGGCGACAATTCGGCCCCGATGATCCGCGCACGGCCCGCGCGCTTGCCCAACTAGGAGCCAATCTCCTCAAGCAGAAAAAATTCGCTGACGCCGAGCCGCTCCTGCGTCAATGCCTGACCATCCGCGAAAAGAAACAACCTGACGAGTGGACGACTTTTCATGCACGGTCCCTGCTCGGCGACGCGCTGCTCGGCCAAAAAAAATACAGCGAGTCCGAGCCGCTGCTTCTCAAAGGCTACCAGGGCATGAAGGAGCGCGAATCGAAAATTCCAAAGCAAGATAAGGCGCGCTTGATCGATGCCCTGGAGCGGCTGGTGCAACTGTACGAAGCAAATGGCAACACAGCGCAGGCCGACAGGTGGCGAGAGCATAGAGAGAAAGCTCGCAGCGCTGCTGCCAAGGATGCATCCAAGAAGTAAAAGCTCGTCGGTTAGCGACGCATCGTAGAAGCGTCGCTAACCGAAATTCCTCGACGCAACCTGATTCTGAGGTCACTTTGCCGTGGAACAGCCGCAATCCGCTCCCGATGAAAGCGATCGTCGCCCCGATCGGCACACCCCCACGCTGAACACCAAAGATGCCGCCGGGGATCGTTGGCTCGATCCGTTACCGCTGCCGAGAGCGCCCTTGGAAGGCGTGGGCAGCCGCATCGGGCCGTACAAGCTGCTGCAACAGATCGGCGAGGGCGGCATGGGCGTCGTCTTCATGGCGGAACAACATGAACCCATGCGCCGCATGGTCGCCGTCAAAGTTATCAAAGCCGGCATGGACTCGGCGCAGGTCGTCGCCCGCTTCGAGGCCGAGCGACAAGCTCTGGCGCTGATGGATCACCCCAACATCGCGCGGGTGCTGGATGCAGGCACCACGCAAAGCGGCCGGCCGTACTTCGTGATGGAGCTGGTCAAGGGCATCCCCATCACCAAGTATTGTGATGATCAACGGCTGTCGCCGCGGCAACGTTTGGAATTGTTCGTGCCGGTCTGCCAGGCGATTCAGCATGCCCATCAGAAAGGCATCATCCATCGCGACATCAAGCCAACAAACGTCCTGATCGCTGCCTACGACGGCAAGCCGGTCCCCAAGGTGATCGATTTCGGTGTCGCCAAGGCCATGGGACAAAAACTCACCGAGCGCACGCTGTTCACAGGCTTCCTCGGTCTGGTCGGCACGTTGGAGTACATGAGTCCCGAACAAGCGGAGTTCAACGCTCTGGACATCGATACGCGCAGCGACGTGTATTCGCTGGGGGTACTGCTCTATGAGCTGCTGACCGGCACGACGCCATTGACGAGGCAGCGATTGAAGGACGCGCCCCTCACGGAAGTGTTGCGGCTCATCCACGAGGAAGAGGCGCCGCGGCCGAGCACGCGCTTGAGTGCAACCAAGGACTCGTTGGCGTCGGTATCGGCGCAGCGGCAAATGCAGCCGGCAGCGCTGGTCAAAGCGCTTCGGGGTGAGCTGGACTGGATCGTCATGAAGGCGCTGGAGAAAGACCGAGCGCGCCGCTATGAGACGGCCAATGCCTTGGCGCGGGACATTCAGCGTTACCTGGCCGATGAGCCGGTGGAGGCGGGGCCGCCCAGCACCACCTATCGCCTGCGCAAGCTGGCGTGGAAGCATCGCCGCGGCTTGGCGACAGCGGCGGCGTTGCTGCTGCTGCTCATCGTGAGTGCGGTGGCGAGCACCTCGCTGGCAGTATGGGCCTTGCGTGCCGAGAACGAAGCGCGGACGGCAGAGCAAGTAGCGCTAGATGAACGCAACCGCGCGTTGGCGGCGGAAGCGGATGTTAAGGAGCAGCGCGATAAAGCGGTGGCGGCGGAGCAGGCGTCAAAGCGTTCGGAGGAAGACGCCAGGGCGGTTCTGGGTTTCTTTCAGGACAAGGTGTTGAGCGCCGGGCGTCCCGAGGGGCAGGAGGGCGGCCAAGGCAGGGAGGTGACATTACGCAAGGCGGTGGACGCGGCCGAGCGGGAGATTGCCAAGGCGTTTGTGAACAGACCGCTCGTGGAAGCGTCGATCCGCGATACGCTGGGCACAACCTACTGGTATTTGGGCGAATATGCCGAGGCGATCAAGCAGTACGAGCGCGCCTTGGCGATACGCGAATCCCGCCTCGCTCCGGACCACCTGGACACGCTTGAATCCCGCCATAACTTGGCCGAGGCGTACCGGGTCAACGGCCGCCTTGATGATGCCATCCGCCTGCACGAACAGACCCTTAAGCAGCGCGAGTCCAAGCTCGGACCCGACCATCCCGCCACGCTCGAATCCCGCGATCAGCTGGGCGTGGCGTACCAGGATGCCGGTCGTGCCACCGACGCCATCCCCCTGCACGAGCAATCTCTCAAGCAAATGGAGGCCAAGTTCGGCGCCGACCACCCCTCCACACTCACGTCCCGCCATAATCTGGCCGATGCCTACCTTGACATCGGCCGCATCGCCGAGGCGCTTCGCCTGCACGAACAGAACCTCAAGATGTGTGAAGCCAAGCGCGGTGCGGATCATCCCGATACGCTTAATTCCCGCAATAGCTTGGCTGATGCTTACGCTTCCGTCGGCCGCATCGCCGAAGCGGTCCGCCTGCATGAACAGAACGTAAAGCTCTACGAGGTCAAACTCGGCCCTGACCATCCCGATACGCTCCTCTCCCGCGACAACCTCGCTTCGGTGTATCTTAACGCCGGCCGCCTCACGGAGGCGGTCCGCCTCCACGAACAGACCCTGAAGCAATATGAGGCCAAACTTGGTGCTAATCACCCCGACACGCTCGCATGCCGTAGCAACCTGGCAACGGCCTACGATCGGGTTGGCGAGTTCGCCAAGGCCGAGCTGCTCTATCGCGTTCTCCTCGAACAGAAGCGTAAACGCTTCGGTGCGGAACACGTGGAGACGGCGGGGCAGCTTGCCTCCCTAGGTGCGAACCTCTTGCACCAGCACAAATACACCGAGGCCGAGCCGTTGTTGCGCGACTGCCTCAAGATCCGCGAAGCGAAACAGCCCGACGATTGGAAGACTTTCAATGCCCAATCGCTGCTCGGCGAAGCGCTACTCGGCCAAAAAAAATACACCGACGCTGAACCACTGCTGCTCAAGGGCTATCAAGGCCTAAAGGAGCGCGAGTCGAAGATCCCCACGCAATGGAAGGTCCGCTTGATTGAAGCGCTGGAGCGCCTGGTGCAACTGTACGAAGCAAACGGCAACACAGCACAGGCCGATAGCTGGCGAGAGGAAAGAAAGAAAACCCGCAGCGCTGCCGCCAAGGCTGCGCCCAAGAAGTAAAATTCTTCGGTTAGCGATGCTTCGGAGAAGCGTCTCGTATCGAAATCCCTCGATGCAACGTGAAGTATAGGTGACATTACCGTGGAAAAGCCCCTACCCGCTCCCGATGAAAGCGATAGTCGCCCTGATCGGCACGCTCCCACGCTCGATACCAAGAATGCCTTCCCCGGTAGATTGCTCGATCCGTTACCGCTGCCGAGCGCGCCCTTGGAAGGCGTGGGCAGCCGCATCGGGCCGTACAAGCTGCTGCAACAGATCGGCGAGGGCGGCATGGGGGCTGTCTTCATGGCCGAGCAGCAGGAACCTGTCCGCCGCATGGTCGCCGTCAAAGTCATCAAAGCCGGTATGGACTCGGCGCAGATCATCGCCCGTTTCGAGGCCGAGCGGCAAGCGTTGGCGCTGATGGATCATCCCAACATTGCCAAGGTGCTCGAGGCGGGCACCACGCACAGCGGCCGGCCGTACTTCGTCATGGAGCTGGTCAAGGGTATTCCCCTTACCAAGTATTGCGACGAACAGCGCTTGACCCTACGGCAAAGACTGGAATTGTTCGTGCCGGTTTGCCAGGCCATTCAGCACGCCCACCAGAAAGGCATCATTCACCGCGACATCAAGCCCTCCAACGTCCTGGTGGCCAGCTACGATGGCAAGCCCGTGCCCAAGGTGATCGATTTCGGCGTGGCAAAAGCGATGGGGCAAAAGCTCACGGAGCGCACGCTGTTCACCGGCTTTGGCGGCATCGTCGGCACGTTGGAGTATATGAGTCCCGAACAAGCCGAGTTTAATTCGTTGGACATCGACACGCGCAGCGATGTGTATTCGCTGGGTGTATTGCTGTACGAATTGTTGACCGGCACGACGCCGTTGATGCGGCGGCGTTTGCAAGACACGTCCTTGCTGGAGGTCTTGCGGTTGATCCGCGAGGAAGAGCCGCCGCGGCCGAGCACGCGTTTGAGCGCCACCAGGGATTCGTTGGCCTCCGTCTCAGCACAGCGACAGATGGAGCCAACGGCCTTGCTGAGGGCGCTTCGGGGCGAGGTGGACTGGATCGTCATGAAGGCGCTGGAGAAAGACCGAGCGCGCCGCTATGAGACGGCCAATGCCTTGGCGCGGGACATTCAGCGTTATCTGGCCGATGAGCCGGTGGAGGCGGGGCCGCCCAGCACCACCTATCGCCTGCGCAAGCTGGCCTGGAAGCATCGCCGCAGCCTGGCCACGGTGGCGGCCTTGCTGCTGCTGCTGGTTGCGGGTGTGGTGGTCAGCACGAGCTTGGCGGTGTGGGCCTTGCATGCCGAGAATGAAGCGCGGACAGCGGAGCAAACAGCGCATGAGGAACGCGATCACGCAGTGCGCTCGGAGAAAGAAGCCAAGGACGTATTGGAGTTTTTTCAGGACAAGGTGTTGAGTGCAAACCGCCCGGAGGGGCAGGAGGGCGGGCAAGGCAAAGACGTATCGTTGCGCCAGGCCGTGGACGCGGCCGAGCCGGAGGTCGCCAATCGGTTCGCGGATCGACCGCTCGTGGAGGCGTCGATCCGCAACACGCTGGGGGAGACGTACTGGTATCTCGGCGATTATCCCGCGTCGATGCAGCAGCACAAACGGGCTTTAGCGCTGCGCGAGGCCGAGCTTGGGGCCGACGACCCCGACACGCTCCTCTCCCGCGATAACCTGGGCCAAGCGTGTCTTTCCGCCGGCGATGTCACCGAGGCCATTCGTCTGCACGAGCAGAACCTGAAGCTGCGCGAGGCCAAGCTCGGCGCCGACAATCTCGATACGATCCGATCCCGCGATCATCTGGCCCTGGCGTACCAAGAAGACGGACGCTGCGCCCTGGCCATCCCCATGCACGAACAGGATCTCAAACAAATCGAGTCTCAGTTCGGCGTCAATCACCCGGAAACGTTCGCCGTCCGCAACAACCTGGCCAATGCCTACCTCGGCGACAACCGCGGCACCGACGCCATTCCCTTGCTCAAACAAAATCTCAAGCTGTACGAGGACCGGTTCGGCATCGATCACCAAGACACGCTCGGCGCGCGCAATAACCTGGCCAACGCCTACCTGGCCGTCAATCGCGCCGCCGACGCCATCCCTTTGCTCGTCCAAACACTCCAGCAAAAAGAGGCTAAATTAGGTCTCAATCATCCCGATACCCTCACATCGCGCCACAACCTGGCCAATGCGTACCGCATGCTGGGCCGTAACGCCGAAGCCATCCGGCTCCACAGCCAAAACTTCAAACTGTGCGAAATCAAGCTCGGCGTTAAAGACCCTCATACGCTCATCTCCCTCGATCAATGGGCGGCGACGCACGATCAAGCCGGAGAATTCACCAAAGCGGAGCCGCTTTATCGCCAGCTCGTTGAGCGGACGCGCCAGCGTTTCGGCGCGGACCATCCCGTGACCGCCGCCCGCATGGCCGCCCTCGGCACGAACCTGCTGCACCAGCACAAATACGCCGCGGCGGAGCCGCTGCTGCGCGACTGTCTCAAAATCCGCATCGCCAAGCAGCCCGACGAGTGGCCGACTTTCAACACGCGCTCCTTGCTCGGCGAAGCCTTGTTGGGCCAGAAGAAATACACCGACGCCGAACCGCTGCTGCGCGAAGGCTACCAGGGCATGAAAGCCCGCGAAGCCAAAATCCCGCCGCGGAGCACGGGGTGCCTGACGGAAGCGCTCGAACGCCTGGTGCAGCTATACGAAGCAAACGGCAACACGGCAGAAGCCGAGAAGTGGCGCAACGAGCGAGAGCGTTCCCCTAAAGCGAATGCCAAGGATGCCGCCCAAAAGTAGATATTGTTTCCTGGTTCCCAAACTCCGTTTGGGAACCGCATTTGGCGAAACTCTGTTTCGCGTCTCCAGTCGGACGCCGGCGAGACTGGCGAAACAGAGTTTCGCGGACGGCGTTCCCAAACGGAGTTTGGGAACGAGGAAGCCCGCCAGGCGAGCGGGAAGGATGCCACCAAAAAGTAGATACTTTGCCTCCTTTTAGGAGTCCCTTCTGTGGATGAGCCGTTGTTGACCGCCAAGGCTGTTATCGAGCGTGCTCGCCAGCTCGCCGACGCCGACGAACGCCGGGCCTTCGTCGAACAAGCCTGTGCCAACAACGCCGAATTGCGACAGCAAGTCGAAACGCTGTTAAGCGCCGAGGCGGAGATCGCTCCTGGTCCGGAAGAACCCTTAACCCATCGGGACATCGGCATGGCCCTTTCCGGAGGTTGGCGCGATCCCCTGCCCTTGCCGACTGCGCCTGCGGAGGGGGTGGGCGGCCGTATTGGGCCGTACAAGCTGTTGCAGAAGATTGGCGAAGGCGGCATGGGCGTCGTCTTCATGGCCGAACAGCAACAACCCGTCCGCCGCATGGTGGCCTTAAAGGTCATCAAAGCCGGCCTGGACACGGCGCAGGTCGTCGCGCGCTTCGAGGCCGAGCGGCAAGCCCTGGCGCTGATGGACCATCCCAACATCGCCAAGGTGCTCGAGGCGGGCACCACGCAGAGCGGCCGGCCGTACTTCGTCATGGAGCTGGTCAAGGGTATTCCCCTCACCAGGTATTGCGATGAACAGCGTCTGACGCTGCGGCAACGGCTGGAATTGTTCGTGCCGGTCTGCCAGGCCATTCAGCATGCCCATCAGAAGGGCATCATTCACCGCGACATCAAGCCCAGCAACGTCCTCGTGGCCAGCTACGATGGCAAGCCGGCGCCCAAGGTGATCGATTTCGGCGTGGCCAAGGCGGTGGGCGGCAAATTGACTGAGCACACGCTGTTCACCGGCTTCGGCGCTCTGGTCGGCACGCTGGAGTACATGAGTCCGGAGCAAGCGGAGTTCAATGCGCTGGACATCGACACGCGCAGCGACATCTACTCCTTGGGCGTGCTGTTGTACGAGCTGCTGACGGGCAGCACGCCTCTAAGCCGCAAGCGGCTCCAGGACGTGGCGTTCACGGAAGTACTGCGTTTGATCCGCGAGGAGGAGGCGCCGCGCCCCAGCACGCTCTTGAGCGAATCCCAGGAGATGTTGGCGTCGGTGTCGGCGCAGCGGCACCTGGAGCCGGCGGAGTTAGTCAAGGCGGTGCGCGGCGAGGTGGAGTGGATCGTCATGAAGGCGCTGGAGAAAGACCGCACCCGCCGCTATGACACGGCGATTGGCTTGGCACGCGACATCCAGCGTTACCTGGCCGATGAGCCGGTGGAAGCTGGGCCGCCCAGCGCGACCTATCGGCTGCGCAAGCTGGCGTGGAAGCACCGGCAGGGTTTGGCGACGGCAGCAGCGCTTGGGGTCTTGCTACTCGCGGGGGCGGTGGTGAGCAGTGTGCTGGCCGTCTGGGCCATGAACGAACGCAACCGCGCGATGGCCGCAGAGAAACTGGCCAACGAGCAACGCGATCAAGCCGAGATCGCACGCCATGACACGGCGGAAGAGCGCGACCGTGCGCTCAAGGCCGAAGCTGACACCAAGGCCGTGTTGAATTTTTTCCAGGACAAGGTGTTGTCGGCGGGGCGCCCCAAGGATCAGGAGGGCGGTCTGGGCAATAAAGTGAGTTTGCTGGAGGCCGTGGACGCGGCCGAGTCGGCGATTGCAAAGACGTTCGCGGATCGGCCGCTGGTGGAAGCGTCGATCCGCAACACCTTGGGATTGACCTACTGGTATTTGGGGGAGCCTCTCAAAGCGATCCAGCAGCACGATCGGGCGTTGGCCTTGCGTCAGGCCAAGCTCGGAACCGACCATCCTGACACGCTTGATTCCCGAGGCAACCTGGCCGTGGCCTATTATTCGGCCGGCCGCATCGCCGAGGCGATTCGCCTGAACGAGCAGAACCTCAAGCTGATGGAGTCCAAGTTAGGCCCCGACCACGTCGATACGCTCAACACGCGCAGCAACCTGGCCGTGGCGTACACGGACGCCGGCCGCACCGCCGACGCCATCCGGCTGCACCAGCAGAACCTCCAGCAGATGACGGCCAAGCTCGGACCCGACCATCCCAACACGCTTGCCGTCCGCAATAACCTGGCCCAGGCGTATCAGAAGGCCGGCCGCCTCGCCGAGGCCATCCCGCTGTTCGAGCAGAACCTCAAGCAGTGCGAGGCCAAGCTCGGAGCGGACCACCCCTATACGCTCGATTCCCGCAACAACCTGGCCGAGGCGTACAAAGTGGCCGGCCGCACTGAGGAAGCCATCCATCTGCACGAGCAGGCCCTCAAGGAATTGGAGGCCCAACTCGGACCCAACCATCCCGACACCCTCATGTCCCGCAATAACCTGGCCACGGCCTACAGCGATGCCGGCTTCACCGAAGAGGCCATTCGCCTGCTCGAACAGACTCTAAAGCAGATGGAGGCCAAGCTCGGACCCGACCACCCCAGCACTCGCCTCACCCGCACGAACTTGGCCGGCTTCTATGGGCCAGCCGGAATCCTCGCCAAGACCGAGCCGCTCTTCCGCGCTGCCCTCGAACAGAGGCGCAAACGATTCGGTGCCGACGATCCGCGGACGGCGGAGCCGATGGCCCGCTTGGGGATTAACCTGCTGTTGCAGCGGAAGTTCTCCGAAGCCGAACCTCTCTTGCGCGATTGCCTCAAGATCCGCCAAGCCAAGCAGCCCGAGGAGTGGACCACCTTCTCCACGCAAGCGCTGCTGGGCGAAGCGCTATTGGGCCAGAAGAAATACACCGACGCCGAACCGCTGCTGCGCGAAGGCTACCAGGGCATGAAAACCCGCGAAGACAAAATCCCGCCGCGGAGCAAGAGTCGCTTGAACGAAACGCTCGAACGCTTGGTGCAGCTATACGAAGCGAACGGCGACAAAGCACAAGCCGAGAAATGGCGCAAGGAGTTGGAAGCGTTAGCCAAGCCGTCCAAGAAATGACTCAAGGAGACCCGGAGGGCACGCTGCTAACGCACCAGGGGGGAGAATCCCCCCGACCGGGGGCTTTATGCCCACTTGTCGTTTTCCCCGCGATGCTCCTCGATTCGGTTCCTCACTCTATCCGCTAATCTCAAGTCGTTACACAACAAACACTTGCACCGCAACCCGGCAGCCGCGTTCGGTCTTGGTACAGCGCTTGCTTTATCCCCCTCGGAGTTTCGGTGCGAGGGTTTCCGAAAACCGAAAACTGAAAACCGATTTTTGAGAGGAGACAGCCATGACAAGAGCGATGCGGGGCATCGCGGGGGTATTGGTCGCCGTGGTGATCGGCGGGTTGATCGCGTGGGGTTCGGCAAATGGACTTACTGGCATTGCCGAAGCAAAAGGTCCGAAAGGTGGTCCGAAGGAAGGGAAAAAGGGGAAGGGCAAAGACAATTTGCAGAAAGCCTATGACGCGCTGACCGACGTGGCCGCGTGGACGGAAGGGGGCCGGGCACGACCGCCGCGCGATCTGGCTCCGCTGATCGACCAAGCCAAGGATCTCTATCGCGATGCGGTGCGCGCGGCCCGCGAGGACGAGTTGTGGCGCGCCAACGAATTAGCGACGGCGGCGCACGACGCCGCTCGCGGTCTGGTCCATGCTCTGCGAGCCGATGCGCCGGAAACGCGGGGAGTACCTTTGCCGCCTCTCCGCGATTCCTATGAGTTAAGCGATCTGTTATGGAGGACACGCGATCGTTTGGAGGACGCGGGTGCTCTCGGTCCGCGCGGCGCGGGGCGGACGTTCCTCGACGCCGCACGCCGTTTTTACGATCGAGCTAGGCAAGCCGGCCGCGACGACACGGTTCGGGCGATCCAGTGGGCCCGAGCCGCCGAAGCGTGGACGCATGTGGGCGAGCACCTGATGCAGGCCGAACAACAGGTCGGGCTGCGCCGCTTCCCGGATCGTCGCCGTGAGCCGCCACCGCCCGATGATCGGCGCCCACCGCCACCACCCGACGACCGGCGCGGCCCACCGCCTCCGCCCCGCGACTGACGCACCCTCCTTCATGATTTCCGGTGAGGAGAGCCGCGACCGTAAGGGAGCGGTTTCATCCCCCGCTCCCTTACGGTCGCGGCTCTCCTTACCGGAGATGAATTCTTCTTCTCCTAGGAGATTCCCAAATGGCAACGGCCCTTGCGCCCCTTCCCTGTTCCGCGACGACTCTGCCGCATAGACACATACGTCACCTTTCGGCGCGAAGCCGCATCGGTCTTAGCGCGGCCAGTTTTTTCCTTGCCGAAATCGGCGGCGTGGTCGTGCCGTTTCTGAGCAAGTACCTCGTGGAGCGCGGCTGGAGCGACAGCAGCGTCGGCGTGGCGATTTCGTTGGGCGGATTGGGCGTCTTTCTCATGCAGACGCCCGCCGGCTTTCTCGTCGATCGCATCCGCCAGCGCCGTGCTCTGCTGGCCGGCGCCTCGATCGCAGTGGGACTCTGTTTTGGCCTGTTGCCGCTCTTGCCGCCATGGTGGGGCTGTCTCGATCCCTTGCTGTTTCTTGCGGGCATGAGTCGATCGTTCTTCGGTCCGCTGTTGGGCGCCTTGGCCTTGGGATTGGCTGGACACGCCGGCTTGAATCGCCTGATGGGCACGGCTCAAAGCTGCGACCACGCCGGCAATTTCGCTTCCGCCCTTGTGGCGATTAGCTTGCTTGCCTGGCTGCCGGTGACATCGATCTTTTACGCTGTCGCCGCCGTCTCGCTCCTTGCCGCCGTTTCCATTTTCGTGATCCGCGGCGGCGAAGTGGATGACGAGCTGGCCCGCGGCGGAACCCGGAACGGGCACTCGCCCGCCGGATTTCTGACCTTGCTGCGCGATCGCCGCGTGGCCATTCTGTTCGCCGCCGTCGCGCTGTTCCACCTGGCCAACGCTCCCGTGATGCCGTTGGTCGGACTCTACATCGCGCGGCTGGGCGGCACGAATACCCAGGTGGCCTGCGTGGTCCTGACGGCTCAGGCGGTGATGATCCCCGTGGCCTGGCTGGCCGGGCGCCTCGGCGAACGCTGGGGCCGCAAACCAGTCTTCGCCATCGGCTTTCTCGTACTACCTTTGCGCATCTTCCTGTATTCCTTGACGGATTCGCCCTGGATGTTGGTGATGCTACAAACGCTGGACGGCATCGGCGCGGGCATTTACGGCGTGGTCATCGTGGCCATGTGCGCCGATCTGACGCGCGGCACGGGGCGCTTCAACGCCCTGCAAGGGCTGATCGCCACAGCTTTGAGCGCCGGCGGCGTGGTCGGCCCGGTCCTCGCGGGTTTCGTGGTTCAGTATTTCGGCTTTGCCGCCGCATTTTATCTATTCGCCGCCATCGCCGCCGTCGCCGCGTTCGTGTTTGTGCTGTTCATGCCGGAAACGAAAGAAAGCCTTGCCAGCCCGCAGCGCCAGCAAGGGTTGGAAGTATCCCTTGCTGGCGCCGCGGGCTGGTAGACATTCCGGAACATAGGAGAATTCTCCGATGGATGGCCTCTCGATCGTTTGGTTGACCTCGATCTTGTTCATCCTCACCTACGCCGGCCTGGCGCTAGGCAAGATACCGGGTCTGCGCATGGATCGCGCCGGCATCGCCCTCGTCGGCGCCGCCCTTATGCTTGTCACTGGCATTATCACCTTGCAGGAGGCCATTTCTCCCCAATCCATCGATTACGAAACGTTGATCCTTCTCTTCGGCATGATGATCGTGGTTGGTTGTCTGCGCCTGTCCGGCTTTTTCCGCCTGCTGGCGCATTGGTGCCTGGACCGCATCGAGACGCCGCGAGGATTGCTCGCCGTCACCATCGTGCTGTCCGGCGTGCTGTCGGCGTTTCTGGTCAATGACATCGTGTGCCTGGCGCTGACGCCGTTGATTTTGCACTTGGCCCGGCGTCTGCGTTTCAATCCGGTGCCGCACCTGATTGGCCTGGCCACGGCGTCAAACATCGGCTCGACCGGCACTATCACCGGCAATCCGCAGAACATGATTATCGGCATCCAATCGCACATCTCCTATCTGCGCTTTGCCGCCCGTCTGTTCCCCGCCGCCGCCCTAGGCCTGGTCATCAACTTCGCCGTCATCGCCTTCATCTACCGCCGCAGTCTGATTCCACCGAAGATCCGCTATGCGCTGAGCCGCGACCGTAAGGGAGCGGAAGCGCTCTCTAACGGTCGCGGCTCCGCTATCCGCCGGGCGCACCTGTGGCTTTTGTGCAAGAGCATTTTGGCCGCGCTCGTGGCCGTGGTCCTGTTCTTCGTGTTGCCCAGCCAATGTCTCCCGCTTATCGCCCTGGGTGCGGCGGCGTTCCTCCTTGTGGGCCGAATCGTCAATCCGGAGAAAATCTATCGGCAAATCGACTGGAGCTTGCTGGTCATGTTCGCCGGCTTGTTCGTCGTCGTCCACGCCTTTCAGATGCACGTCGTCGCGCGCTGGGGCATCGACGGCTGGACGTGGCTGCTAAATCATCCGGTCGATCTGCTCAGCGGCGTGTCCGCGGCATTGTCGAACCTGGTTAGCAACGTGCCGGCGGTGCTGCTGTTTGAGCCGGTGATGCGGGCCATGCCGTCGGCGAATCAGGAGACGGCGTGGCTGGCGCTGGCCATGTCGAGCACGTTTGCCGGCAATTTGACGGTGCTCGGCTCGGTGGCCAACCTCATCGTCGTCGAGAACGCCCGCCGCGAGGGGGTATCCATTTCGTTCTGGGAGTATTGCAAGGTCGGCGTGCCGCTGACGTTCGTGACTTTGCTATTGGGCATCGCTTGGTTGAAGTTCGTACCGTATTGATTCAGCGAGCGGGGTCGCGTCAGCGCCCCGAGGAACTTCCTCGGGGCGCTGACGCGACCCCGCTCGCCAAAAAAGGGTTCGCTTCATGGATCTTCGCAACAAAATCGGACTTTACGGATCGTATTTCCTGTGCATGGCGGGCATCGGCTTCATCCTGCCGTATCTGCCCTTGTATCTGCACCAACAGGGGCTATCGGAGTCGGCCATCGGCTTCGTCTGGACCGCGGCCGCGCTCGCCGGGCTGCTGCAATTTCCACTGGGTGTGTGGTCGGATCGGCTGCGGGCGCGCAAGCCGTTCCTGCTCGGCGCGTTGGCTGTGTTGACCGTGGTGACGCTGTTGTTGCATGGAGCGAGCGGGGCGTTGGGTCTGGGCGTGCTGGCGGTGCTGTTCGCTGAAAATGGACCGTGCCGGGCGACAGTCGAGAGCTTGGCCGGCGCCGAGGCGGTCCACCTGGCGCCGCCGAGCCAGGTGGGGGCAGCCCTGGGCGCGCTGCGATTCTGGCGTCCCATCGGCATCATGGCCGTGGCGCTCGTCGGCGGCGCTCTGGTCGAACACAATTTCACTCTTGGCTCGATTTTGTTGTTGCTGGTTGGGGTGCAAGGATTGGCTTTCATCGCCGCGTTGCTGATTCACGACGAAGGGCGAGCGGGGTCGCGTCAGCGCCCCGAGTGGCTCCCTCGGGGCGCTGACGCGACCCCGCTCGCCAATGGGCATCCGTGGCGCGATGGTTCCTTGTGGGTGTTCGTGGCGGCGATGGTGCTCTTCCACGCGGCGGCGGCGCCGGGCGGCGCTTATCTCGGTCTTTTCGTCAAACAGGATCTCGGCGCCAGTGATGGATTTTTGCCCTACCTTTTCATCGTTATGATGGTAGCGTGGATGGCGCTGGTGCGTCCGGCCGGCCGGTGGGCCGATCGAATTGGCCGCAAGCCACTCTTGGTCGTGGGCTGGTCGGCGATGACTATCCGCTTGGCCCTCCTCGCCGTGGCCAAGTCGCCGGAGCAAATCCTGTTCATCCAATTGCTCGACGGCCTAGCTCAGGGAATGTTCGGCGTTCTCGCAGCCGCCTGGGTAACGGATCGCTTCGCCGATCCGCGCCGCGCCGGCGAGGCACAAGTTCTGGTTGGCTCGTGCTTGGTGCTCGGTTCGGCGTTGGGTCCGCTCTTGGCCGGTCTGGTGGTGCAGGAGTTGGGCTATCGCGGCCTGTTCGCGCTCTTGGCCAGCATCGCGGGGACGGCGACGTTGTTGGTACTCTTCGGGGTGCCGGAGACGCTTTCCTCCGTTCTGCGTTCGGAGTTCCAAGTTCTGAGTGCCGATGCGGGAAACGAAGAACTCAGAACTCCGAACTCGGAACTCAGAACGCAAGACGGCCGGACTATCGCGGAAAGGCGAGTGTAATACAGCTTCATGGGCGAGCGTTTTGGTCTTCGCTGGCAGATTGTGTTGGTTGGGCTGCTGTTTCTGGCATCGCTGGCGATGCTGTTATCGAGCAGCTTGGCCGCGGTCCAGCTGCCTCAACAGGAAGCCCTGATGCAGAAGCAGCTGCTCGAAGCCAGCCGCCGTATGGCGGAGGCCGCAGCCCCGTTGCTCGACAACCGCAATGGCTTCGCTCGCAAAAAGCCGCCCGGTGAATGGCATCATCGCCTCGCCGAAATCACATATGAGGCTCTGGCCGACCTGTACGGTGTGGAGGGCGGCTTTTATCTCGGCGGCGACTGGAACCAATTCAGCGGCTACGCTTTCCCGAATGATCCGCACGCGCCGCCGGAGCCGCCGCTGCCGCCAAACAAAAAGCCGCCGCCCAAAAAAGCGAAGGGCAAGCATGTACCGCTCGAAGAAGCCACCCTCCGCGAGCGCCGCGAACCTCCGCCCAAAGAGCGAGACTTCATCTACTCGCAGTGCAAGGCGACCCTGAGCGCCGGCTTGGAGGCCCCGCCGATCGTGCAGACCACCGAGATCCCTCCGAGCCGCATTCTGGTCGTCACCGAGGCTGTCGGCCGGACTCCCCCCGCCGTGATGACTACCTGGGTGATGACGCGCTTGACACGTCCCGAGCAAATGGCTTCCGACCTTCGCCGCTATCTGATAGCGGCGCTCTTGGCCCTCGCCGGCATCGTCGTATCGCTGCTGCTGACCGTGAATCTCGGCCGCAACCTGCGCCGCGAGCGGCAGCAGCGCGAACAGCTCGGCGAGGAGCTGCGCCGCGCCGAGCATTTCGCCGCCCTGGGCAAACTACTGGCCGGCGTCGCCCATGAGGTGCGCAATCCGTTGGCCGCTATTCGCTCCACCGTGCAACTGTATCAGCGTCTCCCGCCCGAAGCACGCGAGCCATCGGCGCTAAATGCGATCCTGCAAGGCGTCGATCGTCTCAACTCTCTGGTAAGCCGTCTGTTCTTCTTCGCACGCCCCGGCTACGAGGAACGCCGGCCCGTCGATCTCAACGCCATCGTGCAAGGAACGCTGGCCCTGCTCCGCGCCCAGGCCGATTCGCAGCGCGTCGAGTTGCAAACGGAGTTGGCGTCCGATCTGCCGCTGCTTCTCGGCTCATTTCAGGCGCTGCAACAGGTGGTGCTGAATTTGGCGACGAACGGCTTGCAGGCGATGCCGAACGGCGGCACCCTGCTGTGCAGCACGCGCCGTCTGGAGAGATCGCCGCGCATCGAATTGTGCATTGCAGACACCGGCCCCGGCATCGCGAACGAGGAGTTGCCGCATTTGTTCGAGCCGTTCCACACCACGCGGCCGGAGGGCACGGGTCTCGGCCTGGCTCTGTGCCGCGAGATCGTGCAACAGCACGGCGGACGCATCGAGTTGATTCATCAAGAAGGCTGGGGGGCCGTGTTCCGCATCACGCTGCCGCTGTCGCCGTAGCATGAGCCAAGGTAGGATAGCATGGTGGAGGAGCTTCTTTTCTGGACAGCGAAATCATGTTGAAACCCGTGGTTAGGAAAATAACCGTGCGGTTTGCCGGCGAGCGGCGTCTTTTCGGGAAAAGCCCAACCCGGAGCAACCGAACATGACCACGACGCCAACGACAACCACCGTGCTTTCCCACATCCGCCATTGGCTCAACCGGGCGCGAGCGGAGACGTCCTCCGATGCCGCCTTACTGCGCCGATTCACCGAGGAGGGAGACGAGACTGCCTTTGCGCTCTTGATGGACCGACATGGGCCGATGGTACTCGGCACAGCCCGGCGATTGGTCGGCGACGAACATCTTGCGGAAGATGTGTTCCAGGCGACGTTTTTGACCCTGGCGCGTCAGGCGGGACGCCTTCGCGGCGCGGCAGCGCTGCCGGCGTGGCTGCACGCCGTCGCCTGCCGCCTGGCGCTGACGGTCCTTCGCGAGCGCAAACGCCGCCATCGCGCCGAGAATAATGCCGTTCCTCGCGCGGTCCATACACCGCCTGAGGATGCCGTCTCTCAAGAACAGCTTGCCATTCTCGACGAGGAATTGCGTCGATTACCCGAACGCTTTCGTCTCCCCTTGATTCTCTGTTGCCTGGAGGGACGCTCGCAAGCCGAGGCCGCTGCGTTGCTCGGCTGGACGCCGGGATCGCTCAAGGGCCGGCTCGAGCGCGGCCGGAATCGCTTGCGCGATCGGCTGTGCCGCCGCGGACTGACGGTCGCCGTCGCCGCCGCGATACCCGCGCTGAGCCAGCCCGCTTTCACCGCACCGCTGCGCGACGCCGTGCTTCGGACGGCGCGGCAGGGCGGGAGTTTATCTCCGCTGGTATCGGCGTTAGTAAAGGAAGCTTGCAAACCCTTGCTCGTCATCCACTGGAAGACGATCTTAATTGTCGTTTTTTTGGGGATGGTGGGAACCGGCGTCGGCATGGCGTCGCGGTTCGCTGGGTCGGCGTTGGATTCGCCTCTCAGCGCCGAAGGCAAACCCGCAGCTCCCCGCGTGGAGCTGGACCCCGAAGCCCTGCCGCAAGGAGCCGTGGCCCGCCTTGGCTCGGCCCGCTTGCGCATCGGCAATGCCGCCTTCGCCCTTACGCCGGACGGACGATCCATCGTCACCGTCACCCCGCAAGGACTCGTTCGCCGCTTCGATGCCGTCACCGGCCAATTGCTGGAACGCCGGCAGCTCACCAAACGCGGCGACGTGGACCCTGTGGGACAAGCTCGCGCCCATCTGTCGGCCGATGGGCGGATAGTCGCCATTGATGAACCTTACGAAGGACAGCGACGGCTGACGGTTTGGGAAGTCTCTTCCGACAAGCAGGTCTTCCAGCGCAATTCTACCGCAAAGAGACGTACCGGATTCGGCGCTCTTTCTCCTGATGGTAAACTGCTTGCTCTCATCGAGTATGAGGAGGGCGGCAACGACAAAAATGTATTGCGAGTTGTCCAGCTGGATAGCGGCCAAATCCGAAACGTCGGCAGATTGGAATACAACGTCTACCATGTCTATTTTTCCGCCGACGGCAAGCGCCTTGTCGCCTCGCAAATCGCTGCGACGAAAGGTGGAGGCCATACGCTCGTTTGCTTTGATGTGGTGGCTGGGAAGCAACTTTGGTGCATTCCGAGAGAGGGAGATAGATTCGCTTTTAGCCCGGATGGTAAAACAGTGCTGACCGCCATGCGCGATCAACGCCAGTTTCAGATCCTTGAGCTCGACCCGGCTTCAGGTAAGCCAACCGAGCGTTTCGTCCCGTGCAACGAGGTGCATCCGAACTGCACGCTCCTGATCGCCCCGGATAATCGCACCGTCATCCGGAATCATTTCGGCCAGGTTATCCTGTGGGATCGCCAGCCCTGCAAGGAGATTAGCCGTTTCACTCTACCGAAGACGATTGGCGCGGGATTCGGGCCGGAAATGGGTGCCATCTCACCCGATAGTCGAACACTGATCACGAACATCGGATACTTACAACGCTGGGATCTCACAACAGCGAAGCCATTTTTCGCCGCGCCGCCGGACGATGGCTTGGGCTCGCCAATACAACATCTCGCTTTCACGGCACAGGGCAAGGATGTCTTTGCCTCGTCATCGTATCACAACTCGTGCCGTTGGGATTTGGCGACAAAGAGCCAATTCGGCCTTACGCTCTTTAAGGAGGTACACCAGCTGATCCAGACAAAGGATGGATTGCGCGAGGTCTTCATCGACTTTTTCAAAAAATCCACCGAGGCCGCATTGTCCGATCCGCTCACCGGCAAAGTGCTGTCCACGGTTCGGTGGATCGATCCAAAAGAAATCACGATCAACGCTCTGCGGGCCTACACACTGACGACCGACGGCAAGACGCTCTTGGTGGCTCATGGCAAAGAACCAGGGAATAAACAACAGACAACTACCATTACAGCGTGCGATGTGGACTCCGGCCGCCGGCTGACCCGCTTCAGCGTGCCGGGAGAATTCTACTTCGAGCGATCGCCGTTCTCGCCGTGCGGCCGCTGGGTGGTGATGGGAGACAATGTCTACAACATCGGTAGCGGGAAAGCACTCTTTGCCCCGGCGGGCGAGCCGGGCGAGCAGCTGGTCGCCTGGGACCGATGGCAAAGGATGAGCGGTATGGTTTGGTTCTCCGAGGACAGCCGGCTGATGGCCGGACTGCTGCGTAAGAAAGGGGAAAAGTCCACAGCCAACGACTCGCTGGCTGTGTGGGAGTTGGCGACCGGCTCCGTCCTGGCCCGTTATCCGAAAGCCGGTTTCATCGCGCAAGTCGCCTTCTCTCCGGACGGCCGCACATTGGCTCTGCTGGATGGCCGGGGGATTCGCCTGGAAGATTTGCGTACGGGCAAACTCCAGGCCGAATACGCCGCACCGGACGTGACGTGTGAACTCACCAATCGCGGTTGCACGACGCAAACGCTCGCCTTCTCGCCCGGCGGCTCCACGCTTGCCACCGGCCATCTGGATGGCACGATTCTCTTGTGGAAAGTGCCGCGATCTCACGAGGTCAAACCAGCCGCACCGAGCGATGGCGAAGCGGAAAAGCTATGGGTGGATCTCGGCAGTTCCTCTCCGGCCACGGCGCGACCAGCGGTTGACCGACTGGCCCGCCATCCAGACGTGGCGACAACGCTATTGGCAACACGTTTCCGTCCACCACCCGCCGATGCCAAGCTTGCCGCGCTCATCAACGATCTGGATAGCGAAAACTTCGCCGCCCGCGAGGAAGCCGCGCGCAAACTCCGGACCTACGGCGCGCGGGCTGAGGTGGCCTTGCGGCGAACGCTGGCCAAGGCGCCGTCCCTGGAGATGAGGCGCCGCATCGAAAGCATTCTGGCCGAAATGGCGCCGCCGGCTTTGCGCTTGCCGTTGTCCGGCGAACGTTTGCGCGGGGTGCGAGCCATCGAAGTGTTGGAGCGTATTGGCGATGCCGCGGCTCTCCGGTTGCTCCACTTATGGGCCGAGCAAACGGAGGATATTCACCTCGCCTTCGAGGCGCGCCTGGCATTGGAACGGACAGCGATGGAGATGAAAAAATCACCATGACCAAGATCCCCTATTCGCCGGTGATCCTCGTGGCCGAAGACGAATCGGCCATCCGCACCAATCTGAAATTGCTGCTGGAGTCAGAGGGCTATCAAGTCCGCGAGGCGGCCGACGGGGAACAGGCTGCCCGCTTGCTGCAAGATCCCGATGTGGCCCTGTGCTTGCTCGATTTGAAGATGCCGGTGCTAGACGGCATGGAGGTGCTGCGCGGCCACGCCGACCGCGTGGAGGAAACGCCGATCATCGTCCTGACCGCCTACGGCGGCAGCGCCGCGGCTATCGAAGCCATGAAGCTTGGTGCCTACGACTACCTCACCAAGCCGTTCGACTTCGACGAAGTACTGTTCTCGATCCGCCGCGCTCTCAAGCAGCGCTCCCTGGTGGCGCAGGTGCAAGCCCTGTCGCGTGAAGAAGACCGGCGAGACGCTGGTCCCACCGATGCCACCGAGGAAGAATTGGTTGGGCGCTCCGGGGCAATGTTGCAGGTGTTCAAGACCATCGGCCGCGTGGCGCCGACGCACGAGCCGGTGTTGATCGTCGGCGAGAGCGGCACCGGCAAAGAGCTTGTCGCCGCCGCGATTCACAAGAACTCCAGCCGTGCCGCCCAGCCGTTCATCAAAGTCAACAGCGCCGCCCTCAGTCCCGCGCTTCTGGAAAGTGAACTATTCGGACACGAAAAGGGAGCATTTACCGGGGCCGTGGCCCGGCGCATCGGACGGTTCGAGCAGGCCAACGGCGGCACGCTGTTTCTCGATGAGATCGGCGAATTGGACGTTGATTTGCAGGCGAAGCTGTTGCGCGTGCTGCAAAGCGGCCAGTTCCAGCGCGTCGGCGGCGAAGAGACGTTGCAGGTCGATGTCCGCGTTTTGGCCGCCACCAACCGCGATTTGCCGGCCCGCATCGCCGAGGGCCGATTCCGCGAAGATTTGTTCTATCGCCTCAATGTAGTGACGATCGAATTGCCACCCTTGCGGCAGCGGCGCGATGACATCCCGCTGTTGGCCGAGCACATTCTCGGCAAATTGGCCCGCAAGTACGATTGGCCGAGTCTGGCGCTATCGCCGCAAGCATTGGCCCATCTGAGCGCCCGCGATTGGCCCGGCAACGTCCGCGAACTGCAAAATGTGCTGGCGCGAGCAGCAATTTTGGTACGCGGTCGGGTCATCGGAATTGAGGATTTGCAGGCACCGACTACCGACTCGCGGAGCGAGTCGGCCACCGGATCATTGCTGTTGCGCGACATCCTTGCCGAGACAGAGCGCCGCGTCATTCGGCAGGCGCTCGAACAAGAGAAATGGAACCGCACGCGGGCGGCGCGGCTCTTGGGCATTAGCCGCCGACAGCTCTTCGATAAGATCCGGCAATATGGCTTGCAGGAAGGAAGCTAGAATTTACGCGCGATCAACACACGTGGATGCCCCGAACCATCCTGTACCGTCTTCGCCAATTCATATCCCCCAAGTCTCCCAATCCGATCGCGCGCCGGCCCCTCCTGAGGCGAGCCAATTTCAATCAACAAATATCCATCCGCTTTCAGGTATTTCGACGCTTCGGCGATCAAGCGGTCGAAGACAGCGAAGCCATCCGCGCCGCCGTCCAGCGCTCGGTGTGGTTCGTAATCGCGCACGCCCGGAGGCAGCTTGGCGATGTCCTCGTGGGGGATGTACGGCGGGTTGCTGAGAATGAAATCGAAGCGTTCACCGGCGCCGAGGGGAGCGAACAAATCGCCCTGCACGAAGCGGATACGCTCGGCGACGCCGTGCTTGCCGGCGTTGCGCGACGCCACGGCCAGGGCTTCGGCGCTGATGTCCACGGCCGTCACGCGCGCTGCCTTGTGATGCTTGGCGACGGCGACGGCCAGGCAGCCGGAGCCGGTGCCGATATCGAGAATCGCCGGCTCGGCCATGCCCTTGGACAATCGCAAACATTCATCGACCACGCATTCGGTGTCCGGCCGCGGAATCAACACGGCGCGATTGACCTCGAATTCCAGCGAAAAAAACTCCTTCCGCCCGACCAGGTACGCCACGGGACAACCCTCGATCCGCTGGCGCACCAGCTCACGGAAGCGCTGCCGTCCTTGGTCCGGTGCTTCTTCCGTGTGCCGGGTATAGAGATCGATGCGCTTGCAACCCAGCGCGTGAGCCAACAGCACCTCGCTGTCCAAACGCGGCGATTCGGAGCCTTTCTGCTGGAGGAATTTCGTCGTCCAGTCAAGCAAACGACCAATCGTCCAACTCTGCTCCGCGCTCACGATTCGTACTCCAAGAAGTGGCGAACGGCCGGCGTAAGCCGGCTGGTAAACCTCGCACCAGCCGGCTTACGCCGGCCGTTCGCCGGTTTGTCCGAGGCGTTGTTTTTTGTCGAAGTCGCGCAACGCCTGGATCACTTCGCCGAGGTTGCCGGCGATGATGGCGTCGAGTTTGTACAGGTTCAAGTTGATGCGATGGTCAGTGACGCGGTTTTGCGGAAAATTGTAGGTACGGATGCGTTCGCTGCGGTCGCCTGAGCCGATGAGGGTGCGTCGCTGTTCCGCACGTTCCTTGTGCAATTTCTGCTGCTGCAATTCGTAGATGCGGCTGCGTAGGATACGCATTGCGCGTTCGTAGTTCTTGTGCTGGCTGCGCTCGTCCTGGCACTTCACTTCCAATTCATCCGGTGTGCCGCGCTTGTACCAGATACGCACGGCGCTTTCGGTCTTGTTGACGTGCTGGCCCCCAGCGCCACCGGCCCGCATGCGCTCCCACTCGATGTCCTGCTCGCGGATCTCAACCTGGACCTCATCCGGCTCCGGCAAGACGGCGACGGTCGCGGCGGAGGTATGGATGCGTCCTTGCTGCTCGGTCTTGGGCACGCGCTGGACGCGATGGCCGCCGCTCTCATAGCGCAGGTGCTGAAACGCATCGTCGCCGGTGATGCTGAAGACGATTTCCTTGAAGCCGCCCTGTTCGCCGGGACTAAAGGAAATGTCCTCGACCTTCCAGCCCTGATCCCGGGCATAGTGCGTGTACATGCTGTAAAGATCGCCGGCGAACAGCGCCGCTTCATCGCCGCCGGTGCCGGCGCGAATTTCCATGATGAGACTATCGTAGGTCTCGCCCTCGGCCAGAACAAAATCTTCAAGCCGCGCTTGCAACGCCGATTGACGATTTCGCAGATCGCTTAATTCCTGTTCGGCATATTGCCGCATCTCCGCGTCGGTTTCCGCGTCGAGCAGCGCCTGGGCCTGGGCCAGATCC
The DNA here is from genome assembly GCA_035653735.1 of Gemmataceae bacterium. Taxonomy (GTDB): domain Bacteria; phylum Planctomycetota; class Planctomycetia; order Gemmatales; family Gemmataceae; genus JAJPHU01. The sequence goes on from DASRBG010000225.1 coordinate 71,592, forward strand.
TCGCTGATTTTCTTGTATTCGAGATAGGGTTTAACGCGCTTGGCCAGCGCGCCGTGTTCCTTGGCGGTGCGCGTGAAGCGAGCGCGGTCGGCGACCACGGTGGGATCGCTGAGCTGTTGCTCCAGTTCGTGATAACGTGCGAGCGCTTGCTCGAAAATCGGCCACATGTGCGAAAGCCCCAATCCGGCCTAAAAAATGAACCGCCAAGACGCCAGGATGGCGAACGGCCGGCGTCAGCCGGCTGGTAGCACCTTCAACCAGCCGGCTGACGCCGGCCGTTCGCCCTTGGCTTCTCGGCGGTTCGTTCTTGTGTATCTGAGCTATTTCGCGGTTTCCTCGCCGGCTTCGCCCTGCTTCTTGCGCTTGGACCAGTTGTACTTGCGCTGGAACTTCTCGACCCGGCCAGTCGTATCGACGTACTTCATCTTGCCGGTGAAGAACGGATGGCAGGCCGAGCAGATTTCGACCGTGATGTTCTTCTTGGTGCTGCGCGTGACGAACTTGTTGCCGCAACCGCACGTCACGGTTGCCTCGACATATTCGGGGTGGATCCCGGATTTCATGGCACTCTCCTCGATTATTTGACAGATATTTCATTGTAGGAACGGCAGACAAGCGGCGGCAAGGCCAGCCTTGTCGTCATTCCGCGGCGGGCGAACCCATCTCTTCGTGAAACACTTGCAGAATGCGCTCGACAGTACGCTCCACGGCCGCGCCTTCCTGCTGCTGGATCGCACTGGCGATATGGCGGACCACATCGGCCAAAACCGCGCCCCAGATACCGGGATCGGGAAACGCATCCGCCTGGATAGCGCATTGCAAGCTGTCGCCCACGATCCACGCCCGCAACACTTCCACACTCCCCGCATCGGAGGGAGCCGGTAATTCACTCATGAGAAACCTCCTGGCCCAATAGTAACGATCATCCTCCTCCGAGCGAAGCCCACCCGTTGTCCTCGTGTCATTTTCCGCCAATTCGCGTCACTTCGCGCCATCCGTCGCAAGTGGATTTTTCGACCTTGTAACGTATACGGACGTACAGTATATTCGGATTTGTTCCGAGTAGTCGATCCCAGCCCGAAGTTCCTTACTGGCTCTTGTTTACTCGCAGGTCGCTCATGATTAGTACGCGCACAATGATTCCCGACCTTCTAACCGTCCACGACGTGGCGCGGCGGTTATCGATCAGCGAACGAACCGTGTGGCGTTGGACGGCGTTGGGTCTGTTGCCGCCGCCAGTGCATCCGCACTCGCGCAGCACGCGCTGGCGCGCTGCTGACATCGAGCGCTACGTCGAGGCATTGTCCGCTCATTCCGGACTGGGAGGCCGCCATGAATAAACACTATCGTGTCGTGCCGCCCTTAGAGGGTGTCCATCCGGCAAGCTCATTTTTGGATCGCATCTATACGGAAGTACCCGCGGAAAAGCCTCCTCACCCCAGTTGTTACGAAGGCGAATGGGTCTGCTCGCACGGCCCCTGTCCCGTGCGGGCGGTGCGGCTGCGCGTCAAGGCGTTCTATCATCAGCACTTGCCGCGTTTGCGTTGTCCGCTCTGTCTGCGTACGCTGGAGTTTCGCCACTGGCTGACTATTATCGCGTTGCAAGAAGCGCCGTCCGGTGAGCCGCAACCGTAAGGGATGGGCGAGCGGGGTCGCGTTAGCGCCCCGAGCGTTCTTGCGGGGTCGCGTTAGCGCCCCGAGCGTTCTTGCGGGGTCGCGTTAGCGCCCCGAGGAATTTTCTCGGGGCGCTAACGCGACCCCGCTCGCCCATCTCTCACGGTCGGGGCATGGCTCCGCGTTTCCGCAGGGACGGCAGTTTGTCCAGCGGCCAAATGGTGACGGAGGTGAATTCCACCGTGCCTCCCGCGTTCGAGTTGGTCCCGCCTGCCAGGGCCAGCCGTTGCGGAGAAATGGGACGCGCGAGCAAGCGCGGGTCGCAGACCGCTACATCGTTGACGTACACTTCCAGCTGGCGGCCGTGGGAGACCAGCAGCAAAGAATTCGAGACTTTTTCTCCCTTTTTGATCGCTGTATGCTGGAGCAAGGCTGGCTCGGCAAGTTTATTGCCCTCGGCTGGAGCAGGCATGATGCGCAAAAAACCGTTGGCCAAAACGGTGATCACCAGATATTGCCAACGATTCTCGCCTTCAAGCGAAGCGATCCGCACTCCCCAGTTCCCAAGCTTTTCCAGGGGGTATCCCTCTACCCGACAGGCAAAACCTTCTTTCGCTGACTCCGCGGCCTTCTTCGTGACCGGGATGCGAAAAAACTGCATGCCACCGGAATTCAACTGGATGAAGTATTTGCCATTGCGGTATCCCCGTTCGCCGCGCGGCCCTTTGCTTACCACAAAACCGCTTTCCGGATCATCGAATGTATCGTGAAACAAGGGCTTCACCGAACTAAGGTCCGGTGCGCGAATTCTCCCGTCGCGCAGCGCCTGAGCAGGCCAGATATACTCCACCGGCTCGTCCTTCTCGTCCTGGTGGGGCGGCGCGGCCTTGGCCGCTGCGGGTAAGGTTGAAGGAGGATTATCGGGCGTGGTCGCCGCATCCTTCTGGTTGTCGTGAAGGGCATAAGCGAGGATGCTAGCGAGGAGAATCAAGGCCAGCACGACGGCCGGCACAATGACGAGGGGGCGGCGCCAGTGCGAGAGTGGGGCCGGCGGCAACGGCGGTTTCTCGAGGGCCTGCGTCTGGTCGCTGCTCTTAAGATAATCGCCCAGGGCCGCCGCAAAATCCGTCATGGAGGCGTAGCGGTCGGCGGGATTCTTGGCCAGCGCTTTCAGGCAGATCGCATCAAGGGCGGCATCGATACTCGGGCAACGCCGCGAGGGCGGCTCCGGCTCATCGGTCAGCACTTTGGCCAATAGTTCCAGCGCTTCGCCGTAGAACGGCAATCGGCGCGTCAGCACTTCATAGAGAATGACGCCGAGACTGTAGATGTCGCAGCTCGGTCCCATGTCCTCGAGCTTGCCCTTGGCCTGCTCGGGAGCCATGTAGGCGGGCGTGCCGACAATCGTGCCTGACTGCGTGAGGCGAACATCCTTGGTGTCGCAGCGGCGAGCCAGGCCGAAATCCGTGATGATGGGCGTGCCATCGCGGGTCAGCATGATGTTGCCGGGCTTGAGGTCGCGGTGAACGATTTGCCGGCGATGCGCTTCCGCCAGAGCCAGCGCCACGCGGCGAACGAGCGTGACCGCCTGGCGCGGCGAGATCGGCTGCTTGCTTCTGCGCAGCACCTCGGCGAGCGAACGCCCGTCGATGTAGGCCATCGTCAGGAAATGGATGCCGTTGATCTCGCCAACATCAAAGATGGGGCAAATGTTGGCGTGGTGTAGGGTGGCGGCGGCGCGAGCTTCGCGGAAAAAGCGTTCGAGAACGTGGGGGCCGTCCTCCGCCGTGAAAAACGGCACCTTGAGGGCTACGGAGCGATCGAGTTGGGTATCGCGAGCCAGATACACCGCTCCCATGCCGCCGCGTCCAAGGAGCCGAAGAAGTTCATAGCGGCCAAACGAGGCGGGCAGCTGCAAGGGCAGTCGTCCCGCCACTGACGGAGTTTCGCTAGTTCCCTCGGTTTGAGGGGATTGCATTGCCGAGCCGCCTGACGGAGAGGGGGCCGCGGTTACCTCATCGGATGGCGCGGAAGAGGAATCGTTGGGCTTGGACGGCAGATCCGCTTTCATGTTCTCCGCCTCTGGGTGCAACAGGAACCCTGAGATCCTAGCATAGGCGGAGCAACACAAATTCGCTACGGGGAAGCTGCATCCGAGCGGCGACCGTAGGGGAGCGGTGAGCGGGGTTGCGTAAGCGCCCCGAGGCAACCGCTCCCATACGGTCGCGGCTCAGCTGTCACGCCAGCAGCTCCTTGACAACCCGCGCCGGTTCCACGCCGGTCAGCCTCTGATCCAGCCCCTGATAGCGATAGGTAAAGCGCTGATGATCGAAGCCGAGCAGCTGAAGGACCGTGGCGTGAAAATCGCGGATGTGAACCGGATCTTTCACGATGTTGTAGGAGAACTCATCGGTTTCCCCATAAATCGTACCGGGCCGCGTGCCGCCGCCGGCCATCCACATGGTGAAGCAGCGCGGATGATGATCGCGGCCATAGTTCTGCTTCGACAGGTTGCCCTGCGAGTAAATGGTGCGGCCGAACTCGCCGCCCCAGATGACCAGCGTGTCGTCGAATAATCCACGCTTTTTCAGATCGTGAATAAGACCATAGCAGGCCTGATCGACATCGCGGCACTGATCGGGCAGCCGGCCGGCGACATTGGCGTGCGTGTCCCAGTTGTTGTGATAAATCTGCACGAAGCGTACGCCGCGCTCGACCAGACGCCGCGCCAGCAGCACGGTGTTGGCGAACGTGCCGGCCTTTTTGGCGTCATCGCCATACAGCTTGAACGTGGACTCCGGCTCGCGGGACAGGTCGGTCAGCTCCGGCACGCTGGCCTGCATGCGGAAGGCCATCTCATATTGCTGAATGCGTGTGTGCGTCTCGGGATCGCCGAGGGCGCGATAGTTCATCTCGTTGAGCTTTTGCAATCCATCCAGCGTCTTGCGGCGGATCGCGGACGGGACGCCCGGCGGGTTGTTGATGTACAGGATCGGATCGCCGGCCGTGCGGAAAGAGACGCCGGCGTGTTCGCCGGACAGGTAGCCGGACGCCCACAAGCGAGCCGAGATGGCCTGCACCTGTTCGGTGTTGCTCGGCTTGGCGACAAGGACGACGAAGGTGGGCAGATTGTGATTGAGCGATCCCAAACCGTAGGAAACCCAGGCGCCCAGGCAAGGCCGCCCGGTGACCTGGTTGCCGGTCTGGATGTAGGTGATGGCCGGCTCGTGGTTGATGGCCTCGGTATACATGCTGCGAATGAAGCACATCTCATCGACCATCTTCGCCGTCCACGGCAGCAGCTCGGACACCCACATGCCGCACTTGCCGTGCTGCTGGAACTTGAACTTCGACGGCGCGATGGGAAAGCGCTTTTGGCCGCTGGTCATGGTTGTCAACCGCTGGCCCATGCGAATCGAGTCGGGCAAGTCCTTGTCGAACCATTCCCGCATCTTCGGCTTGTAATCGTAAAGATCCATCTGCCCCGGCCCGCCGACCATGTGCAGATAGATGACGTTCTTGGCCTTGGCGGGAAAATGCGTCTTGACGGGCGTTTCCGCGCCGCGGGCACGGTCGGCGTTGAGCAGCGAAGCCAGCGCCGCCCAGCCGACGGCATGCGAACCCGCGGCGAAAAAGTGGCGGCGCGTGATGGCGCGCGTGAAATCCTGGAACAGGTTCATGGTACCTCCAGCGAACGGCCGGCGTCAGCCGGCTGGTGTAGGCGAACGGCCGGCGTCAGCCGGCTGGTGTAGGCGAACGGCCGGCGTCAGCCGGCTGGTGTAGGCGAACGGCCGGCGTCAGCCGGCTGGTCGGGGCGCACATTGGCCTCGGATATTGCCCAGATCAATAAAGCTCCCGACTGTTGCAGAACATATTGCATTGCCTGAATACGATTCTCCTCCGATTTCAAAATGCGGTGTGAGCCAGATTCTGCCCACCAGGTTTTACTGACTGGGATCGGCCAGCGTCGATTGAGGCGACGGCTACCATAACTCTTGAAGTCGCGGAGCAAACTTGCCGGGTTAGGATCTTCGTTGACCCCCACAATGAGATGAACATGGTTCGGCAGGATGGCTGCTGTAACCAATTCCCAGCCACGATATCGAGCTGTCTCCTGAAACTGTTCCAATAGGGCCGCTGCCTGTTCGTGGGTCAAATAAACTGCTGGGCCCTTCATGATTGCTTGCGCGTATTTGCGGAGGCGAGGATTGTCCGCATCGAGGGCAGTACCGGGGACATTATGGATCACTCGACGTCCCTGCTCATCGAGGACCGGATCGACAAAGCCGCGCTCATCGCCCGGTAGCCACGTCCCATACGTTCGCCAGGTTAGGAACCAGTATCGGTCCATAATAGTGCCCCTACCAGCCGGCTGACGCCGGCCGTTCGCCTACACCAGCCGGCTGACGCCGGCCGTTCGCCTACACCAGCCGGCTGACGCCGGCCGTTCGCCTACACCAGCCGGCTGACGCCGGCCGTTCGCCTATTTATTCAACACCTCATCGAGATTCATCATCTCGTTGGCGAGCATCGTCCACGCTGCCAGCGTACTCGCATCCAGCTTCGGATCAACTTTCGCCTCGCCGACCGCGAGCAACTTTTTCGCATCCGCGGCGTTTGCCTTGTAGTGAGCCAGCAGGTCCTTCAGGCTCGCCTGCACTACCTGCATTTCATCTGGGCGCAACGGGCGGCACAGCAGCCGGCGGGCCATGAAATCGATGCGGGTTTCATCCTTGTCGCTGCCGTCTTTGAGCGTCGTTTGCGCCAGCCACCGGGCGGATTCGACGAACTGCGGATCGTTGAGCGTCACGAGCGCTTGCAGCGGCGTGTTGGTGCGTTCGCGGCGCACGGTGCAAACCTCGCGGGTCGGCGCGTTGAAAATATCCATCGACGCGGGCGGGGCGGCACGCTTCCAGAACGTATACAGACTACGGCGATACAGTCTGTCGCCGTTGTCACGTTGATAGTCGCGCGTATTGCTGCCGATCATGGCCACCGCTTCCCATACGCCTTCCGGCTGGTAGGGTTTGACGCTGGGGCCGCCCAGCTTGCGAACCAGAAGACCACTAGCGGCCAGGGCGTAATCGCGAATCATCTCGGCGTCGAGGCGATAGCGCGGACCGCGCGACAACAAACGGTTGTCCGGATCTTTTTCGAGCTTCTCCGGCGTCACCTGCGCCGATTGCCGGTAGGTGGACGAGGTCACAAGCAACTTGAAAAAGCGCTTGACGTCCCAGCCGGTTTCGCGGAACTCGACGGCCAGCCAGTCAAGCAATTCCTGATTCGTAGGCAGTTCGCCCGTCGTGCCGAAGTCCTCGCTCGTCTTGACGATGCCGGTGCCGAACACTTCCTGCCAGAAGCGATTAACCGTGACGCGGGCCGTCAACGGGTTCTCCGGCCGCAATAACCATTGGGCGAAGCCGAGGCGATTGCGCGGCAGCTCCCTGGGCATCGTCGGCAAAGATTTGGGCGTATCCGCCTTCACCGGATCGCGGCGCTTGTCATATTCGCCGCGATACAGGACAAAGGCCATCGGCTCGCCCTGCTTCTCCTGCATGACGTGAGCAATCGTGCCCCGTGACTTAAGAACCGATTCTTCGTGCTGCAAATCGCTGATTTTCTTTTTCAATTCTCGATAGGTCTTATCGTGACTCGACAGCCATCCCTCGAACAACTCGTTCGTCTCGGCGGCGGAGCGCTGCTTGGCCGGCTTGTGGAGCAGCCAGGCGCCCCGCGAGTCTTTCGCAAGACGCTCGACTTCCTGTCCCGGCAGCGTACGGCCATAAAGCCGAACATCTTGCACCACCAACCCGTCAAGTCGGGCCGTGCTATGTCGTTGGCCGATTTTGAGGGGCACCTTGGTCCGGATGGTGCTCTGCAACTGGCCGGCCTCGACGGTCGTTTCCTGCGGTACGCCGTTGATGTACACCTTTATGCCGCTAGGCCGGCGCGAACCATCGTAAGTGATGAACAGGTGATTCCATTGTCCTGTTTTTACGGATTTGCGCGACACCACCTTGAGAGCGTCGTCCTGCCATTTGTTAATGATATGGGCGCCGACCTGGCCATTCTGTATCCACAGATCCCAGCCGCGATAATCGTGCTGATCGTCCATGCGAGCCAAAACAGCGCCTCCAAAGGTATTCTTTGTCAGCTTCACCCAGGCGCCGTAAGAGAAACCCTGATCGTTCTCGAAATCGCCGGCGTCGGCCGCTTCCAGCGTCCCGCCCGATTGGACCTTGAACGCTTTCTCGGCGATCTGCCCCGCGTCCCAGGCGGCTCCGGACGCCAACGCCGCCGCGCGCGGCTTACCGTCCACCGTTAGATGGATGGTCCCGCCGCTGCCCTCGTCGAGCGCCGCGTGGAAGCGTAGGCCGTCGTTGGGGATCGGTTCCCTTGCTTGTGCTGCGGGCTGGTGAGATTGAGAACGCTCCGCCAACCATTTGTCGAAATCGGAGCGGGCTATCTGTTTGCGTGCCTCCACTTGCTTGCGTGCATCGGCCAATTCCTTCGTCAGCGCATCCCAGCGCGGCCGATCTTCCAGTTGCGGCACGAACACGATCGGCGGCGTATCTTTGATGTTGCCGTCCATCGCGCCTTGCGTCGTGTTGTTGAAGAACGCCGCCATCGAATAGAAGTCCTTCATCGTCAGCGGATCGAACTTGTGATCGTGGCACACAGCGCAATTGGCAGTCAGGCCAAGGAACACCCGCGCCGTTGTCTCGGTGCGATCGCGCGTGTAGAGGACGAGATACTCCTCGGGGATAAGCCCGCCCTCGTTCGAGGTGATGTTGCAGCGATTGAAGCCGGAGGCGACAAGCTGATCGAGTGTGCGATTGGGCAATAGGTCGCCGGCCAGCTGCTCGATGGTGAAGCGATCGAAGGTCAAATTGCGATTGAACGCGCTGATGACCCAATCGCGGTACGACCACATTTCGCGGTAGTTGTCGAAATGGATGCCGTGCGTGTCGGCATAGCGAGCGGCGTCGAGCCAATAGCGAGCGCGATGCTCGCCCCAGTGCGGCGAATCCATCAATTTATCGACGAAACGCTCGTAAGCGTCGGCTCGTTTGTCGTTGACGAATGCTTCCACATCGGCCGGCTCCGGCGGCAGGCCGACCAAATCGAGACTGAGCCGCCGGGCCAACGTCCGGCGATCCGCCTCCGGCGCCGGCTGTAAACCGCGTTTCTCCAACTCAGCGAGAATGAAGCGATCGATTGGATTGCGCACCCAATTAGCCCCCTCGTTCCCACGCTCCGCGTGGGAACGTACGGCCGGCGGCGTCGGCCGCTTCGGCGGAATGAACGACCAGTGCGCCTCATACTCCGCTCCTTCGGCGATCCAGCGCTTCAGAATCTCTTTTTGAGCATCGGTCAGTTTCTTCTTTGTTTTCGGCGGCGGCATCAGTTGCGACTTGCTATCGGAGAAAATGCGCTCAATCAGAGCGCTTTTATCCGCATCTCCTGGCACAATGGCCTCGGACTTGATGGCGTCCTCGCGACGGTCCAGCCGCAGGTCGGCCTTGCGCGCGGCGCTATCAGCGCCGTGGCAAGCGAAGCAGTTCTCCGCCAGAATAGGCCGAACGTCGCGGTTGTATTGGAGCTTCTTCTCCGCAGCCTCCGATGACAAGGTGACAAGGTGACAGGGTGACAAGGTGACCAAAACAGTCAGCAATCGCGTCATCCAAGGCGATATTTTCGGCGCATTCATGGTACATCTCCTCATCATTTTCATCTTGTCACCCTGTCACCTTGTCACCCGCCACCGGCAAAGCTCGGCTCCAGTAGCGGGCGCCGGAGCGAATGTGCCGGGCCATGGCTTTGCTCGCCACCTTACTATCGCCGGCAAGGAGCGCCTCGACGATGGCCAAATGTTCGTGGGCTTCCTCGGCCAGACGGTGGAAATCATTGCGGGCTTCGTCGCGCTGCCAGGCGACATCGCGGAAGGCCCGAAACAGCGTCTTGAGCCGGGCGATCTCCTGAGCCAGATATGTATTGCCGCATGATTCGGCTATGAGGTCGTGCAGCCGGCTATCGACACTGCGAGCCTCCTCGATGAAACGCGGTCCGGATCGGGGCCGCCGCGCGATCATGCGTCGCAGATCATCGGCGAGGGCATGCAATTCGGCGAGATCAACCCGGCCGCAAGCCGAGCGCGTCGCCTCGCACTCCAGAGCACGGCGGACCTGGCAGACTTCGCGCACTTCGTGCGGCGTGACGCGCCGGACGCGGGCGCCGCGATTGGGCAGCAGGTCGATGATGCCGATCCCCGCCAACGCGATAAGCGCTTCGCGGATGGGTGTGTGACTAACGCCGAAGCGCTCGGCAAGTTCCTGCGTGACAAGATGCTCGCCGGCGCGGAGACGGCCCTGGAACACGTCGGCCAAGATCGCTTGCACAATGGCTTGCCGTCGTTGGCCGTTCTGACAGCGCGGCGCTTTGGTGTCTCGATAAGCGGGCACGATTGACTCTCCCACGAGGCCCTGCGGCATCGTGTTGGGCGTGCAGGTTGGCGAGGCTGGCGGGTCCCATCACCCGGTGGTTCATGGAGGGCGATAAAAGATCCGCAGGATGATGGAGTGGATCTTATCCCCCTGGCGCAAGGAGGGCAAGAGGATTCTATAGAATCGGCAAAAGTTTGTATAGAATTGTTTACTCTACCAGCCCGCAGCGGCGAGCGGGGTTGCGTAAGCGCCCCGAGCACTGCACTCGGGGCGCTTACGCAACCCCGCTCGCCGCTGCGGGCTGGCAAGACGTGATACAATAATTGCATGGCCCGAAAGATCAAATCACCCTCCTCACTCACCGTCACCTTCTGGGGTGCCGCCCGAACCGTTACCGGCTCGATGCACCAGGTTGAGGCATGCGGCCAATCGCTGCTCCTGGATTGCGGACTGTACCAGGGCCGCCGCGCCGATAGCCGCATCCGCAACCAGAAGTTTCCCTTTCGGCCGCGCGACATCGATGCGGTGTTGCTCAGCCATGCCCACATCGATCACTGCGGCAACCTGCCCAACCTCGTCAAGCAGGGGTTCGCTGGCCCCATTTACTGCACGCCGGCCACGCGCGCCCTGGCTGCGGTCATGCTCGGCGATGCCGCCAAAATCCACGAAGAAGATGCCGATTATCTCAATCGTCATCGCAATCGCGGCGAGGCGGCAATCGAGCCGTTGTACGATGGCCGCGATGTGTATCGGACCCTGCTTCGTTTGCGGGCCGTGCCTTATGACACGCCGTTCGCCGTCGCGCCGGGACTGGAGGCGCGATTCGTGGACGCCGGGCACCTGCTCGGCTCGGCGATGATTCACCTCCGCGCCGATGGGCCGAGCAGCGAGCGGAGCCTGACGTTTACCGGCGACCTGGGCCGGCCAGGGATGCCGATCCTCCGCGATCCGGCGCCCGTGCCGCCAGCCGATTTGGTCATCAGCGAAAGCACCTATGGCGGACACACGCACGAAGCAGTCGAAGAGACGGCGGAACGCCTCGGCGAAGTGGTCTGTCGCACCGCCGACCGCGGCGGCAAAGTGATCATCCCCGCGTTCAGCGTCGGCCGCACGCAAACCATCGTGTATTTCCTGCATCAACTGATGAACGCCGGACGCTTGCCGGACCTGCCTATTTTCGTCGATAGCCCGATGGCACTGCGGGCTACCGAAGTTTTCCGTGCTCATCCCGAGTGCTTCAACGAACGGACGCTGTGCTTGCTGAGCGAGCATCCCGACCTATTCGGCGAGCAGCATGTGCGCTACATCGATAAAGTGCATGAGAGCATCACGCTGAACCATATGCGCGAGCCCTGCGTCATCATCTCGGCCAGCGGCATGTGCGAGGCCGGCCGAGTGCTGCATCATCTCAAACACAACATCGAGGATCCGCGTTGTGCGATATTGATCGCCGGCTACCAGGCGGTGGATACATTGGGCCGGCGCTTGGTGGAACGCCAGCCGGAGGTTCACATCTTCGGACGGACACTGACGCTCAAGGCGGAGGTGGTTGTCCTTAATGGCTTATCCAGCCATCCCGATCACGCTGGATTGCTGGCGAGTCTCGGCCCATTGGCCGGCACAACGCGATACGTGCGCCTAGTCCACGGCGAGCCGGAACGCGCGGCGGCGCTGGCCGATGGCTTGCGGGCAGCCGGCTTCACCGACGTTGAGGTGCCGGAGAGCGGCGAGAGTGCTGTACTATCAACTGTCCGAGCCTGAAGCGTGAGCGAAGAGAAGACTTTCCGATCCTCGCTTACGCTTCAGGCTCAGCGTTCAATCATTATTCGGATGATGCAGCGCCCGCGAGCCGAGACGGGCGGCGAAGCGCAGTTTTTGCTCCGTCGAGAGTTCCTGGGTATAGCGTTTGCGCGTGGCGTCGAGCCACCGGACGGGACGCTTGCCATAATCGGTGATGACGCGCACCAGCACCGGCCCCGCGTGGGCCAGGGCGGCGCCGATGCCGCCGCACAAGCCATCCGGACCATTGATCTCGATGTACTCCACACCCATCGCCTTGGCGAAGGCGGCGTAATCCAGGTGGGCCAACATCGTCGCGGTGGTGCGGCGGTAGGCTTTGACCTGCAACGCCTGCATATAGTGATACGCCTGATCATCGAGGATGAAGAACTTCACCGGCAGTCCTTCACGCGCCGCCGTGGACATCTCGATCGCCGTCATCAGGAAACAACCATCGCCCGTGATCGTCGCCACCTGGCGGTCGAAGTGGACGCGCTGAGCGCCAATGGCGGCGGGGATCGACCAGCCCATCGCCTGGTTGTCGGTCGGATTGAAATAGGTGCGCGGCTGGCAGACCGTGAACGCTTCGGCGGCCCAATGCTCCGCACAGGACACGTCCATGAAGACGAGCGCGTTCGCACAGAGAGACTTGCGCAAGGCGAGGATGAAGGCCATCGGATCGACGCCGCATCGCGCGTAGCACTTGGCATGCTCGCAAGCATCCTCGCACTTCCATTTGCGGATGCAGGCGACGAGATCGTTGTCCGGGGGCCGGCGGATTTCGTCGGCGTGCGCAAGCAATTGGGACAGGAACACGCCGGCCTCGGCGTTGACGCACACCTCCGTCTTCATGACGCGGCCGATGTTTTCTGGGTTGATGTCCACGTGAATGATGTGCGGCGATTGCGGGATCGAATAGAAAGCCGTCGAGACTTCGCTATAGCGGACGCCGATGGCGAGAACGATGTCCACTTTTTTGAAAGCCTTCTCAGCGGTGCAAGTGCCCTGCGGTCCGTAGCCCCAACCGACGGCGAGCGGATGGCATTCGCTGATAACGCCCTTGCCGGAGACGCTCGTGGCCACCGGGGCTTGCAGCACCTCGGCCACATTCGCCAACGTTAGACCACAATCCATGCAGCCCATGCCGGCATAAATGCCGACTTTGCAGCCGCGCCGCCGCAGCAGCTCCAGAGCGCAGAAGAAGGCCCCTTCATCAAAGGGCAGATCACAAGGGGCCATTGGCGGACAATCATACTTACATGTATCGATGAGCAGATTATAGGGCACGACGACGGCGGCCGGTCCTGGTTCGCCGCACATGGCCAGACGGAACGCTTGATGCACGGCGTTGGGGATCTCGCAGGCGTTGCCGACCTCGAAAACGCCCTTGCACACTTGCTGCAACAGGCCGACCTGCGGCAATTCGTGGACCTGGAAGGGGCGATATTTGTCGCCGCGGGCCACGTCGCCGACGATGGCCACGATCGGCACGCTGTCCAGCCGCGCCTCGCCCAAGCCGCTGAGCGAATTGGTCACACCAGGTCCCGGCACAACGGCGATCACACCGGGTCGGCCCGTGCTGCGGGCCGCGCCGTCGGCCATGTACGCCGCCGACATCTCATGCGTCACCAGGAGATACGGCAGGCATTGACTTTTCATCTCATCCCACAACTCATTCTCCTGAGCGCCGGGAATCCCGAAGACGACCGGCACGCCTTCAGCTTTGAGCGTGGCCACTAGCGCCGCCGCTCCGGTCATCTTGCCGGCCACCAAGTCGGGGGAAGCTCGATGGCCGGCCTCGGTCTCGCTCTGCACGCCTGGCAGCGCCGCTAAGCCGCCGGCGGCCATTGCCTTCAACACCGTGCGGCGAGAGATGGGTTGCGTCATGCAGGGTACTCCTGGCGCGCGGGGTTCGGAAATTGCAAGCGACCATCGCTCTTATCGGCTTTTCCCGTCTCGCCCTTTATGCGGAATTTGCCGATTCGTCGGTGATGTCGATATCAATCGCGGCAATGAGCTCTCATCGTTGCGCCAAGACTTCCGGGTGTTAGAACGGGATGAACCGAACGGCATCCTGAAAGTCCGCTTGATCGCCTGCATGAGCGGTCAGAATCAGATCCCCAAGCACGGCTGTCAAAGATGCGTTCGCGCGAAGGAGAAGGATGCCCGGCGAGGAGTGTCCCTGCTGAATATGATGAGCGAGGTGCCCCGGCAAGCTACTGACATCGAGGGAAAGAATTATTCTTCCCTCTCGCTCGGCCCACAGCAGCAGATCGGGATCGAGGGTTCCTCGTGGCAGATCGGGAGTATCACCCACGCGGACAATGTCCAGGGGATCGATGCCATGAGTATTGTGTTGACGGATAATCTGCCACAAGCCGCCTCCGCGCAAATGCTCATCGAGCACGAAGCGTAAGGGCATGATTAGACCGTCCGAGGTGAAGTTGCTTCTTCAATCCGCCGAATCTTTTCCTGGACGGGGACCGTCGCCCAGCCCGGTTCGGAACCGAACCGCTCGTCGGCCTGTCGAAGCAATTCCCGCAAATGCCTCATCTTGAACGCCGCCGGACTATTGCTATACAACGCTTCCTGTCGCTCCAACTCCTTCCTGTAGGTATCGACGTAGGCATCAACTTCCACCTGGTTCTCCAGATAGAAAGCCAGCGTTTTGTACACCAGGGCTTGCCCCAGAGACTCAAGCTCCTCGGCGATCTGCTCGGCCGTCTTGCCCTCGCGGTAGAGACGCACCACGGTGTACAGTCCGATGCGATGCCCTGTCAGACGGATTTCATCATCGGCATCGTGAGTGAGAAAGTCGGGTAGGATCATGACAGTCCCCTGGAAATACGAACTTTGTTATTTTACCGGCAGCAACTCGGAGAGTGCGATCCATCTTTTCATGAAATCAGCGAAGGGAGAACAACCGGCGGGGAACTATAATAAAACCGCTCTCTCCGGAGGAACCCAGCTGTGTCACTCACTTCCGTGTCTTCCCTTCTGCGTCATCTCCGCCGCGTCGTTGCGCCGAAGCTCGAAGAATGCAGCGACCATGAACTGCTTCACGCATTCGTGACGCAGGGCGACGAAGCGTCGTTCACCGCCCTGGTGCGGCGGCATGGCACGCTGGTGATGAACGTGTGCCGACATGTACTTGGCCACGAACAGGATGCCGAAGATGCCTTCCAAGCGACGTTCCTCGTGTTGGCAAGAAAGGCCGCCTCTCTCCGCGATACGGCTTCGCTGGCCGGCTTCTTGCATGGCGTCGCCTATCGCTTGTCGTTGAAAGCGAAACGCGACGCGGCCCGGCGGCGCAAGTACGAAAGACAAGCGCCGGCGCCCGCATCCGAAGCAGTGGATGAATTGGCCTGGCGTGACGTGCAAGCATTGGTCGAAGAGGAAATCGCGCTGCTGCCGGAGAAATACCGCACGCCTTTTATCCGCTGTTATTTGCAAGGGCTAAGTCGAGCGGAAGCGGCGCG
>DASRBG010000226.1:0-22883 GCA_035653735.1 Gemmataceae bacterium
CGGTTGCCGGCGTTGAGGAATTTCTTGCCGTAGCCGGCCGAGCCGCGGAAGTTGACCTGCAAAACGGCGTAGCCGCGATTGGCCAACCACTGGGCCTCGGAGTTAAAGCCCCAGGTATCGCGTCCCCACGGTCCGCCGTGGACCAACAGGACCATCGGCAAATTACGCGGCTCCACGCCGACGGGGGTTGTTAGATAGCCGTGGATGGTCAACCCGTCGCGCGATTGAAACGAAATCGGCTTCATGGGCGCCAGCGACAGCCCCTCCAGCTTGGGCTGGATGCTGAACAATCGCTTCGCCTGCCGGCTCTCGCGGTCATAGGTGTAATAGGTGGTGGGGGCGTCGTCGGTGGTGTAGGCGACAAGCCAGGTCTTATCGGCCAGGTCGCGGCTGGAAACGCTGAACTGGCCGGAACGAACCTGGGCCAGTGCCTTGAAGTCCTCGGCGATGTCCTTGTCGAGCAGCTTCCATTCCACCTTATCGCGGTTGAACGATACCGCCTGGATGGTGTGCCGTGTCGGGTGGACAAGCACTCCGCCCACATCATAGGTCTCATCCTCAGCCAGCACTTTTTCTTTGCCGGTCGCCAGATCGAGCGCGAGCAGGCGCGAGGTGTTGGCATCGTGATTGCCTTCCAGGTACAGCGTCTTGCCGTCCTTGGAGAAACCGACGGGGCTGCCGGATTCCTCGAAGCTCCAGTGCCGCAGTTTCTTCCATTTTTGATCGACCGCCTCGCGCACCAGGAGATCGGTTCCGCCATCCTGGGGCGTCGTGGCGAGGGCGGCGCGAATCTTGAAATCGGCATCCGGGACCCAGTCCATCACGGTGCCGGGATTTTCCGTGTCCAACTCGAGCGCTCCACTGTTGAGATGGATTCGGTACACGTCGAACTTCGCGCGGTTCTTGATGTTCAACCCCACCAAGATCTCATGGGGATGCTCCGGCGCCGCATGCACTCCCGCCGCTCGGATGCCTTGAAACGGCGTCAGATCGCGCACCAGCTTGGTCTTGAGGCTCACCGAATAAACGTGGTGGTTCTCGTCGCCGTCGGTGTCTTGCAAATACAACAGGTGCTCTCCATCGAAAGCCCAGAAGTAGATGCGAATGCCGCGTTTCTTATCGTGTGTCATTTGGCGATCATCGTTCTTGCCGATGGTGCGAACAAAGACTTGCGTGGCATTGCCGTCACTCGGGGCGAGGTAGGCCAGCATTTTGCCGTCGGGCGACAGGCGCGGGGTACTCCGTTCGGGATTGCCGAACAACACCTCGCGCGGAATCAGGTCCGGCGGCTTGGCCGACACTGCCGCTGCATTGGGCAACACAAGACACAGAACAACACCGAAGATAGAGTGAAGGGATCTCATGGCTTTCCTCTCATGACGTGAAATGGGATGGAGGCTCTTCCTTTAGTTCGCTCGTTCTCCCTCGTTCTTGCACTTATTGCAAGCGGCGCTACAGGCACCTCGCGTGGTTACTTTATTGGACTTTCCAAATTTGGGAACTAAGCAGTTGGACAGGATTGCGTAGCGATTTCATCCGAGCCGCGCACGCAGCGCAGCGGAGTAAGTGCCGCGAAGAGCCGCGACCGTAAGGGAGCGGAGAAGAAACCGCTCCCTCACGGTCGCGGCTCTACAACTCCTGCGTGCGCGGCTCGGACGGGACAGGGAATTATGTCTTCAGACTTAGACCAGCAGTTGGGTGTGGATAACTTCCCCGAGTGAGACACCCCCTCGGCACTCTTTGATCAGGATTCGCTCCTGTTCAGGGGGTAGCTTTGTTTCGTTGTTTCCATTTTTCGATCAACGCGGCGTGTTGGAGATAGAGCTTTTCAAGCTCTACCGGGTCTTGGCACTCCAGCATCCTCTTTTCCAGTTCGTCAGACTGTTTGCGATGCTCCTCCCATTCTCGGCCTGTGGGATACTCCGTAGCCATATCAAACTCGGACATGAGGAAATGGGATACTACCAATTGAGTCATGACCAGGGTGAGCAGGACGAAGAAAAGGGTCATAGAGGTACATCGCATGCTGGATTCTCCATTCTGCGCTTGGCTTTCTTAAGCGCGCGTCATGAATTGCCTTTCTCAGACATAATGACTGAGTACAGGCTAAGACATAATGACTGAGATGTCAAGAGGAGGAGAGGAGAGCCGCTCCCTACGGGTTCATGCGTCGATGTTGGTAGTCATTCGACGCACTAATCCCCGTAGGGAGTCCACGTATCGCCGTGGAAAGGGGGGTTACTTTGTACCGCGCCGGAGGGACGAGGCGCCCGAAGAGCGCGCCTGGCCGATGGTGGGATCGCCTTGATAGTGGAGGCTGGAAGCACCGCTCATCGAGTAATCGAGTTTCGTTTTAACGCTGACCGTTGCACTGCTGGCACCATTGAGTTTCACGTTGGCCGTTTCCAGAGGTATATCTCCTAGCTGAAGCCTGCTAGCGCCGGATGCAGAGAGGGTGGCCGTCTTGGCGGATCCGTTGAGTTTCGCTTTGCTTGCACCGCTCGCGTCCAGTTTCACGGTCTTGGACTCGATCGATCCCTCCACATTACTTGCTCCCGAGAGTGCAGCGTTGAAATCCCCAGATGCCTTGAGCTTTATCTTGCTTGCCCCACTCGCATCCAGTTTTACGTTCTTGGCCTCGATCGAGACTTCAAGGTTGCTCGCTCCCGAAACGGTGGCATTGAAATCCTTGCTGGATTTGAAACCTTCGATCTTCATTTTGGAGGCCGAACCCACATGCACGCTATTGAGGGACGGCATGGTGATCTGCGCCGTCAAAGGTTGCTTGGTCGTCCAGGATCGCCACCTGTTGTCCTTGGTGAATTTCAGCATCTGGCCTTCCTTGTCAACCTTGGGAATGTCGAGCAAATTGTCATCGCCGGTTATCACCACGCTGAAGGTTTTCCCCTGCTTGACGACGACCTGAATGGGGAGCTGAATATTCAGCCCGTCGAAGCCGACAACCTTGATCTCTTTCTTGCCTTCCTTGCCCGATCCGATCAGCCTTTCCTCGTCATCGGTTTTCTTTGCAGCCCACTCGTTGCGCGACGAAGATGCCGGTGCCGGCGATTCGATCGGCTTCTCCGCATTCTCGGTGTTCTTTGCAGCCGCGAGCGGGTTTTGGTCCGGCAGTGTGTCATTCTTAGCCGGCGGTTGTTGTTCATTGGGTTGTATCGTATTGATCGCGGTTTCAGGCTCGACAGTTTGCATACGGTAGGCCAGCGCGCCCGAACCCAGACCGGCCGCCGCGATGACCGCCAATACGACCGACGTTGTCATTTTGAGTTTGGTTGCCCACATCCCTTTCATCACTCCTTCCATCAAGGCGACGACACGAGTTGAGACGACAGCAGAGACGGTTTGCCCCGCCGCCAAGAACGAAGCGGCTTGGATTGTCGAAGACGCCAGCGAATCCGGCACGGTCGCCGAGGCCATGCTCTGCACCAAGGTCGCGGCAAGGGCGCTGGCTGGCAGCGCCAGTCCACGCCGGGTCAGCCGCTTCGCCAACATGGCCCGCCCTCGGGCCAGCCACGCTGCCAGGGTGCCTTCCGGCACACCCATTTGCCGAGCTGCCTCCATGCGGGTCTTGCCTTCCAAATAGCACAGGATTAACGAGGCTCGGAACTTGTCGGGTAAACCGGTCAACGCCTGGTGAAGCAGGTAGTTCACGTCATTCCCTTCTTCAAGCTCCGGCACGGCGGGTTCGGGCGCTTGTTCGGTCTGCTTTTCCCGCAACTGCCTTTTGATCCTGGTCGCTTTGGCCTTCCGGGCGGTGCGCGAGGCCACGCCATAGAGCCAGTTGGCGAGCATCTCCCTGGGCTTAACCGAAGCTGCCTTGCGGACAAGGACCAGGAAGGTCGCCTGAAACGCATCCTCGGCATCGTGATAATCGCCCAGGACACGGCGGCAAACGCTCCAGACCAGCGGGCCATGCCGGCGCACCAGCGCTGCCAGCGCAGCTTCATCGCCTTGATCGATGAAGCACCCCAGGAGTTGCCCATCGGTCAAGCCTGCCCCGTCGTGCAGGAGCACAGTTCGGCGCAAGTACTCGACGACCTCGTTAATGGGTCTCGCCGCCATCGGATTTCCTTTGTGGCCGTTCATTCGGCCTCTATAGAATGAATTGCCCGCACAATAGTCTTTCGATGCACTTCTCTCGAAATTTTTGTTTCCGAACCTGCGTAAGCGAAGGCCGTCTTCGCGAAGACCGGCTTCGCTAACGCTTCAGGCTCGGATACGAATCGCTGTAATGGAATACCAGGAATCGTCCATGAAGTGTTCGTCCAGGTGGTGTGTTGGTCGTGCCTGTGTTTGATAAACACGGGCGTGGCAACGAGAATGAATGTAGAACAGTGTAGCGCCCCCCCCGTTTCCGTGGAGAATACTTTATGCGTTATCTGGCTTTGGCTACCGACTACGATGGCACCTTGGCTTCGGGCGGCACGGTGGCCGAGCCAACGTGGGAGGCGCTGCACAGGCTAAAAACCTCCGGACGAAAGCTCATCCTCGTCACGGGCCGCGAGCTGGAGGAGTTGCGGAGCATTTGCCCAAACCTGGACCTCTTTGATCGAGTCGTGGCCGAGAACGGCGGCGTGCTTTACCGCCCCGCGACCCGCGATCAGGAGCTTTTGGCTTCGCCCCCTCCCCAAGAATTCCTCCAAACCTTGCGCGACCAAGGCGTCAATCCTCTCGATGTAGGCCGAACGATTGTCGCCACTTTTCGTCCCTATGAGATGATCGTCCTTCAAACCATCGCCAATCTCGGATTGGAATTGCAGGTCATTTTCAACAAAGACTCGGTCATGGTGCTGCCCACTGGCGTCGATAAGGCCACCGGTTTGAAAGCCGCGCTCCATGAGCTGAGCCTGTCGCCGCACAATGTCGTGGCTGTCGGCGATGCCGAAAACGATCATGCCTTCCTTACGATGTGCGGTTGCTCCGCGGCGGTGGCCAACGCCCTGCCGATGCTGAAGATAGCCGCCGAGATCATTACCGCCGGCGCGGAGGGGCAAGGAGTCGTTGAACTGATCGAGGAGCTTTTGGCCAACGATCTGCGCCGGGCGACAAAATGAGTTTTCGCGCCGGGAATTCCTTGAATAACGCTCGCCGTTCTGCAAAGATATTCTAACCCTCGCTGCCGCTTGGGACCTGCCTATAACACGACCTGGCGAGCGGGGTCGCGTAAGCGCCCCGAGTGCTTCTCTCGGGGCGCTTACGCGACCCCGCTCGCCGCTCCGATGATTTCAGCCTTCCAAGGAATACTTCATGAATTCGCGTCGATCTCTTCTCGCAGTCGTTGGATTGCTGGCATTGTCCGTCTCGGCCGGCGTCGCCGCCGAGCCGTCCGACAAGGACGTAAGCTACTACAAGGACATTCGCCGCATCTTTCAGCAGCATTGTCAGGGCTGCCATCAGCCGGCCAAACCGCAGGGCGGCTACGTCATGACCAGCTACGCCGACCTGCTCAAAAAGGGCGATCACGAACAACCGGGCATTGTGCCCAATCATCCCGAACAGAGCCTGGGCATCGAACAAATCCTGCCCAAAGAGGGCAAGAAGCCGGCCATGCCCAAGGGCAAGGATCCGTTATCCGCGGCCGACATTGACGCCATCAAGAAATGGATCGCCGCCGGTGCGAAGAACGACACGCCCAAAACGCAAGAGCGCATCGTGGACGCCGAGCATCCGCCGGTCTATGCACTGTCGCCGGACTTGAGCTGCGTTGCCTTCTCCCCCGACGGCCAGCTTCTCGCCGTCTCCGGCTATCATGAGGTTTTGCTGCACAAGGGCGATGGCTCCGGATTGGTCGGCAGGCTGGTTGGCGAGTCCGAGCGCATTGAATCGATTGCCTTCTCGCCAGACGGCAAACGGCTGGCCGTCGCCGGCGGTTCGCCGGGACGTTTCGGCGAAATCCAGGTCTGGGACCTGGACAAGCGCAAATTGAGACTATCCGTATCCGTAACCTACGATACGGTCTACGGCGTCAGCTGGTCGCACGACGGCGGCAAGCTGGCCTTCGGCTGCGCCGACAACACGGTCCGCGCCATCGACAGCGCCACCGGCAAGCAGGTGCTCTACCAGGGCGCCCACGATGATTGGGTGCTGGGCACCGTCTTCTCCAAGGACTCGACCTATCTCGTCTCCGTCGGTCGCGATCGCTCGATGAAGCTGACGGAAGTGGCAACGCAGCGCTTCATCGACAACGTCACCAGCATCACGCCGGGCGCTCTCAAGGGCGGCTTGTTGGCCGTGGCCCGCAATCCCGTCAAACGCGACACCAAGGTCAAGAACACGGCCGCCGGCACGGATCAGAGCGAGAAATGGTACGACGAGTTGCTCATCGGCGGCGACGACGGCGTACCGCGTCTGTACAAGATGCACCGCACCACCAAGCGCGTCATCGGCGACGATGCCAACAAAATCCGCGAGTACGAGAAGATGCCGGGCCTGGTCTACGCGCTCGGCTTCAGCGCCGACGGCAGCCAGTTCGCCGCCGGTAGCAGCCTCGACGGCAACGGCGAGCTGCGCGTCTATCACACCGCGGACGGCAAGGTTGTCTCGAAACTAACGGGCATCGGGCCGATCTACTCGGTCTCGTTTCGACCCGACGGCCAGGTCGTCGCCTCCGCCGGCTTCGAGGGCGTGGTGCGCTTGAGCGATGCGAAGACGGGCAAGATCATCAAGGAGTTCATCCCTGTGCCGCTGACCCGGACGGCGCAGGCACGGTGAATGAAAATTGGATAATTGGAGAAAGGAAAACCAGTGACGGTTCCTCACGAAAGAATGAACTGGCACCGGATTTTCGGAGAGGATTTATTCGAGCCGAGGTGGTCACGCGGAAAAGCAAAAACAGGCGATGGGCACCTTAAAATACGAAGAGATTGACCCGGTCTCTCATAGTGAGGCGGAAGCTGTATTTGAGAGCGACGATCCGCTCAGGATTGCGAGAACCCTTATCGCAATCGGTTTGCACGATCACGATTGGGAGTGGGTTCAGCAGCACGGTCTTCGATTCTTATCGAACACCAGCGAGGTAGTGGTTTCGGCTGCAATACTCTCGCTCGCTCACACTGCGAGAGTCAACCAATCAATCGACTTAGACCTGGTTGTTCCGGCTCTTCAGAAAGTTGCTACCGACCAACGCTACGCAGGAAAAGTGCAAGATGCGATCGACGACATCGAAAAATTTGTGATTCGCTGATAAGCTCGACTTTGCCTTTTTCTAGTCTCGTGCAGTCGCAGTTGGTCCTGTGTGAAGATGATCGCTTTTAAGCCATTAAGACCAAGCATGCCTTCTGAAGATCCCGGCAGTAAAATAGGATTACGTCCTCAGCAGGAGGTTCGATCCATGACGACCATTGCCATCGTTCCCGACAATCCGCAAGGCTCGCCGGCAAGTTACCGCGCCATCGCCGGAGATGTGCAATCGAGCGGAGCAACCGTCGGCCAAGCCCTCGATGCGGTGCGGGCGCAACTGAATGGGCCGGAGCAGACCACCTTGATCGTTCTCCAGCCCATGCAGCCGGACCATCTCTTTACTGCCGAGCAGCAACAGCGGTTAGCCGAGCTTCTGGCTCGCTGGGGTGCAGCGCGCGATGCAGGCGCCTCGATGCCGCCCCAGGAGCAAGCCGAGCTAAATACTTTGGTTGATGCGGAGCTTCGCGCCGCCACGATACGATCGGCCGATCTTGTCCGTCAGTTGCCGTCATGAATCCGCACTATTCCCTGGTAGCAGGGCATGCCAGCCATCGCTACAGATACTGATTAAACCACCGCCCGCAATTGAGCGATGAGTTTGGCCACGCACAGCTGGTTCAAGCTGACGCCCTCGGCCTTGGCCTCGGCCAAGAGAGCGGCATGGACCGAGCGCGGCAAACGCACGCTGATGGCCCCGTTGGCGGAGGCAATCATGTCCACGAATCCCTTCACCGGCGGATGAGGCAGGGTATCCATAAGGGCAAGGATTTGCTTGTATTCCTCCGTGCGGCAGAAGGCCGTTCGCTCGGACTCGGTAGAGAACGATTCCGTCGCCTTGCCGCCCAGACCAAATAGGGCATTGCTCAACTCGATCCAGTCCGCAGCCTTGGCGGCGCGCTCTTGAGCAAACTCCAGCACTTGCCGGGCCTTGGCAACGATTCGGGGGTTGACCTTGGATTTCTTCTTCGCAACCATTGTTTCTCCTCTGGCAGATAAGGCGCTTCGCCGCTTACTCGATTCGCAGAATCTGCACGCCGTCGTAGCCATCGACCTCGAAGTACATCGCTCGTTGATGCAAGCGGCGACCCACTCGCTTGACCGCCTTGATCGCCTCATTGAGTCGGCTACGATCGCATTCGATGAACACTTTGAGGCAGACGTCCGTGAACTCTGTGCCGTCTTCGTCTATCCAGTGCCCTGTCATGTAGCCGTCCTTGGTCATCGCCCGAAACGGACGCCAGAGGGCATCGAGAACGCGCTCCAAAACGGCTGACTTGATCGGGGTGCCGTCGTTCCACGTCGTGGGAATGAGCGTGGTGAACTTCATCGCATACAGCCTTCCTGGCGCAAGACTTTCCCTCACCGCGTTTGAGATGATAGCATAAGTGCTTACAAATCTCAATGCCACTCCCTAACGGTCGCGGCTCCATGGCTCCGATTTGCTGAGATAAACACTTGATGCCCGCCCTCGCATCTGCGATGATAATTCCCATTGATTGATCCACCCACCGCATCGCCCTTGCCGCCCAGAGTATCCCTCCATCACCGGATGCAGACGATTCGCCAGTTGTCGGTTCGGTCGGCTACGAGAGCCAGAGAAACATCTTGAGGACTGCTATGATTCGCTATTCCCTCGCCGTTCTGACGTTCGCTCTGGCTGCCGCGATGGCAAATGCCGAACCGGCGGAGACGCTGCCGCCCGGCGCCAAGATCATCAAGCTGGAAGCACAGCCGCCGCGGGTCGAATTGAAAACGCCTTTCGAATATAGTCAGCTCCTACTGACCGCGCAGCTGGCCGATGGCGGGCAAATCGACGTGACCCGGATCGCGAAAATCGAAGCCCCGGCGCAGCTCGTTCGCGTCAATGCCACCGGCGTCGTCCGTCCCGTCGCGGATGGCAAAGGCAACCTCAAGATCACTTTGCAAGGACAAACGTTGGCGCTGCCGGTCGAAGTGAAGGGACAGAAGGAGAAGTACAACGTCAGCTTCGTGCGCGATGTGATGCCGGCGCTTTCGCGCATGGGGTGCAATGCGGGGACGTGTCATGGCGCGGCGAAGGGGAAGAACGGTTTCAAGCTGTCGCTGCGCGGCTACGATCCTCTCTTCGATCATCGCTCGCTGACCGATGACCTCAAGGGCCGGCGCTTCAACCGGGCCGCTCCGGATGCCAGCCTGATGCTGCTCAAATGCACCGGCACCGTCGCTCACGTCGGCGGCGTGCTGACGCAGCCAGGCGATCCGTTCTATGAGCTGCTCCGTAGCTGGATCGCCGATGGCGTCAAACTCGATCTGAATAGTCCGCGCGTGCAGAGTTTGGAAGTGTTGCCGAAAAGCTCGGTCATCCCTCTGCCGGGCATGAAGCAACAAATCGCCGTCCGCGCCACGTACACCGACGGCAGCGTTCGCGATGTCAGCACGCTTGCGTTTCTGGAGAGCAGCAACACCGAGGTGGCCACGGTCGATCGCGCCGGTACGGTGACGGCCGTGCGACGCGGCGAGACCACGATTCTCGCCCGTTATGAGGGCGCTTATGCCGCCGCCGGCATCGTCATCATGGGCGAGCGCAAAGGCTATGCGTGGCACGACGTGCCGGAATACAGCTACATCGATAAGCTCGTCGATGCCAAGCTGAAACAGATGAAGATCCTGCCTAGTGAACTATGCACCGATGCCGAGTTCATTCGCCGTATCTATCTCGACCTGACCGGCCTGCCGCCCGAGCCGGCGGACATCCGGGCGTTCCTGGCCGACAATCGGTCCATGCGCGTCAAGCGCGACGCCCTGGTGGACAGGCTGGTCGGCGGTCCCGAATTCATCGAGCATTGGACGAACAAATGGGCCGACTTGTTGCAAGTCAACCGTAAATTCCTCGGCGAAGAAGGGGCCAAGCGGTTCCGCGATTACATCCGCTTGGCCATCGCCGACAACGTTCCCTACGATCGCTTCGTCTACCACATCTTGACCGCCCACGGCTCCAACCTGGAGCAGCCGGCCGCCAGCTATTACAAGATTCTGCGCGATCCCGGCGCGGTCATGGAGAACACGACCCAGCTGTTCCTGGCCGTCCGCTTCAATTGCAACAAATGCCACGACCACCCGTTCGAGCGCTGGACGCAGGACCAGTATTATGAGACGGCGGCATTCTTCGCCCAGGTCGGCCGCAAGGAAGATCCCAAGTTCAAGGGGCGGCGAGTCGGCGGCACCGAGGTTGAGGGCGCGACGCCGCTTGCCGAGATCATCGAGGACGTGAAAGCCGGTGAAGTGACGCACCTCCGCACGGGGCAGTTGGCGAAGCCAATCTTCCCCTATTTGCACAAGGATCTCGCTCCGTCGAGCGCCAGCCGCCGCGAACAATTCGCCCATTGGGTCGTGTCGAAAGACAACCCCTATTTCGCCAAGAGCTACGTCAACCGCCTGTGGAGCTATTTGCTCGGCGCCGGTATCATCGAGCCGATCGATGACATTCGCGCCGGCAACCCGCCGACCAATCCCGCTCTCCTCGACACGCTGACCGACGATTTCATCAAGAGTGGGTTCAATGTCCGCCACATGCTGCGGACGATTTGCAAATCGCGCGTCTATCAACAATCGGTGCAAACCAACGCCTTCAATCGCGACGACAATATCAATTACTCGCATGCCCTCGCTCGCCGCTTGCCGGCCGAGGTGCTGTACGACTCGATCCATCGAGCCACGGGATCGCTGAGCCGGCTGCCGGGCCTGCCGCCGGGGGCGCGAGCGGCGCAGCTGCTCGATTCGCAAGAGGATGTGCCGGGCGGTTTCTTCGTGTTGTTCGGCAAACCGGCCCGCGAGAGCGCCTGCGAATGCGAGCGCTCGCCGACGATGATGCTCGGTTCCGTTCTCAACCTGGCGAATGGGCCGGTCCCCGCCGCCGCCATCCACGATCCGAATAATCGTCTTTCCAAGCTCGTTGCCGCCGAGAAAGATGATGCTAAAGTCGTCGAGGAATTGTTCCTCGCCTTCCTCGGCCGCTTGCCGACCAAGGCGGAATTGCAACTCGGCTTGCAGACGCTCAAAGACGGTGAAAAGACGTATGAATCGCTGGTCGCCGAAGCCAAGCAACATCAAGCCGCCCTCGTTGCTTACGAGAAATCGCTCGACGCCCGGCAAGCGCAGTGGGAAGAGCAAGTCAAACGCACGATCCCCCCCACATGGACGCCGCTGGAGATCGTCAAGGCCGACTCCAAGGGTGGAGCGACATTTACCCCCCAGATGGACGGTTCGCTGCTGCTGAGCGGCAAGAACCCCGAAAAGGATACCTACACGATCACGGCGCAGACGAAGCTAAACGGCATCACGGCCATTCGTTTGGAAGTGTTGCCCGATGCGAGTCTGCCGGCGAAGGGTCCGGGCCGCGCTACCAACGGTAATTTCGTGCTCAACGAGTTTACGCTATCGTTCACTCTGCCGGGTGAGAAGAAGGC
Source organism: Gemmataceae bacterium (assembly GCA_035653735.1). GTDB lineage: Bacteria > Planctomycetota > Planctomycetia > Gemmatales > Gemmataceae > JAJPHU01. Next base: position 11,643 of record DASRBG010000226.1, read on the forward strand.
GAAACCGATCGCCTTGAAGAACGCCCAGGCCGATTTCTCCCAGAATGACTGGGCGGTCGCCGGCGCCATCGACAACAACCGAGCGACTGGCTGGGCCGTCGCTCCCGAGTTCGGCAAGCCGCACACGGCCTACTTCGAGCTGGCGGCGCCGCTATCGCTGCCAACGGGCGCGACGCTGACGGTGACGATGTTTCAAGCGTTCGGCACCCAGCACACAATCGGTCGTTTCCGAGTATCGCTGACCACCAGCAAGACGCTCTCGCTCAAAGGCCCGCCCGCGGCCGTCGTGAAGATCCTCGGCATCGAGCCGGCCAAGCGCACGCCGCAACAGAAGACGGAGCTGACGAACTACTATCGTTCGCTGGACCCGGAGCTGTCGCGTCTGCGTCAGCTGGTTGCGGAACATCCGATGCCGGTCGATAAGCGCCTGCCCGGTGCGCAGGATCTGGCGTGGGCGTTCATCAATGCCAAGGCTTTCCAGTTCAATCATTGAGGATGTGGCTTGGAGCGTATGGATTGTTTTGGTTAGAATACCGCCGTTGAGATCCGTTGATCTCTCGGAGAGCCACCGTGCGGCCCGAGGAACTGGTGCAACTGTTGAGGCGTCGCCCGTTCATCCCGCTGCGCCTTCACACCACGGATGGGCAGACTTACGATATTCGCCATCCGGATAACGTGATCGTCCTGCGGTCGCGCGTGGATATCGGAGTGATGCCGGATCCGGGGACAGGAGTAGTGGAGCGCGTGGAATACTGTTCGCTGCTTCATATCGTTCGTGTTGAGGAACTTCACACAGCCTCGTCCTCGGGGAACGGGGCGGCTTCGTAGGTGAGATACGCAACACACTGAAATCAATCAAAAAGGAGGATCGCAAGGGATCCACCTTGACGATTTCATTCGCCGGATCGAGCTAAAGGACTCTCGACTACCCTTTTCCAAGGAAGTATCCATGAAAATTCGACTTGCCTCATCGCTCATGTTTCTGGCTTTCTGTGTCCCCGTCGTGATTGCCGAGGACAAGCCCGAAAGCGTGGCCAAGCGCAAGGCCAACGAAATTGCCCAGGCCACGGTCAAAGGCGACTTCGAGAAAATCGCGGATTTCACCTATCCCAAAGTGGTCGATCAGATGGGCGGACGCGAAAAAATGGTCACCGCGATGAAGACCGGATACAAGGAAATGAAGTCGCGGGGGATCGAATTTCGCTCCGCCAAGGTCGAGGATGCCTCACCTCTTGTGGCCGGCGGTTCCGATGTCTACACGATCGTTCCGTTTACCCTGGAGATGAAAGTCCCCGGCGGCAGTGCCACGATGAAATCGTTTCTGCTTGGTATTTCCGCCAACAAAGGCACGACATGGACCTTCGTGGACGGCTCCGGGATCGGCAAGGATGAGACGATGACGAAAAGATTATTGCCGAACCTGCCAAAGGAACTCAAATTGCCAAAGAAGGAGCAGCCCGTCTTCCACAAGGATGGATGACGCATTCGGCGCGGTGGTTGAGTGAGGAGAACACTCTTTCTCCTCACTCCTCACTTGATTTTGGCCAGCGCTTGTCCGGCGGCTTTGCGGACGAGGGAATTGTGATCGCGTTGACAGTGGACCAGTTCCTTCTCAGCGGCGCGGGCCGGCGGGCCAATCTGTCCCAGGGCGAGCGCGGCCTGACGACGAACCGACCATTCGGCATCATGCAGTGCCTCAATCAAAGCCGGGACCGCTTCCTCCGCCTCCGCGCCGATCTCTCCCAGCGCTAGCGCCGATTGTTGCCGCACCAGTGCATCGGGGGAACGCAGTGTGCGCGTCAGGGCCGGCAGCGCGGGACGCGCTTTCGCGTGATGCAGACTCAAGCCGTAGGCTGCCTGCGCTTGCACGGTCGGACTGGGATCATCGAGCATCGCTTGCAACTCAGCGACGCTGCGGCCTGCGTAGGGCGGCCTGCGTCCACATCCGGACAGAAACGCCAGCAGCAAGCAGACTGCCCATCTCCGGCGCATGGCGATGCAGCTGTAGGACGGCCTTCCCAGGCCGTCCGGACGGCCTGGGAAGGCCGTCCTACGAAAAAACAGCCGGCGCATGGCGTCCTCCGCGGTTAATAGTCCGCGCTCGAAAAGACCTCGCCGCCGCCGTAGCTGGATAAGGCGCGATAAACAACCGGATCGATCGACAGCGGCAAGAAGTGAACGCTGCCGTCGGCGAACAAGAAATTGCAGCCGATCAAGTGCATGCTGCGAAAACCGCTGACGCGATCGAGTCCTGCGGCATTGGCACCGGTCGAATCGCCGCCGATGAGGGTCGGCATGCCCGGCCGGCGGTTCATTGGCTCATCCATCGGGTTGGGGCCAAAGCCAATTTGTGCCGTGACGCCGAGGATGCCGGCATACCACGGATGCGACGCATCGCCCACGCTGGCGGCGCCCCAGGCTTGATCCATCTTGGCCGGGCCGTTGACGAACGGTTCCACGGCCGGCTGACTCAGGTTGTTGATATCGGCGACAACATAGAAAGGATTGCCGCCCGCCGCCTCGCCGACAGCCATCGTATTGGACAAGCCATCCGTGATGCTGGCGAAGCGCACCGCCTGCCGCGGGATGGGCACCGTAGATGCTCCCCCTTGGGCATCGACAGAGGAGTCGAGTAGCGACTCATTGAACAAGCCTCGCGCCTGCGCCGGAATCCCGGAGGGATCGGCCGCAAGGCAAGCGTTGGCCCCCTTGCACAAAACATAGTCGCAAGCGCCGACAAAGGGCGGCATGGATGCGCCCCATTGTTGGATGATCGGCGTCAGGTCGAGAGCACCGCTTGTGCGATTGCTGGGACAGAAAAAGATCGGCACCTGTTGCTCCACGGCCGCGTAATTGGCCGGGTCGTACCATTGCCTGTCCATCTGATACAGCCGATAGAGGTTGACCTGTTCAAGATAAGGCAGCAGATACGTGAAGCCAGTGTGATAGCAATCCTGCTTGTCTCCTTCGGTGGCCATGCCGGGAGGCAAAAAACCGTTGCTGTCGTGGAACGAGTGCAGGGCCAGGCCGATTTGCTTGAGGTTGTTCTGGCATTTCATGCGCGCGGCTGCCTCGCGCACCTTCTGCACCGCGGGCAAGAGCAAAGCCAACAAGACGCCGATAATGGCGATCACCACCAACAATTCCAGCAGCGTGAAGGCGGTTCGCCGGACGCGCGAGGGGAGCAATGGATGAAGAGGAATCATGAATGCCTCCCGATATGGAGGTTAGGGGCGCTTCGTAGAAGCGCCGGAGGGCCGCGACGCTTCTGCGAAGCGTGCCAACCAATCACTGTATCATGTTCCATACCGGCCGTAATGCTCTTTTCTTCCCGCCGTGGTCCTTTAGAATGGGCCATGAGGAGTGTGGGAACGCCTGGCTCGGAGTGACATCATGGCGTCTTCGTGGATCGTGCGGCATGGCGCCATGCGCTTTCTTGGCACCTTTGACGCCGAATTGGATGGCTACGCGCGCGGCCAGGAGGTCATCGTCCGCACCGAGCGCGGTTTGGAGATCGGGCAGCTTCTCTGTCCGGCCACGCCGAGCGCCGTGGAGTTGATCGATGAGCCGACGCGCGGACGAATCGTCCGCCTGCTTACCGAACAAGATCGCGCTCAGCGCGAGAAGCTCTGCGAAGCCGAGGGACACGAATTGGAGACGTGCGGCCGCTTCGTGCAGCAGCGCTCCTTGCAGATGGAGCTGGTCGATGTCGAGCATTTATTCGGCGGTGAACGGATCATCTTCTATTTCTTGGCCGAGAAGCGCGTGGATTTCCGCGAGCTGGTCAAAGACCTGGCCCGCGAATACCAGACGCGCATCGAGATGCGGCAGATTGGTGTGCGCGACGAGGCCAAGCTGTTAGCCGACTACGGCGATTGTGGCAAGCCGGTCTGTTGCAACACGCACATGGTGACGATGCCGCCGGTTTCGATGCGCATGGCCAAGCTGCAAAAATCCACGCTCGATCCCTCGAAAATCTCCGGCCGCTGTGGCCGGCTGAAGTGCTGTCTGCGTTTCGAGCAGGACGTGTACGAGGAGTTCCAGGCGTCGCTGCCGCCGGTTGGCAGCCGAGTGCTGACGCAAAAAGGTCAGGGCCGCGTGCTGGCTCAGGAAGTGCTGGCCCGCCGTCTGCTGATCGAGTTCGAGGATGGCCGCCGCCTCCCCGTGGCCGCGGCCGAGATCCTCACGCGCTTGGGAAAATAAATCGGTTTTCGGTTTTCAGTTTTCGGTTTTCGGTAAAGAAAACACCGGAAATTGAACTTGGAAACCGAAAACCGAAAACCGAAAACCGAAAACCGCTATGCATCATCCGAAACTCGACGAGGTGGTTCGCGGTGATCCGCGTTACGCTTACGAGGCGTACGAATTCGTCTTCGCCGCCTTGGCGCACACGCAACGGATGCTTGGCCGTGTGCCGCCGCGCGAAGGAGCCGGCGAGGCGGATTATCACGTCAGCGGCCCGCAATTGCTGGAAGGCATCCGCGATCTCGCCCTGCGCGAATTCGGGCTGATGGCCCGCACGGTCTTCCGTATATGGGGCATTAACCGGACCGCCGACATCGGCGAGATCGTGTTTAATCTTGTTGCCGCCAATCTCATGAGCAAGACCGCCGAGGACTGCCGCGACGATTTCCGCGACGTATACGATCTCGACCAGGTGCTGGTGCGCGATTATCGCATCGAGGTCAAGGAAGAAGTGGAGGAAGGGTCATGAAGCCCGTTGCGGCGCGGTTGATCCTGGCGGTGGCATTGTTCCTGGGTTGGCTTGGTTATCTCGGTTATCTGGTGGTGTGCCGCCCCCACACGCCCGGCGGTCTCCGCGGCGCGTTCGAGGGCCGTCCTCTCACGTTATCGCGCCCGCAGTTTCTTGTTTCCACGCTCGATGTCGTCGCCGAGGTCAGCGGCGAAAAGGGCGAGAAAGTGGTTGTCAAGGAAGTGCTTTCTCCGAAATCGGGCGCCCCCGTGAAGCCGGATGAGACGATTCATGTCGAGGGCATCGACCGCTGCCGGCCCGTACCGGATCCATTGGCAAAAGAGGCGAATCCCCCGCCGGACTATGCTGGCCCCGGTCTTTACCTCTTGCCGCTGCAATCCCCCGATCCCAACGACTCGCATCGCTTCGAGGTCGTACCGACGCCGCCTTCGCCCGGCTTCCCTCTCGCACCAGGCGTCAACGTCGGGCCGCCGCGCATCTATCCCGCTACCCCGGAGATGCTCGCCGAATACCGTGGAATTGCCAAGCCTTAGACATCGATCTCGATTACACGTTTTCCCAGACGAATGCTTGATTCGATTGTGTAATTGGCCTGCCCATCCGCGTGACCTGCTTTACTTCTCGGCTTGCGCCTTTCGCATAATCTCAAGGCGTTCACGGGCAGCTGGATTGTCGGGATCGAGGCGTGCTGCTTGATTGTAGTCCTGCAAAGCGCGGTCGAGATCGCCTTGAAGCAGGTAAACATCGCCGCGACCAAGATAAGAGAATGAATATTTGGGGCCGCGTTCGATCGCCTTCGTATAGATGGTGATGGCCTTGGCGTGGTTCCCGTCACCCACCTCCTTCATGGCCTTGAGACACAGAACATCGACAACGGGATCATCCCGATCCTCTTTCTCTTCTCCTGGTTCGTCAGCGTCCGAAGAGAACGACCAGATCGACGGGCCGGCGTTCATGAGAAAAGTTGCCGGTAACGAAATGAGGAAGACCACCACCATCAACCCAATCAATCGCAACGGCATCATGAGACGGATCTCCGGAAGAGATGGCCATTTGTTTTCAACGAGAAAGGTCCGTTTAACCGTAGCTCAGGATCCCCTGTACGTCAAAACAGACCATAAGGGAGTACTTAACTACTTTTAGCTTGTCAGTGGGAAAAAGGGCGATGAGGTGTCTGGAGTGCAGACATCAAGGTGTCATCAATCCCAGCACCAATGCGGTCGCGGTGACGAGCAGGGCGAGGAAGATCGGCACGCGCAGGGCCGCTTGCAACGGCGGCTGAGAACGCAGCTTGGCGAAAGGCGCCAGCAGGACGCTGCCGAGCGAGCCGGCCGCGAACATCAAACCGTAGGCCGTGCCTTGCCCGCCGGGCGCCGCGCGGAAGACCGAGCCGAGCAACGTCGGAAGGACCGGCCCGAGCAGCAGGCCGAGCAAGATCAGCCCGGTGCGCGGCCGGCCGCGCTGACTCGCGCCGGCCAGGTTGCCCAGCAGCACCGCCGCCAACAGCGGCGGCACCACGATCAGAACGCGGTCCCACCACTCCGTCAAGAAATCCATGTGCTGCGCCAGGGCGACCAGCAGCCGCGAGGCCACGAAGGCGACCCAGAAGCCGGACAGCAAGCCCGTCGCTTCGCGCTCGTCCTGCTCGCGTTCCGCCAGCAACGTGAACGCCCACAAGCTAATGGCCGCCTCCAGCGGAGCATAGAAGAACAATACCAACGCCGCCGACCAGGTTGACGCCTGGGCGAACAAGGAAGAAGGGTTGTCGGGAGGCGCCGCGATCTGCCAATGCTCGCTGCTGGGAAACACGCCGAGAAACGCGGGTATCAGCGCCAAGAGAGCCAGCACCGCCAGCGTCCGGCGCAGCTCGATCTTCTCCAGCAAAATGTCGGTTAGCACGGGCGTCAGCAAGGCACCCAGAGCGATGAAAACATAACCGAGATTGAGGGCGGCCGAGGTTTCATCGGTTACGAAGAAGACACGCGGCATCAGCACGGTGCTGGCCGTGCCCAGGGCGGAAGCGCCGAAGCCTGCCAGTAGGATCGACGCGAAGGCGTGCGGATAGATCGGCCGCAGACTCAGGCTGACCAGTGCCACCGCCAGCATCGCGGAGCCGGCCACGAGAATGGACCGCGCCCCGTAGATGTCGGTCAGAACGCCGGACAGCAACACCAGCGGAATTAGGGCGATATTCAACGCCAGAAGCCAGCGGCGGATTGCGCCATCCTCCGCCGGCACGCGCCGCGCCACGGCCAACTTGAGCCGCCCAAGCAGGGCCAGCGTCATCCCGAAGCTCAGAGCGCCGCCAATCGTCGCCGCTGTCATCATGGGCATTCCGGTCATGGGTACCTCCACTCCTCGTTCCCACGCTCCGCGTGGGAACGCACGGGGCGCGACGCTCTGCGTCGCGGCAGGTTTTCTCACTGGACGGGACGCAGAGCGTCCCGGCGTGCGTTCCCACGCAGGAGCGTGGGAACGAGGGAAGATGTTCCTACCAATAATTCGTTAGGAGCGAGGGCTTGTTTTGGCATCTTCTCGTTTTTGCGATGCGATAGCGGAAAATAAGTGTGCGCATCGTCCGTACCGCGGGCAGATTCATACAGAGACAATATCTCCGATCCTTCGAGGATTCTCCCCATGCCGCCGCGCTCCGCGTTGCTGGGCCAGTTGTTTCGCCTGGCATCTCCGCCATCGAGCGATGCCGAATTGCTGCTCCGCTGGGTGGATCGCCGCGACGAAGACGCTTTCGCCGCCCTGGTGTCCCGACATGGCCGCATGGTACACGGCGTCTGCCGCCGCATCCTGGGCAACTCGCACGATGCCGACGATGCGTTCCAGGCCGTCTTTCTCATCCTCGCCCGAAAGGCTGCCGGCCTGCGTCAACCCGAGGCGTTGTCCGGCTGGATACACGGCGTCGCCGTGCGCCTGGCTTGCAAAGCACGCGCCGCCACGCGCCGGCGCTGCGCTGGCACCGATTCTATCGCTTCCGAGCCTCGCGATCCGCATCCTGATCCATTGGATGCGCTCAGCGCCCGCGAGCTGTTGGGGCTGATCGATCGCGAGATTGCGCGATTGCCGGAGGTATATCGGCTGCCGTTGGTGCTGTGCGATCTGGAGGAGCGAACGCAGCCGGAGGCGGCGCGGCTGCTGGGTTGGACGCTGGGTTCCTTTCGCGGCCGATTGCTACGTGGACGCGAGCGGCTGCGGGCGCGGCTGTCGCAGCGAGGCATCGCCGGGGCGGCGCTCGTCGCCGCGTTGGCACAAGGCTCGGCAGACGCGGCACCAATGACGGCCAACCTCACCCGATTGGCCGTGCGTTTCTCATCTTGCCCCACATCCACGGAGGTTCCCCCATCCGTGGCCGCGCTGGTGCGCGAAGGGATCCGCGGCCTAATGATGATGAAGCTGAAACTGGCATCGATCGTCCTCTTGGCCGCCGGCACGCTTGTCGCTGGCGTGGGACTGCTGGCCTGGACCACCCCTGCTCCGCAACCGCAGGGAGAAGAGCGCGCGGAGAGCAAACCGCCCGCCCCGCCGCAGAATGCAAAACCACAAGTCCACATCGATCAAGCCGGCGATCCCTTGCCCGCGGAGGCGATCTCTCGGCTAGGCACAATTCGCTTTCGCCACGGTGGGGCTATCAGTTCGATCGTTTTCACTCCGGATGGGAAATCCCTCGTATCTTGCGGCATTTGGGATGGAATCCGCATTTGGGACACGGCCAGTGGGAAACAAATCCGCCGGCTTGCTATCGAGACGGCCGGCGATCGGCCGCTCTCGGTTTCACCGGATGGCAAACTGATGGCTATTTTGGTCCGGACCAAGACTCCACAAGAGGAATCAATCGCGCTTCATGAATTTGCTACGGGCCGATTGGTGCGTCGCTTCGGCAAAGAAAATCAAGGGAGCGCTCTCCTCTTTTCGCCGGACGGCAAAACTCTCGCTTCTTACCGCTGGCCGCACACAGTCAACTTATGGGACTCGGCCACCGGCCGGCTGCTCCACACTCTGAAAGGACACAAGGACAACGTCTGGGCCGTTGCCTTCTCCGCGGACGGCAAGACCCTGGTCTCCGGCAGCGATGATAAGACCATCCGCTTCTGGGACGTGGGAACGGGCAAGCAGCTGCGGCAAATCAACCACAAGAATGGCGTGGGAGTCCTGGCGCTTTCGTCTGACGGCAAGTTCCTGGCCACCATCGATGTGTTCAAAAAGGTTCAGGAAGGAGGCGGGGACTGGCCTTTCGACGACCGCGTCCGTTTGTGGGAGGTAGCCACCGGCAAGGAAACGAGACAACTGATCCTTCCAGCGAAAGAATCGACACGGGATGAGTCGAGAGCGTTTCAAAGCCTCGCATTCACTCCCGATGGCAAGGTGCTCCTCACAGGAGGGACGGACGGCATACTCCGCTTTTGGGATCCAGCAAGCGGTAATGAATTGCAGAAGCTCTCTGGGTTTGCGGGGTGCCCTGGGATGTTCGCTTTCGCACCGGACGGCAAGAAACTGGCCGTGGAGGAAGGTTTCGCCATGATCCGCTTGCTTGACCTGGTCAGCGGCAAAGATTTGCTCCCGACACCAGGACACCGGAGCCACGTTTCCTCGATCGTCGTGACGTCAGACTGCCAAACCGTTGTCACTACCGGCAGGGATGGTACGCTTCGCTTTTGGGACGCGGCGACGGGACGCGAACGGCAAAAACGCACTGTCCACGCGAGCTTTCTCATACCTCCCCAATTCCTTCCCGATGGCACCACGTACTTGGAATCGGGTGGCGATAAAATGTTCCACCTCCACGATCTGGTTTCCGGTAAGGAGTTGGCCATCCTCCGCGGGCACGAGGCCGGCCATCCGCTCGCCCTCTCGCCGGATCGGAAGACGCTTGCCTCGGCGAAAGACAACAAAGAGGTTTGCTTGCTCGATCCCGCCACCGGCGCGGTACGGCACAAACTGACGAAGGTGAAGCACCATGTTCTGGGCATGTCTTTCTCGGCGGACGGCAACACTTTGGTCGTCTGGGATGCCAATCAGATAGTGACAGTCTGGGACGTTGCCACCGGAAAGAAGCGCCGGCAATTCACCGGCCCCACCGTAGGCGGAGTTCCCGTCTTGGCCGATTCAACTGTTTATTACACGGCCGCACTCTCTCCAGATGGCAAACTGCTTGCATTCGGCCTGCAAGGATTCGATCCCCAAGCCAAACAAGGCATCCTGCCTATATTGGATACGACTACCGGCAAAGAGGTCTGTCGCTTTCGGGCACTGGGAGGTGGTGCCGAAATCTTTGCTTTCTCACCCGATGGCAGGACGCTCGCCTGGAGTGGATGGATCGATAATACGATCTACTTGGGTGAAATTCCTACAGGACGCGTGCGGCGGCGATTTACAGGCCATCTGAAGAGCGTTGATTCCCTCGCGTTCTCGAGGGATAGCAAAATGCTTGTTTCGGGCGGGAACGATACGACCGCCCTCGTTTGGGATTTAACCGGCCGATTGGCGATGGAAGAAAAGTACGGCGCGGCTCTCTCCCCTGAAGAACTGGCAACACACTGGAAGACGCTCGCCGCCGAAGATGCCGAGGCTGTATTTCGCGTCATGCAAGCGCTGGTCGCGGACCCATCTCGCTCGGTTCCGTATTTCCGAGCGCGGCTGTATCCCATCGCACCCGCGGATGAGAAACGCCTGCAACAATGGATCGCCGACCTCGACAGCGACCAATTTGCTGTACGCGAGAAAGCGACATCGGAGCTGGAAAAGCTCGGTGCGGCGGCGGTGGGCACGATGCAGAAAGCGCTCGAAGCAAAACCAGCCCTGGAAACGCGCCGCCGCCTGGAACAGCTCATCGATAAGCAGGAACGTGAGGAATGGCCGGCCTCCGGCGAGCGACTTCGCATCTGGCGTGCCCTGGAAGTGCTGGAACGAATAGGCACTCCGGAGGCAAGGGAAGTGTTAACAACGCTCGCCAACGGAGCGCCGGGGGCGCGGCCGACCGTGGAGGCCAAGGCTGCCCTGCAACGACTGGCGCAGCGACCGGGACGTTGACGATCCGGAAGTAGCAGCGGAAAATTTGTGTGCGCATCCATCGTGCGGCAGACAGATCCATACAGAGACACTATCCGTGCCCCGTTGAGGATCGCTGCCATGCCGCCGTATTCCGCGTTGCTGGGTCAACTCTTCCGCCTGCCAAGCCCGACGAACGATGCCGAGTTGCTGCGCCGCTGGGTCGAACGCCGCGATGAGGATGCGTTCACCACCCTCGTCGCCCGGCATGGCCGCATGGTGCTGAGCGTCTGCCGCCGCGTTCTCGGCAACAGCCACGATGCCGAGGATGCTTTCCAAGCTGTGTTTCTCATTCTGGCGCGCAAGGCCGCTGGCTTGCGTCATCCCGAAGCACTGGCCGGCTGGCTACACGGCGTCGCCGTCCGTCTGGCCTCCAACGCGCGCAAAACCGCCGCGCGCCGGCACTCTGCGTGTCGAGTCGATTTGAAATCGACCGAACAAGAACCGGCCGATCCGTATCCCGATCCGTT
>DASRBG010000227.1:0-19501 GCA_035653735.1 Gemmataceae bacterium
CCGCTGCCAAGATATCGACGAGCTTTTGGACCTTATTTTTGACTGGCTGTCCGTCGGATGTCATTTTGCTATCGAGACTTCGCTCTATGATAGCGCTAAAGCAACCAGGACCACTGCTGCGTAAGCGTGGAGTTATTTAGCTCTTGGAGTAGCCATTTGCTCCATGTTCCCAATGAAGCCTGGCCGATGAAGCATCCGATTCGAATGGCATGGACTTTAGCTACAACTCCTTTGAAGAACGATGGTTAACAAATGACATTCTGTGCCAGTTCGGTTTTTTTCAAAAACTGATTTACATCAATCCTCCAATTTTCGAGGCTCGCCATCCGAGCCGCGCACGCAGCACAGCGGAGTAGGCGACGGCGTGGCGTGCCCGCTTACTCCGCTGCGTTCCCTGCGCGGCTCGGATTCACTTTGTTTCGGCCGATGGAGAGCGTCGGCGAAGCCGGCTGGTCCGGCCGTGATTTGAGCGTCATCGCAGGTGTCCGATCGTGTTGCTCTTGCGGATAAGTAGGGGGCAGCGGAGCCATGAGAGACGGTAGCGCTTCCAGTTTGCCTTGCACCAGGCAGCCGAGCACTTCCGGGGCGAAGCGGCGCGAGAACAGGCTGGCTCCCATGCGATAAAGATGATGGCTGTCGCCAAAGTATTTATCTTCCATCCACATTCGCAGATCGACGACGGGCACGTTTAGCTCGCGGCTGAGGCGCGTCAGGTAATCGTTGATACAGGCGTTGACGGCGGGGGCGTACCAACTGCGGAAGATCGTGCCTTCGGGCATGAGGTAAAGCAGAGCGGGAATGCCCGCTTGCCGGCAGATGGCGAGCAGATCGCGCAGAGCACGGTCCTGCATCGGCGCGATTTGGAGATGTTGCAGATCGTCAAAATACGTTGAGCGCGTCACTTCCAGAGCGGCGGGGACAAGGACGAGCGGCTGGCTGTCCGAGCCAATGTCGGACCAGCCCCAGCGGTCTAATTGTTTCCAGTGATCCAAACGCAGCCGCCAGGGGACGCAATCGCTGGCGTAATGATTCATGAACGAAAAGCGGTGAGCGTGCCAGGGAGAGAGCTGGTCCTTGAGCCAGCGTCGCTTCAACGTGATGGGGTCGGCAGCATAGCGGTCGAGCTGGCGCACATCGTTCCAGTTGAGACGACAGATGCCGCTGCCGGCGTCGAAGACATCGACGCCCCGGCCGAGCAGGGCGGGCAGGATCTCGACGGCCAGCCAATCCGGGTGAATGCCGGCGTCGAGCAGACGGCGGAGCGTCACCAGCTCGGCGAGCGCGCCGGAGCCAACCTGACTGAAATTGAACACGAGCGGCTTTCGTCCATCGGGCGTGCGCAAGTCCGGCATGGCGCTGGGCCGCACGCCCTGTCCGGTTCGCGACGTTCCCAGCAAGACGAGCAAGGGCCGATCCGGTTCCTCCGCGAGTCGTTGGCGGAGCGCGTTCAGTTTGTAGCCGAACTCCGGATCGCGCAGATGCGGCCAAAAGCTTTGGGTGGCAATCAGCACAGCGCCCTGCCCGGCCGCGAAGAGGGCCAGCGCCCACAAAAGACATGTGCGCGTGTGGGCGGCCAAGCGCTTGCGCGAGGAAGGCGAACGGCCGGCGTCAGCCGGCTGGTCAGACTTACCAGCCGGCTGACGCCGGCCGTTCGCCAGGAAACTTTCCTCTTTGAGCATCATTCGTGTCCGTGTCTTTTAGAACTGGAAGTAGATGAAAACTTTGCCGGCATCGGGAGCGAGCACTTGCGCCAGCACCAGCGCCGCGGCGTAGGCGAAACCCTGGATCGGGGCAGGCAGACGCCACATCTTTCGCCACGGCACCCAATAGGCCACCGCATGACAAATCCACATGAAAACCAAGGTGCATTTCAGATTCAGCATGGGAATCGGCGTGCCAAGACCCGAACTCCACACCACGACGCGATGCAACAACGCGAACGCCGTCTCGAACGAGGCGGCGCGGAAGAACACCCAGCAGGCCGCGACACAGGTGAACGTCAGCAGCATTCGCAGCGCGGTGCCCGGCACGCTTCGCAAGAATCGCTCCAGGACAGGCTCCGTCTTGCAGTAGTCGCGGAAGCCGCGATGAATCACAAGAAAGACTCCGTGCAGCACGCCCCAAAACACGAATGTCCAGCTGGCCCCGTGCCACAGGCCGCCCAGCGTCATGGTGATGAGCAGATTGCGCGCGGTTTGCCACCGCGTGCCACGGCTGCCGCCCAGCGGAATGAACAGGTAATCGCGCAGCCAGCTCGATAGCGAAATGTGCCAGCGGTGCCAGAAGTCGGCGATATTGACGGCCAGGTACGGCAAGTTGAAATTGCGCGCCAGCTTGTAGCCGAGCATGTGGGCCGTGCCGATGGCCATGTCCGTGTAGCCGGAGAAATCGCAATAAATTTGCACGGCATAAGCGATGGCGGCGAAGACGATCGCCGAGCCGCGATAGGCCGACGGATCGGCGAAGACCGGATCGACATACTCGGCCATGCGATCGGCGATGGCCAGCTTCTTGACCAAGCCCATGAGGAAATAGCCGGTCCCCAGGTACATCCGCGCCCAGCTCCAGCGCTTGGGCCGTTTGATCTGCGGCAGGAAATCGCGCGCCCGCACGATGGGGCCGGCAATGAGATGCGGAAAGAACAAGATGAACAGCATGAAATCGCCGAGATTGCGTTCGGCCGGTATGCGGCGGCGGTACACATCTACCATGTAGTTGATGGCTTCGAAGGTGTAGAACGAGATGCCGACCGGCAGCAGCACATCCAGCGTGCGGAACCACGTCGACACGCCGGCGGCGATTAACGCTTCATCCAGTGACAATAGGAAGAAGTTGGCATATTTGAAGTAACACAGCAGGCCCAGGTTGGCAAACAAGCTGATGCACAAAAGCAGCTTGCGCCGCCAGTTCGCGGCCGAATGCTCGATGCCCAGGGCGAGCAGATAATCGAGCAGGGTGGAGACGCAAATGAGCAGCGCGAGCCACTTGTTCCAGCTGGCGTAGAAATAGAAGCTCGCCGCCAGGAGCAGTCCAACCCGGACGCGCCGCCACGGCACCGCCCAATAGAGGCAGAAAATGAGCAGGAAAAAGAGAAAGAACTTTTGCGAGCAGAATTGCATGTCAACCGGCCCTCGGATCACGAAGTGCCGGGCCTTGTTGCACGGTGCGGTTCTTTCAGCGGCTTGCCCGACAGGGCGGCGAGTGTACTCGCCGCCCTGCGCCGGTCAACCCCAGCTTAAGCTTTAAATGAAGCCAGGCGACGGCGGACGGCGGCACATCCCGCAAGCGCAACGCCCAGCCCGCCGAGAATGAGGCTCGATGGTTCCGGCGCGGACCCGGCCCCGGGCGCATCGGCCACGACGGATGCTTCGCGGACCATCGCGATCGAGGCCGCCATTGGATGCCATGTGGTCTTCGGCGGAGGCGAGACGTTCTGCACCCAGACCGATGCGTAATAGGCGGGAATCCACGACGCGCCAGGCGCCGCCAGTCTCAGGCTGCTGGGTAGGTCCACCCAATAGACGTGATTGCCCAGCCTGACGTGCTCGAGGGGCGTGCGGAACGTTTCCGTCAGGTGGGTGCTGGTGGCCGTCAGTGTGCCGGTGATGTGGCCGTTAAATGTCAAGCTGCCCGTTTTGTGGGTGGCGAGATCCGTTATGTGCAGTGTCAGACTGAAGTATTTGTTGAAGTGATCGGGGTCTTTCGCCGAGGCGCTGCTGCTGGTCGTCACGGCGGCGGCGAGGATGCGCGACGCCCCCTTGCCCCCGGGTCCCAGCGCTTGCGAGACCGTGCCGGTACCGCTGGCGAAGACCGGCGCGGGACTGATGCTCCAGTGATACGACCAGTTCATGTAACCGGCATGTGCGGCGCCTCCCCAGAGTAGTCCCAAAACGAGCACGGATGAAAGCCGAAAAAAAGAAATGCGCATGCGGGAATCCTTTCCGAGGAGAAGGAGTGATGCCCTAGCCTCGCCGGGCCGGCTGAGTTTAGCGGAGCGGGTGCGGCAGCGTCAAGACGGACTGCGGACGTTGCGATAGCTCAGAGCGGCGGAATGGAACTGCGGATTTCGTCGAGGAGCGCGCGAGTGCCGTGCCGATCGCACCAACTATAGACGTAGGGCCAATCGATGTTCTCCCCCTGCACGGCGATGACATCTCGGGCATCATCCGAATCCTTAGTGCGTCGCGCGTTCAGCATCCAACGCAACTTGGTGATAATGACATCCTCGGCAGTGGGTAAAAAGACTTCGCGCCCCATCGTTTGCACCCGCCGGCGACGGCGAAATCGCTCTTGATCGTGCGGATCATCGCTCAGGTGAAAGAATTCGATGGTAAATGGGATGCCGGCAACAGCGAGTACATGCCGGCGGGTCAAAGTGGCTGTCTCGAACGTCATCTGCGGGTCGAGGCGATAAGCTGGCCCCAGGTGAGTTGCGAGACGCGGTAGGATCTCTGCTGCGCATTCGATTACGAAATCGGCGTCATGAGTCGAACGGGGGATTCCATACACGTTGCTGGATAGAGAACCTACCAGCATGTAAGGGACACCCAACATCTCCAATGCGTCGATTACGGCCAGGGTCGCATCGGTTCCCGTTGTCATGATTTCCTCAGCCGTTGATAAAGGGCCAATCGCGCTTGGAGAATTTCCTGAACGCGCTGCTCATCCGCATCGGGATACTGATACCGAATTCCGTCTGCCATACGTCCGCAAACTTCCTCGAATAACTGGGGGCCGAGCAGCAATTTCTCCTCCAGGGGAGTCCGGCGGGCCCGCAGAACACGTTCCCGATAGATGCTGTCAACAAGTTCCTGGGTTGGTTCCATAGAGCACACCTCTACTATCTCACTTCGTCGAGTCGAAAGCGTCGATCGATTATACCGGCGGCGTCAGAAACTGTCGAATCACCTCGGCCAGGATCTCCGGATGCGTGTAGCTAGGCACGTGGCCGCAGCCTTCGATGGTGACGCGGCCGGCGTTGGGCAGGCCTTGCAACAGCATCTCCTCATGCGGACGCGGCACCACACGGTCGTGTTCGCCGCAGATGAGCAGGACGGGCTGGCGAATATGCGGCAAAGTCGATCGCAAATCGATACGATGGAGCAAGTACGCCTGATGAGCAACCGTCGCCAGGCGCGCTCGGCCCGTGCATTCCAGAAAATAATTCCAAACGTCGGGGAAGCACGCTTTGAAGCCCGTGCCGGCGGTCTTGAGCAATATCTTCTCGCGCAGCGGAACGCCGGCCATTCGGCCCGGAAGGAAGCGTCCCCAGTATGACAGCAAGCGCTCGGCTCGGCGCAGCGGGCGATAGGCCAGGCCGCCTTGCAGGATGGCGCGCGGCAAACGCTCCGGGTGAGCGTGCAGGGCCTTCAAGACGATGGTAGAGCCAAACGATGAGCCGAGGATGTAACTCCGCCGCAGGCCCAAATGGTCGAGCAAGATCCAGATGTCGGCGACAAGATGATCGAGTGCATAGCGGCGCAAGCGGGCGCCGTCGCGCTGGCCGCCCGGCAGTTCGTAGGCGATGCAGCGGAAATGTTGGGCCAGACGCGAGATCGGCTGGAGGAAGGAATGGCCGCTATCGCCGAGTCCGTGGACGAACAAGAGCGGCGGTCCCTCGCCCCAGGTGAAATAGGGCATGCGATAGCGGCCTGTATTGCAAACGCCGTGAACGGCCTCGCGCTGGAAACGCGCCAGCGCCTCGGCGAAATCGATCGGCGCGGCCTGTTCGCCGGGATGCAAGGCGCATACGTCGGCACAGGCGAGGACGCAGTCGTGAGCGTCGCCGGCAGGGCAGCTCGACCGCGAGGAATCCGGACAAGCAACGGGAGCAACTTCTTCTTGGGGGAGTTTATCGTTCATCTTTATAGAATACCACGCTGGCGAAACTGACGCTCTCGTAACCGAGGGGATGGATGTACTGATCGTAGTGTAGCACCTCGCCGCGGCTTGGGTGGAGGGCTTCCAGGACCGTGTAGGTGGGCGGCAAACCGCAGATACGGCGTGCGTCGCCCTCGTCGGCAATGATACGGAAATAGGCGGCGGCATCCGGCGGACAGGTGCGGCGCGGCTTCTTCACGCCCGCACCGAGTTCGTGCAGCAGGGCGAGATCCTGAGATCGGCTGGATTCCAGCTGTACGGAATGGACAGGCTCGGGATCGCGGAATTTCGGGCCGAGGTGCGCCAGGTCGCCGCTGATGATGTAGAAGATCGGTTCCTTTGTTTCACGTTCGGCGGCGCGCAGCGCCGCGATCATTCGGCCGATGTCGTCGGCCTCAACGGGTCCGCGGCCGCGGGCGATGCAGTCGTGAAACGAGCCGACCACCAGGGGCACGATGCGGAACGGCGTATCGGGAAACAGGTATTGCAAGAACACCACTTCCAACTCGATCGAGTGCTCCGGCAGATGGGCGGGCAATTCATCATCGAAAAGTCCGCCACCGTAATGGGCGACGAGGCGATCAATGTACGCCTGATCGATGGGGACGATTCCCAGGGGCGTCTGAAAGTGCTTGCGGGTGAGCGTGAAGCGATGATAGCTATAGTGCGAAGTACCGATAATGACGAACAGCGCGGCCGGCGCGTGTTCAAAGACTTCCTTGAAAGCCCAGGCGTAGGCGCGTCCGCCGCGGCCGTAGTCGATGTGCGGAATAAGGGCGGCGCGGAAATGCGGATCGGGCCGGCGCGGGCCGGGCCGGCCGGGACCGCCCGGCGCGGTAAAGAGGCGCTCCAAAGATCGCCTTAAGAGATCGGGATCCTCGCCATAGCTGGCGGTGCAGGCGGGTGGACGGATGGGATTGACGGCATGTTCGCGGAGGCGGGAGCGAAAGCGCGGCCCATCGAAAAAGAGAGCATCGTCGAGTTTCCGAACCAGCCGGTGGAACAATTCCCCCAGTCCCCCCAATCCGTCGTGGTCGCTCAGGACTTTGGACTCAATGTCCGCGAGAGTGCGTTGGCCATCGAACAAGTGCAACCAACTCATTTCCACTCTGCTTAGGCGGAGATGGAGAACCGCCAAACGCAGCTGGTCGCGGATGACGTAGCTTCCTCCCTCTTCTTGTTCCCAGGCGAGATGAGAGCGTAGCCGGGGCCTCTCCAGCGCGGCCATGGATCGATCCTCGCATCGCGGCCGGCCCGGACGGCAAGACCCATTCGCCGCGCTGAGCTGGCTCCGTCTTATTGTTGTGTCCGGCAGGCGAAGAGGTCAAGGGTCCAGTTGAGACATTGCGGGGTGAAAAAATTCTCAGGAATTTAATTGACACGAATCCATTTGTTGATATGCTACGAAGTGACTCGTAAAGCAGGGCGTGAAGGCAGTCATCGGATGGCTCTGTTCCGTTGCCTTGCCTGGAACGCTCGTTCCCACGCTGGGCGGATGGATGCCTTCCCCGTGTCCTGCTTTGGATTGACTCTCCCGGCGGCCCGGACGGCGCCGGATGCTTGTCCCAGTTTGCTGGGGGAGAACGCTTTTTTTACCTTTACCGAGGGTCCGCGCGCTTGCGCCGGGGCGCTCTTGCTCCGTCGAAGTGGATGGACAGGGCCAGGTCAGCGTCGATCGGCTGTCGCGCGGGACGTGGAGGATTCAGCCTTGAGCAACCCTGCTACCGCCATCCGAAGTCGTTCTACTTCCAAAATGGCGCCGTCGGCCCCGTCGCCGATTCGCACCTCTGACACCACCATCGACCGCATGTGTGCTGTCTTCGATCTCCTGGGCGATCCGTCGCGCTTGAAGATCGTGCTCGCTTTGGCCGAATACGGCGAACTGCACGTGTCGGCCCTGTGCGAAATGCTTGGCCAAATCAAGCCCGGCGTCAAGTACTCGCAGCCTGCCGTCAGCCATCATTTGACGCTGATGCGCATGGTCGGCCTCGTCGGCTTCCGCCGCGACGGCAAACACAATTACTACCATTTGTCTTCGACCCATCTGCGCGATCTGTTCGAGCAGTTTTTCGCCGATGCCGGCAATGGCTCGAAGACCCTGCAGTTTGATGACTTCACGCTGACCTTCAAACGCAGGTGAAATGCTTAAACCTAAACTCGCATGACCGCAAGCCGTAGGCACGTGCCTTCGGCTTGCGGTCATGCGAAGGACAAGCGGTCAACGCTGAGCCGCGACCGTGAAGGAGCGGGAAAGGGAGTCTGCGCCCTCACGGTCGCCCCTCGGATACCATCAGTGCGCCGCATCTTCCTTCGCGAACGGATACTTGGCGAAAAGCACCTCGCCGAGTCCCAGATGTGGGTAGTGTCTTGAGAATGCGTTGATGTATCCGAGCGTTCATCAGCGGGCGGGACACCCGCGCTCCGAACGATTTTCGACTGAGCAAACCGGCTACTGAATGCGCAATCTGCGGACCCATTCGGCCTCGCGCGCGATCTCCTCATCGGTCAGTCCGCTGGAGCGGTGAATCTCCGTGCGCGCCATTTTGCCGCTGGTCATGTCCAGGGCCATCACGTCGATGAGGCCGTTGCTGCCGACGCCGCAGCGCACTTGAACCGGCGAGGACTTGGGCAGATTGGGCGGCAGGCCCTCGATCCAGCATTCGCCGATGCTGATACAGGCATCGGCCTGGCTGGCCTCGCCTTGCAAAACCTTGACGCGGACGCGCTGCTGATTCTCGACGACCGTGCAGTAAACCCGACTGGCCGCCGTCGGCAGCTGCGTATTTTTGGGAATGAGGATGTCGTTGATGCGCTCTTGACCCTGTTTGACCTCGATGCCGAGACTGTGAGCATTGACGTTGATTTCGACCACCTGGGCCAGCGTGCCGCGGGCGGCCTCCTCCATATACAGATCCTCTCCGAAATCCTGCGAGGCCACGATGCCGGCGTGCAGGGCGGCGCCGCGGGCCACCACCTCGCTGACGGCCAGAGAATTGTCTGGCAGCTTGCCCGTCAATTCCTGGAGCATCTGCCCGGTCATGGGCATGTGCGTCGAGCCGCCCACCAGCAGAATGCGATCGACTTGGTCCCAACTGAGCTTCGCCTGCCGCAGCAATTGTTGCGTGGTCAGCCGGGTGCGTACCAGCAGATCGCGCGTCAGCGATTCGAAGTCGGCGCGAGTAATCGGCACGCTCAGCACTTGCCCCGCGTGCATGCAGGTGAGCGTCGTTTGCGGCAGCTTGCTCAAGGTGCGTTTGGCGCGTTCGGCGGCGTGGCTTAGGTTAACCAGCGCCTGCGGATCCTCGCGCGGATCGATGCCCGCCTGCTTCTGGAACAGAGTGGCAACGTGATCGACAATGCGGTCGTCCCAGTCCTTGCCGCCCAGGCGCACGTCGCCCTCGATGGCGAGAGTCTGAAAGTGCTGGTGCGACAGGCGGACAAGTGTGACATCGAAAGTTCCGCCGCCCAGGTCGTAAACGAGGACGGTGCGTTCCTGCTGAGGCAGCGCGGCAACTCCGGCCGGATGTTGCGGCTGCTGGAGCGAATAAGCCAGGGCGGCGGCGGTCGGTTCGTCCAGAATGTCGAGCACTTCCAGGCCGGCGATGCGGCCGGCGTCCTTGGTGGCTTTGCGGCGAGTGTCGTCGAAGTAGGCCGGCACCGTGATGACGGCCCGGCTGATGGGACCGATGCGCAGCTCGGCGTCCTGGACCAGCTTTCGCAGCAGAATGGCCGAGAGCGTTTCGGGACGGAAATCGCGGCCGGCGACGGGCCGGCCATAGTTGGTATAGCCCATTCGCCGCTTGATGAGCGTGGCCACGCGGTCGGGTTGCTCCAGGGCTACGTCGAGAGCGGCTTGGCCGACGACGGCGCTGTCGTCGTCGAGCAGCAACACGGCGCTGGGCGTGAGCATGTCGCCGTCGCGGTTGGGCAGCGTGACCGGCTGGCCGTGATCGTCCAAACTGGCGATGGCCGAGAACGTAGTACCCAGATCGATGCCGACCAGCTTGCCTGTGCCGACTGCCATGCCTTATACCTTTGCCGCGAATGGACTCCGCCGAGGGAGAACGTGACCTGTCCAAAACGATTGTAACCGCGTTCGGCGCCGGACGGAAGGGGACGCGCACTTGCCAGCCCGCAGCGCAAGCAAGGGAAGGATCAACCCTTGCTTGCGCTGCGGGCTGACCCTACATGCCGAACAACGCCTGTGCATTCTTGGTCGTTTGCTCCGCCAGGCGTTCCGGCGCGATGCCCAACAATCCCGCCAGGCACTCTGCCGTATGAATCACATGGGCCGGCTCGTTGCGTTTACCCCGAAGAGGTACCGGCGACAGATACGGGCTATCCGTCTCGACAAGGATTCGATCGAGCGGTTGTTGTGCCGCCGTCTCGCGCAGGGCGGCCGCATTCTTATAGGTGAGCATGCCGGCGAACGACAAGTACAGTCCCATCGCCCGGCACGCCTCGGCCATTGCCTTATCGCCGACGAACGAGTGCATAACGCCGCGGATGGGGCCATGACGATCGAACTCGTTTCGCAGCACGCGAAGCATGTCCTCCTCTGCTTCGCGGCAATGAATCACCACCGCGCGGCCGCATCGCCGGGCCAATTCCAAATGGCGGACGAAATACTCTTCCTGCACCGGAAACGGTGTGGTATCCCAGTGGCGATCGAGTCCGGTTTCCCCGATGCCGACGACGCGCTCGCGCTGGATAAGGGCGATGATTTCGTCCCAGGCGGTCGGGGTCGCCTCCAGAATGTTGTTGGGATGGATGCCGGCAGTGGCGAAGAGCATGGGATGGCGCTGAGCCAGTTCTATGCTGGCGGCGCTCGAAGGCGCAGTCGTGGCAATGGCGATAATCGTCTCGACGCCGGCGGCCTGGGCGCGTTCGAGGACGGCGGGTAGGTCGGCGGCGAATTGCTCATCATCCAGATGAGCGTGCGTATCGATGAGGGCAGCCACGTTAGGTCACGCTCGCTTGAAATTGCTCGGAAGCCAGTTCTTCCAGCCCCCGCGTTGTGGCCCGGTCTCCGGACCGGGCCATGGGCTTTGACCGAAGGTCTCCCAACCGGTGCAGTAGCGGAGACCTACGGTCGCGGATCGTGGCGGGGTCCGGAGACCCCGCCACAACAGCAGTATCGATGAGGGCAGCCACGTTAGGTCACGCTCGCTTGAGGTTGCTCGGAAGCCAGTTCTTCCAGCTGGGGCAGATGCTTTCGCTTGAGGGCCAGGAGTTTTTCCACCTCGGCGCGAGCGGCCGGAGCTTTCAGCGCTGCCAGGTCGCTTTCGAGTTCGGCGATTGACTGGCGCTCGTGTTCGATCAGGCGCGGCAAAATGTAGCCGAGGGCCAGGAAATTGATCGTCGTGAAGTGAGTTGGATAAGAAGGGAGAAACGGCAGCGGGATTCGCTGGCGGACGAGAAAGCGGCCCAGATCCTCGACGGCCTCGCGCTCGGCGGCGATGAGCTGTTGCAGCGCCGTCAACGTCTCGGTCCGCGTCGAGTTGGTCCACGGATACGCCTCGGCCACGTACATGAGCACGGATCGGCTCTCGCGGCGGAGAATGTCTTGAAGCACGGTCTGCGTCTGCGGATCAATCACGTTGCTTTCCTTTCGCGCCACCCTTCGGTTGCCCCCTTTGCGGCCCCCCAGGCCTTCCCCTGCCACCCTCAGGTACAGGGGGCTGTGGCCTGCCTCGCGGAGGCTGACCTTGAACCGCCTGCGTTGCCTGCCGGGCGAAGCGGGACGCGCCCTCATGACTGAAACGGTCCAGCGGCTTCCACAGAATGCCGAGGACGAGGACCGCCAGGGCGAGGAGGAACGTATACACGATGGCCGAGATCGGCTCGTGCAGACGCACCGGCTCGCGGCCTTCCAAATCCTCCGCCTTGCCCTCCAGGATCATCACCTTCATCACCTTGATGTAATACATCGCGCTGATGACCGTGTTGATGCCGCCGATGATGAGCAAACCAAACAGCAACGCCCCGCGACCTGAATCGCCCTGCCGATACCACGCCTGGCTTGTGTCCCACAGGACGCTAAAAATCTGGAACTTGGCGGGGAATCCGATTAATGGCGGAATGCCGAGCAGACTGAGCAGGAAAATCGATAACGTCACTACCATCCACGGCGAACGGCGGACCAGGCCGCGATAATCGTCCAAGTCCTCGGAGCCGGTCTGGTTGCGCAGATAAGCCACCACGGCGAAGGCGCCGAGATTCATAAAGAGGTAGGCAGCCAAATAGAAAAGGACGGCTTGCAAGCCGGGCAACTCGAAAAGTTGGTCCGTGTGTCCGGTCGGCCGCACGGCGGCCAGGCCCATCATCATGTAGCCGGCCTGGGCGATGGTTGAATAAGCCAGCAGTCGTTTGAGGTTGGTTTGCAAGTACGCCGCGAGGTTGCCGAAGGTTGCCGTAAGGGCCGCGAAGAAGGCGAGGGCCGGGACCAGGTAGCGGACCATGACGTCCCAGTGGGCGTTGACGGCGGTATTTACCAGGGAATCGACACCGCTCAGCATAAGCGTGATGCGCGCGAGCAGCGCCAGGGCCGCGCCTTTGGACGCCACCGACAGATAACCGGCCACCTCGGCGGAGGCCCCCTCGAAAACATCGGGGCACCAGAAATGGAACGGCACAGCCGCCAGCTTGAACCCGACGCCGATCAGGATAAACAGCACGCCGAGGATCAGCACGGGATCGAAAATCCCGCCGGCAGGAGTGTAGAACGAGTACATCAGACCCGTGGCGACATCGGGCAGGTAAGCGGTCCCAAATCGGCCGGCCAGCAAGCTGATGCCATAGAGCATGACGCCCGAAGCGCCGCCCCCGTAGACGACGTACTTGAGCGCCGCTTCACTGGAGGCGCGGCGGCCCTTCAAATAACCGGCCAGGGCATAGCTGGGCAAGCTGGCCATCTCGATGCCGATGTACACCATCAGCAAATGAATCGACGAAGCCATGACTACCATGCCCACCGTCGCGCCCAGGAGCAGACAGTAGAAGTCGGCGGAGTCCTCGCGGTCGGGGATGCCGGTCGTCAAGGATAGCCAGATGATGAGGGCGGTGAAGCCATACAGGAAGCAGCGCAAGTAGATGGTGACGTGATCGTTCACGAGCAGCCCGGCGTCGGTGCCGCGGCCGAAGGCAAATTGGAGCGTGCCCCGGAAAGCGCCGCCCGTCGCCGCGTCGGATACCTTCGGTGCTCTGAAGATGTCAAAGCTGCCGTACCATTGCAGGATGCTCACGCCGAGGATGACCAGCGTCATCACCAGAGCGAAGGATCCCATGTGCGAGCGGTCGATCAGCCGAACGAGCAAGAAGAGCACGATAGCGGCGCAGGCCAATAGCTCCGGCAGAAACGTTAGGCAATCCATCTGAATCAGGCCGAAATCGATGTTTGGCAACATGGGAGGCTCCGTCAATTGTCTTACCAGCCCGCAGCGCCAGCAAGGGATGCCCTACGGTGTTGTGGCACACGGTGTTGTGGCACGGTCTCCGGTGTTGTGGCATGGTCTCCTGACCGTGCCACCCGCGTTGACCGGAGGTCTCCTGATAGTCCGGGAGACCTGCGGTCGGCCGAAGTGGCACGGTCAGGAGACCGTGCCACAACAGTGGTGGCGAGCGGGGTCGCGTAGGCGCCCCGAGAACGGAATCTCTCGGGGCGCTTACGCGACCCCGCTCGCCAGGGGAATCACAGTGTAAATCGCGCTAGCGTATCCACCAGCCCAGTGACGCTCGGTTCCATCCAGTTCAGCAGCAAGTAACTGGGCAGCACGCCGAGGGCCACCGAGAGCACCACCAACGGCGTGATGCACACCAGCTCGCGCACGCTGATGTCGGAATAATTTCGATACTGCGGGTTCTCGCCCATGAAGACGCGCTGGAGCGTCCACAGGATGTACGCCGCCGTGATAACCACCGTCAGTGCCGCCAGCACGGCGAAGGTCGTGTTGTAGTTCCAGGTGGCGAGCACGACCATGAACTCGCCGACGAAGCCGCACATGCCCGGCAAGCCCATCGCCGCGAAGAAGATCACGGCGCTAATGCCGCCGTAGAGCGGCATCGGCTCATACAGGCCGCGGAAATTGTCCAGACGGCGATGATGGGCGCGATCGTAGATGACGCCGACCAGGAAGAACATGCCGGCCGACGTGATGCCGTGGGCGATCATCTGGAACATGGCGCCGTTCATGCCCCAGCTCCAATATTGCGACTGTTGCGGCGCCGTCCACACGGCAATACCGAGCAGGACATAGCCCATGTGGCTGACCGAGCTATACGCAACCAGCTTCTTGAAATCGGTCTGGGCCATGGCGGCGAAGGCGCCATAGACGATGTTGATGACGCCGAACAGGGCGACGTAGAAAGCGAGCTGCTCGGCGGCCCACGGACAAATCGGATAGGCAATGCGGATAATGCCGTAACCGCCCATCTTGAGCAGCACGCCGGCCAGGATCATGCTGATCGGCGTCGGCGCTTCGACGTGGGCGTCCGGCAGCCAGGTGTGGAAGGGAAAGACCGGCACCTTGATGGCGAAGCCGACGAGCAGGAACAGAAACATGGTGTATTGGAACCACGGCTGGAAGAACGACTGCTTCAAGCGGTCTTGCAGGCCCGGATCTTTAAGGGCCGCGTTATAGGCGGCCTCGGCCTGTTGGAGTTCCTCGGCGGTGGCTTTTTGTTTCTTGAGTTCCTCGATCTTGGCCTTGGCCTGCTCGGCCGCATAGGTCGTCGTCACCGGCTGGCCGTTCAGTACTTGCAGGGCGGCCTTGCCAGCGCGCTGCAGGACCACGAGGTCAAAACTATGGATTTCGACCTGGTTGTTCGTGACGGCGCCGCCTTCGCTCTTCGCCAGGGCGACGGCCTCCTTCATGGTGCGAGGCCCAACGAAATCGCGCACGTCGGTGAAGTAAAAAGCCAACAGCGCGATAAGGATAAAGACGCTGCCGAGCAGGGTATAGAGGAAGAACTTGATGGCGGCATACTCGCGGCGCGGCCCGCCCCACACGCCGATGAGGAAGTACATCGGCAGCAGCATGACCTCCCAGAAGATGTAAAACAGGAAGAAATCCAGGGCCAGGAAGGTGCCGAGCATGCCCGTCTCCAGGATCAGAAAGAGCATGCAGTAGCCGCGCACGAAACGATCGATCTTCCAGCTGGCGATCATGGCCAGAAAAGAGAGCACCGTGGTCAACAATACCAGCGGCATGCTGATGCCGTCGGCGCCCATGTAGTAATTGATGTTGAAGCGATCGATCCACGGATAGCTAGTCAACCAGTCGGTGCTTTTCTGCGGATCGCCGACCTGCTCCGATTCAATTTGTCCCAGGCGATAATCGAGCGAGACCCATTCCCGGCCCTGCGGATCGTTGCCGCGGAGGTTGCGGTCGATGACATCGCTGTAAAACGAGATGAACATGCCGATGCTGACGCCCAGGGTCAGCCCAGTGCCGGCCAACGACAGCCAGCGCATGATCTCTTCCTTGCCGCGCGGCACGAAGATCAACAGCAGCGCGAAAACGCTGGGGATGAAGACGACCGCGGTCATCCAGAGAAGATCTTTTTCAGGCATGATAAAATCCACTGTTAAAAAACATCAAAGGGCGAGCGGGGTCGCGTAAGCGCCCCGAGTGCCTCTCTCGGGGCGCTTACGCGACCCCGCTCGCCGTTGTTACCCCGCTGTCGCCATGCGCACGAAGTAGGCCAACACCATGAAAATCCCGGCGGCGGCCAGCACCAAAAACAACACGTAGCTTCGCAAAAATCCCGTTTGCACGTTCCGCAATCGCGCTCCGATGTCGTACATTACATTGCCGACGAGGTTCACCAGCCCATCGACGATGTGGTTGTCGAACAGGCCATCCCACTTCGAGAGCAACACGCCAAATCGGGCGAGCGCGTGAATGATGCCGTCGATGACGCGGAGATCGAACGCCGCCAGCCAATGGCCGACCACGAGGGCCGGACGCACCAGCATGACGCTGTACAACCAATCGAAGCGCCATTTGTCCATGAGGAATGCGTGGATGCGGGGGAACTGCTCCTTGGCCTCGGCCGGATCGAGGAGGCGCTTCCAGTAGATCACCCCGGCGAAGGCGATGCCGATAGCCACCAGACCAAGCGCCAGGTTGCCGGCCAGGTGGTGGTTGTAGTGGGCGTAGAGCCGTTCGTTCTCCTCCGCGCGCTTGGCGACGACCCAGTATTCGCCGTGATCCTCGCTCACGGTGTAGTCGATGCTGCCGAAATCGGCGAGGACGGCGTGGTGCTGGGCGTGATGGACATTGTGTTCCAGCCAGCTCGCCTCGGCGTCGTAGACCGGCCAGCCCCAGGCGACGCATACGCTGCACACGGCCAAGGCGATGAGCGGCACCGTCATGGTCCACGGCGATTCGTGGGCATGCTCGTAAACATGCTCGTCGCGCGGCTTGCCGGTGAAAGTCAAGAGCCACAGCCGCGACATGTAAAAAGCCGTGATTCCGGCCGTGGCCAGGGGCAGCAGGAACAATAAGAGATGCTGCGGGTGGACATAGATGAAGCCGAATGCCTGGGCGAGAATGGCATCCTTGCTGTACCAGCCGGTGAACAGCGGAATGCCGGCGATGGCCAACACGCCGGTCAGCATCGTGAGGGCGGTGATTTTCATCTTGGGGAATAGTCCGCCCATTTTGAGCATGTCTTGCTCGTGATGGCAGCCGTAAATGACGCTGCCGGAGCAGAGGAACAAAAGCGCCTTGAAGAAAGCATGCGTCATCAGGTGGAACAGGCCGGCCACCCAGCCGCCGACACCCAGGGCCAACATCATGTAGCCCAGCTGGCTGACGGTCGAATAGGCCAGCACTTTCTTGATGTCGGTCATGACGATGGCGATGGTGGCGGCGACGAACAGCGTGATGCCGCCGGTGTAGGCGATGACCAGGAGCGTCTCGTAGGTGAACAACGGATAACAGCGGCCCACGAGATAAACGCCGGCCGCAACCATCGTGGCGGCATGGATGAGGGCGCTGACCGGCGTTGGACCCTCCATGGCGTCGGGCAGCCACACTTGCAGCGGAAACTGCGCCGACTTGCCGACGCAGCCGAGGAAGATGCCCAAACCGGCCGCGACCACCAGCCAATAAGGCATCGAGCTGTGTTGATCCGGCTTGGGATTATCGGAGACGCGGTTAACCAATGCGTGGTAATGCTCCGGCTCCTTATGCGGGAAGAGAAGGATCTGCGAGCCGTGTTCATCCTGGGTAAAGCCTTGTCCGTCCTTGGTGACATTGTTCGCATCGACATTGCCGCGGACAAACCTGCCGGCCACGTTGACCGATCCATGCGAATCGCTCAATGGCGCTCTTATGCGATGGAAAATCTCGTCGAAATTGAACGTGCCGAGGTTGGTCCACAAGATGAGCAGGCCAAGGATGAAGCCGGCATCGCCGACGCGGTTGGTGATGAACGCCTTGTTGGCCGCGTTCGAGGCGGTTTGCCGCTCGAAATAGAAGCCGACGAGCAGATACGAACAAATGCCGACCAGCTCCCAGCTCAAAAACACCTGGAAGAGGTTATCCGCGAGGACCAGGTTGAGCATCGAGAAGCAGAACAGCGACAGGTACATGAAAAAGCGGCCGAATCGCCCGCGGCGGACCAAATGGCCGTAGCGCGTGTGGACCTGATGATCCTCGACTTCCGGCTGCAATTCGTCGCTCATGTAGCCGATCGAGAACAGGTGGATCAAGGTGGCGATGAACGTCACCATGACGAACATGAGGGCGCTGAGGCTGTCGATTTTGAAGCCGAGCTGCAAGACGGTGCCGCGATCGGGGTCGCTCATGCCGGCGGGCCGAATGCGCAGCCAGTCGAAGTGGCCGTTCCAGGCATAATTGCGAGCCGATGCCCACATCTTCTCCGTGGTTTCCAGCTTCTTTTCCTCGGCCTCGATTTCCTCTTCCAATTCGTGCTTGTCTTTCTCCTCCGCCGCCTTCGCCTTCAAACTCAAAGCATGGAGTTGCTTTTGGGACTGGGCAATTTGCGTCTCGAACGTGCTCTGCTGAGCCGTGAACTTGATGAAACCGATCAGACTGAAGACAAAGGCAAGAGCAATGGCGCCCGTGGCAACATACGCGGGAATGGGGCCGCGCTCTTCGCCGCCGAAGAGTTTGAACAAGGCAGCGCCGGCGGGCGTGGTTCGGAATGGCCGGGTCGCGCACCACATCGCCGCGGCCAAGAGGATCAGCACGAACGAGAGCAGCGGCACCAGCGTGGCAGCGACGAAATACCAGCCGGGATGTTCGCCGAACAGTTCCAGGAGGTTCATTATGATCAGCCCTTCAGCTCCTCGGCCGTATCGACGTCCACGGTCATGTGATTGTTGTAAAAGTTCAAGACGATGGCCAGGGCGATAGCAGCCTCGGCCGCCGCCATCACGATGACGAACAGAGCAATAATCTGTCCTTCCACCGCGAAGACGGGGTTGTAACGGGCAAAGGCAACGAAATTGATGGTGGCGGCATTGAGGACCAGCTCGACGCCCATGAGGATGCCGATGGCGTTGCGCTTGGTGGCCATGCACACGGCGCCCGCGACGAACAGCAAGGCGCCCAAGATTAGGAAGTGATTGAGTCCGACTGCTGCGAGGATCATACGCTCACTCCCTTCCTCTTCCCTTTCCCGTGACAGGGTGACAAGGTGACAAGGTGACGGGGTGACAAGGTGACAGGGTGACAAGGTGACAACGAGATGTATCCTTGTTCCGCCGGTGTTCTCTGCAAAGACATAAGCTTTACTCCTCTCACCTTGTCACCCCGTCACCTTGTCACCCCGTCACCCGGCTCGGCGGCGCTTGGCGCGAGCCAGGTAGGCGGCCCCGATGAGCACCACCAGCAGATGCACCGAGACGATTTCAAACGGCAAGAGATACGACATCTGTTTTCGTTCGCGGTGGGGGGTGCCTTCCGGCAAGCCGGAGACCAGGCCGATCGGCGCGGTTTGCCATTGTCCCAACAAGGCTTCGCCGAGGATAGTACTATCCGGCATCTCTTCTGCCGGCTGAGCGTCGGCCAGCGGGTTGCGGATAACGAGACTGGCGGCCAGGATGCCGTAGAGAACCAAGCCGACCGACAAGGCGATGGCCCATTCCGCCGCGCCGATGCGCATGTTGATGAACGGCCCCTGCGCCGTGAGCATCACGCCGAAGACGACCAGGACGAGCGTGCCGCCGACGTAGACGAGCAGCTGCGTTGCGCCGACGAAATCGGCGCCGAGCAGGAAGAACAACCCGGAGACGCCGGCCAGCGTAAACAGCAGCCAGGCCGCCGCCCGCACGATGTTCTGCGTCACCACCACGGCCAGGGCGCAAATGCCGGTGATGGCGGCGAGGATGTAGAAAAGTACGTCGGTCAGCATTTCCATTGATCGCAGCCTTTTCTTGCCAGCCCGCAGCGCCCCCCGCGTTGTGGCCCGGTCTCCGGACCGGGCCACTGGCTGTGACCGAAGGTCTCCCCAACGGTGCAGGAGCGGAGACCTTCGGTCGCGGACCGTGGCGGGGTCCGGAGACCCCGCCACAACAGGGGATGGTCGCAGCCTTTTTTTGCCAGCCCGCAGCGCCAGCAAGGGCGTCCCTTGCTGGCGCTGCGGGCTG
>DASRBG010000228.1:0-73054 GCA_035653735.1 Gemmataceae bacterium
CAAGTACAGGATGGCATTGACAATCTCCCGTACGGGGTAAGTGCGTGGCCGGCCGGTGCGGCCATCGCCTTGGGGAAACAGATGTTCGATGTTGTCCCACTGGGGATCCGTCAGATCACTGGGATAGCGCTTCCGTGCAAGGGTATTCATGCTCAAGAAGATAACATTGACTGGCACGCCAGGGAAAGGCTACTTTCTAGACGGCCAGTTAGGCGGTCGGCGGCACAAGCAGCGGGACGAATCCCCTAACCTCGGACTGGAGAACAAAAGTTTTCGCAACTATGCTGACTACATGCTTACGGACGAGTTCCGGGATGCCGTGAAAAAGCTGCTGGAACTTGCCCGGAAGAAACGAACGGCGATCATGTGCGCTGAAGGACTGTTCTGGCAGTGCCATCGGCGGCTGGTCAGTGATTTTCTGGTTGCCAACGGAGTGACGGTGCAGCACATCATGCCCAGCGGCGATTTGCGACCGCATCCGCTGACGAGAGGTGCGGTGATCGAAGGCGGGCAAGTGACCTATCCAGGTGAAAAGTCGCTCTTCACCTGATCGGTCTATCTTTCACAGAGTTAGAAGATGGCCTATATCCGAAAAAGAGGTAGACGATGAGGACTTTCTCGATTCTGACCCTGCTGGCCGCATGTGTATTGTCTCTTGCCCTCGCCGCCGAACCTGCGACCGAGACGACCGCAGGGTGGGTCAAATACTCGAAGAACCCCGTCCTCGGCGGTACTCTCGGCACCTGTTTCGACATCTCCGTACTCAAGGAGGGCGACACCTACCGCATGTGGTTCTCCTGGCGTCCGAAGAAGAGCATCGCCCTGGTCGAGAGCAAGGATGGCGTGCAGTGGAGCGAACCCATCATCGTCCTCGGTCCCAACGAGAAGACCGATTGGGAGAATGACCTGAACCGCCCAGTCGTCATCAAGAACGGCAGCCGCTACCAGATGTGGTACACCGGTCAGTCACGGGGGCGCTCATGGATCGGCTACGCTGCCAGCGAGGACGGGAGGACTTGGAAACGAATGAGCGACAAGCCCGTTCTTTCGGCAGAAAAGTCGTGGGAGAAGGTCGCCGTCATGTGCCCACACGTCCTTTACGACGAGAAGCTGAAACTCTACCGCATGTGGTATTCCGGCGGCGAGCAGTACGAACCGAACGCCATCGGCTACGCCACTAGCAAGGATGGCCTGAAATGGACGAAGCACGAAAACAATCCGATCTTCCGGCCCGTCCCTGAAAATGCCTGGGAAAAGGAACGAGTGACGGCGTGCCAGGTCGTGCAGCAGGGCGACTGGTATCTCATGTTCTACATCGGATTCCGGGACCGGGACCATGCCCAGATCGGCGTGGCCCGTTCCAGGGACGGCATCGGTGATTGGCAGCGTCATCCCGACAACCCGATCATTCGTCCGGGCAAGGACAAATGGGACCACGACGCCGTTTACAAGCCGTATGCGGTTTTCGACGGGAAGCGTTGGCTGCTGTGGTACAACGGTCGCAGGGGCGGCGTGGAGCAGATCGGGCTGGCACTGCACGACGGCGAGGAGTTGGGCTTTTGAATTCCCAGCCGCTTACCGAGGAGGTCCAGCGCTAGACTCGATCAAGAACCGTTCGCCTGGCTCTTTCTCCCGTGCCTTCTTTACTTTCTCCTCATGCGGTTTGAACAATCTTCACCTTTCCACACTTCCCATCGGTAAGTGCATCAGGTTTGCCGAAAACGGTTGCACGGCGAGATTGCGATCTTTCATTTGATGACGATTTCGTACTCCTTCACGTCCGGCTTGGCGTCTGGTTGAGGCGGCGTGACCGTAACCTTCACGGTCGCCTTGCCTTTGCCCGTCGGTTTGATTTCGTACTCCTCGACCGTGGTCCCGATCATGTTCATGTTGCCCGTTCGTTCGATGATCTTCGTTTTCTTGGCGAGTTTTGCCTGACCGTTGACGTTAACTTCCATCTTGGAGCCGGCGATACCTTTGGCAGTGATACGAACAACTTCCGTTTCCTTGACCTCGCACGGTTTGTCTCCTACCGGCACAATGACCTCGGCAGCATGCGACAAAACGGCGACAACCAGAGCGAAAAAGACGGCAGATCCATACAAGCAGCGTCTCATCGCGGAACCTCCCTTCACCTAGCATTTCTCGTGACTTGAGTAGAAAATCTATTCTGTATCATGTTTTGCGGCAATCTACTTCCTCTGGCATCGTGGTGGGGGAAAGGTTCACTGCGAACCGGCGTTGTCAGTCGTCGCGGCACATCAATTATGAGACACTTTCCCCGAACCTCTTCCCTGCGCTCGTGTCCATGTCAGGAGTTCTCGCCCGTTCATGCTACTCCGGAAAGGCGGTGCCTCATGGATCAGAAAGACCTCGAAGACCTGCCATTTTTTTCGAGAGGATGAGCAAGCGTCGAAAAGGATTCCCGTCTGAGACGAAAGTGAAGCGTGGCCTGCGCATCGTCCACGGCAACAAGGAACTGTCCGAGAAGCTGGGCCGCAACGATCTTTGCCCGTGTGGGTCGGGCAAACGCTTCCGTCGCTGCTGCCTCAAGGCCGGCTGCTTTTGACGGCGTGAACCGCCACCACTACTTTCAGAGAAGAATAACCTACCCGGTTCGCGAGAGCCGGGCAGGTTTTTGTACTTTGGATTCGCTGACGAGGAGCAAGCAACCGCATTGGTATATTGACTGCGGAGGTTGCGATGGCAAAGAACATTCTCAAGACCGGCAAGAAGATACGCCCCAAAACCGACATCCCTCAGAGGGTGCGGACACGGCGGACGATCCGCTGGTCCACCCGATACTCGACTGCCTCCCAAAAACTCATCGCCCTCGGTTTATCCTTCTCCACCAGCGCCGTGATGCGCTTGGCTCCCTGTGCGGCCAACCTCTTCTCGACCTCGGCCACCAGCGCACGGGCTATTCCCTGTCGCCGGCAATCGGGATGCACCGTTAGCCGATAGATGTTGCCTCGCCAGCCATCGAATGTGCCGATGATCGAGCCGACAATTCGATCCTCAACCTCGGCCACGAGAACGTGGGCGGGGCTTTCGGCGATGGCCCGCCGTAGGTCATCGGCGGTGTCAGTCATGCTGGGGGTGGCACCGGCCTGTCGCCAGAGTTCGAGAACCAGTTCTATATCTTCCAGCCGGCACGCGCGGATGGAAAGAGGATCCTCTGCATTTTCGGTCATCAGTACCTCCAGAAAGACGAAAAGCCCGCAGCAGGCGCAACCTGCCACGGGCCTCTTCTTGTTCCGATCATACGAACCAGGCCGTCAATCGAGAAAGGCCACGTTCCGCATGGCTTTCGATTGTCCCTCGGTGTTCATCAAGACCCGGTGCCAGCCCTGCAGAGTGATCGTGGCGTGGTCGGCGGGCTTCAGGCGTGCGCCGATGCGGGCGAATTTCGTGTTAAGGAAGTTAGTATCCATGAAGAGGAGGACACGATCACGGCTGGAGAGGTTCGTCGCTTTCTCTCCATAGAATTGCCGTAGCACGGCTCGTGATGTCTCCGCCAAGGGAAATAACCGAGGACAAGTTCGAGCCGGTTGGTATTCCAGAAAGGATTAACATGAACGCAGTCGAGTTGCTCAAGCGCCTTCACCAGCACCGTGCCTGGGTCAACGCCAATTTGCTTGCTGCCGCCGAATCCCTAAGCCGCGAGCAATTGCAGTCGGAGTTTCAGATCGGCCAGGGTTCTATCTGGAAGTCCCTGCTCCATCTCTACGCCGCAGAGTACGTCTGGCTCGAAACCCTGCTGGGGAACGAGCAGTTCCTCGTGCCAGGCGACTTGCCGGGCAAATTACCGGGCAATCAGCAAGGCGAAGGAGGCGTCACGGACCTGGCCGACCTGCGGCTGAAATGGTCGGAATTGGAAAAACGGTGGTCTGGTTATCTCGCTAATTTGTCGTCCACAGCGCTGGAAGAAGTCGTTTACAGAAAAAGCATCAGTCTTGGCACGCGGCTCGGCACTCGCCGCAGTGATGCCCTTCTCCATGTCTGCACCCACGCCCACTACACAGCGGCACAGGTAGTGAACATGCTCCGACACGCCGGCATGGAGAGATTACCGGAGACGATGCTGATTTCCCTCGCCAGGCACGAGGCGAAGTGAAGAGTAGACAAGAATGAAAATTCTCTTCCTACACGGCTGATAATCGGTTCCGGGCGGCGTCAAACCGACCGATCTGGCCCAGCACGGCCACGCAGTTCTAAATCCGAAGCTGCCTGACGAGCCGACTTAGCGACTGCTCTTCTTGATCTTTTTGAGGGCTGACCCCTTGTGGATTGCCAGGTGGTCGGTCTTGTCGCTCTTGATGATGTACTGCGGCTCCTCCTTGGAGGCGTGCCGCTTGTAGCCCTTAAAGACGATCTCCGTGGTCACTTTCTTCTGGATCGTGCCCCGCACCCGCCCTGCTTCCGAGTTCCACTCGACATGATCGCCCTGCTTGAAGTCTCTTGCCATCGTTCGAACCTCCTGAAAATGTCCACCTCTCAAGAGGAGCAAAACGAGTGCCAGGGTTGAGTCCGCAGGGTAGGTCAGAGCATAAGGCCGTACATTCACGGAATCCGCAAGAGGAATCGGGCGCTGGCCAGCGCAAGGACCAACGTTCCGCCGCTGAGCGGTCCCAGCCAACTAGTCTTCTGGGGCGCCAAGGCCCAGACAAAGCCGCCGGCCACGCCAGTAAGGAAGGTTGCCAGGAGCAGGTGGGCGAGGGCAAGACTCGGGCGCCGTTCTCGGCTGCTCATCGACAGAAAACGCAGTGCAATTCGGCGAGCAACTGATCCAGCTCGATGCCCTGTCGCCGAGCGAAGTGGGTAAGCGGCTCCAGGTGCCCGAATTTGGTAGGTCGGTCCTCGGGTTCGCCGTGGCGCCGCAGCACCTCGCGGCAACCAGGGTAATCTGCCGCCACTTGGCGGACAGTCATGTCGGGGCGGATCGGAGGACGAGTGGCAGGTCCATTCATCGAGTCTTGTCCCCTTCCTCGCGATGTATTTACGGGTCGGCCTTGGGGCCGGCCCATGCCGCCCGCAGATCGCGGGAAACCGAAGCCAGGCTTGCCGCCAGCGCGAGCAATAACAGGCCCGTGCCCGGCTGCCCCATCCATCGACTCAGGCCGCCCAGGGAGAAGATCACGCCGATGCCTACCATCAGCAGGGACAACCGCCGGTGGAAGCGTCCGAGGTCGGTTTCGGCCCAGGCGGCGAGCGAGCGATAGAGATGCCGCCCCTCGTCATGGGGTGTGCAAGACGCCTTGAGGGGGCAGCTCTTGCAGCTTGACGCCGGCGCGCGGTAAACGGCGATCCGGCTCTTCGGCTCCACCACATGCAGAGCGAGGCGCTCTCCTTGTGGACAGTGATAATGGTCGGCATCCGCGTCGTACTCAAAGCCGCGCTCGGTGTAGCGCCGCGCGCGCTCGAAGTGGATTTGGGCCAGCACTTCGGCCAATCGAGCACCGGCGAGGACAACGCCCACATAGCCCAGGATCAGCCAGAGTTCCAGCTCGGCGGGCAGGCTCAGAAGAAACGAAACCGGGTCCACTCCGCGCCTCCTTCCGAGAATCGCTGTCAGGGAGCCGTGGGGGCGGGCGAGACCTCCGTGAACAAGGGGCTGGTTGTGGGAACCTCCGCCGGGGGGATCGGGGTCGCCGGAGACGATGGCCGGCGGACCGCTCGGCCCGTCAAGTAGACCAGTGGCAGCACCCCCGCGATAAACAGCATATCGCCGGGCAGCCGTAGCCACTCGATCAGCGCATGATCGTTAAAGAACTCGATGGAACGAGCGTGCCAGTAGCCGTGGGCCACCGCATCGCCCAGTTGCAGCACGCCGATAGGAAAGAGGTTGGCGAACACCATCCAGGCCAGGCCCAAGTTCAGCGCCCAAAACGAGAAGCCGACCAGCCGCTCGCTCCAGTCTTCCGGCCGCAGTAGGTAGCGCAGACAGAAGACCAGGAGGGCGATGGCGAGCATGCCGTAGACGCCCATCATGGCGGCGTGGCCGTGATTGGCGGTTAGCTGCGTGCCGATTTCATAGTAACTGACGACCGGCAGATTGATGAGGAAGCCGAAGACGCCGGCGCCCAGGAAGTTCCAGAAACCGACCGCGGCCAGGTAGAGGACGGCCCAGCGATGCGGAAAGCGCGTCCCGCCGCCCTGCACCTCCTGACGGGCGCCCAATTGCAAAAAGCTCCACGCCTCCACCGTAAGGAACGTCAGCGGAATCACCTCGCCGGCCGAGAAGAACGCCCCAAGCGCCATATGCACGGCAGGTGTGCCGGAGAAGTACAGATGGTGCATGGTGCCGACCACGCCGCCGACCGAGTAGAGCAAGGCGTCGAAGTAGATGACGCGAGTCGCGGTCTTCTCCGTCACTACGCCCAGCAGGACGAAGATGTAGGCCACCATAATCGTAGTAAACAGCTCCAGAAAGTCCTCAACCCACAGATGGACCACCCAGAAACGCCAGAAATCCGCGATGGCAAAGTTCGTGTTGGAACGGCTGAGCAATCCTACCGCGTAGAACAGAGGGATGGTTAGGGCGCTATAGAAGAACAGATAGGGAAGGTTGCCGCGGCTTTCGCGGGCCAGTTGTCCGCGCAGACCGCGGTAGAGGATGATGCACCAGAGGATCAACCCTACCGTGAGGAGGATTTGCCAGAGCCGGCCCAGATCGAGATATTCCCAGCCCTGGGCACCGATCGTAGGCTTGGCCGACGGATGGATCCAGCCTTTGTAACTGGCCGCCTCCCCCGCCAAGCTGCCGACCACGACGACAACAAGGGCGGCCAGAAGCAGGAAAGAAAGCAGCCGTTGACCACGCGGCTCGCGGCCGGCTATCAGGGGGGCCAGGAAGATACCCGCCGCCAGATACGCGGCGGTGACGAAGAAAAGGGCCAGTTGGAGATGCCAGGTGCGCGTGAGGTTGTACGGCAGCAGTTGGGCCAGGTCGAAGCCGAAGAAACCGCCCGTCTCGGCATGGTAGTGAGCCGTCGCTCCGCCCAGGAGCGTCTGCACCAAGAAGAGGGCGGCGACCACGAAGAAGTACCAGGCCGTGGACTGTTGCGCCGGTGTCAGGGCAACCTCACCCGGCGAATGAAAACGGAGGCGGCGTTCCTCGGCACCGTGCCAGCCCAGCAGGCTGGAATAACGGCCAAACAAGGTCAACACCAGGCCGGTCCCGCCCAAGAGCGCGACGATGGAAAGCGTACTCCAAACGACGGCCTCCTCCGTCAGATCGTTGCCGGCCAACGGCTCCGGCGGCCAGTTGTTCGTGTAGGAGTAGGGACGACCCGGTCGGCGGGCCGAGGCGGTCCAGGCCGTCCAGGCGATGAAGGCCGTGATTTTACGCGACTCATCGGGATTGGCGACCGCGTGCGGGCCGATGCCGCCGCCGCTTTGCGCCCGATTAAGGACTTCCGACTCGTAGTGCCGGCGGAGAAGGTCGAAAGCTCGAATCTGCCCGTCGCTCCAGGTCAGTGTTCCGGTTGCCGGATCATAGCGATTGGCTTGCAACTCCTGGCGAACGCGCTGGTCGGCGTCGGCCCCGCCGCCGTATTGTTCGCGCATCGCGAGAGCCTGGCGATGGAGATAGTCCGCGGTGAAATCGGGACCGAGGTAGGCGCCGTGGCCGTAGATCGAGCCGTACTCCATCAGGCCGTAGGTCAAGAAGGCCACCTGTCCTTGGAGGATGTCCTCGCGGGTGAATACATCCTCTCCGGCTTCCGAAACGACGCGCTCGGGCACGGGAGCATGGTCCTCGTAAACGCGCAGGGCCAAGTAACCCAGGATGCCGAAGCCGACCGCGAAGGTCAGGATCGTCCCCTGGAGCCAACGCGAAGAAATCACCATGCCGCGTCGACTTGCGTTACTCACGGCAAGACCTCCTGACACGGGAGAATTAACCGGGCCGGGTTGTTATATGGTCTCGCAATGCTCCTCGGCTTGCCGTGTTTTTTTGGCGATCGTGCAGAAGAACCGCCAGCCGGATCAACGCAAGCTGAGATCCGGCCGTCCTCTGGTTTGGTATGGAGAAGCAGAAGCGTGGCGAGAGATGGAAGGTTAGTCGGCGTGTTTCTCACCACGGAGGACTTCTTCGATCCAGGAAAACACGGCAACCGTCGCGGGCAGTCCGAGTGTTCCCGCGGTCAAGGCGATGACCTGCTCAATCTCCTCTTTGGTGATCCCCATGGTTAGGGCCTTGCGCACGCTGGCGTGAACGGCCCCTTCTCTCAGGGCGGCACAGGCAACAGCTAATTTGATGAGCCGAGTTGTCTTTTCGTCGAGAGGTCCCTCCTTGCCGGCTGATGCGATTGCTTCCCAACCCTCCGCGAGTTTCGGGTAGCGATTCACGAACATCCGATAAGTATCCGGTGGCTGCGGCAGGGATGACATACAAATCCTCGCTTTCGTTTCTAGTTCTTGATCCGCCGTAGGTAGCATAGCCTGGCGACTGCCAGAGACAATTTCGCGAATGGTTCATTGCAAGTGATTTGTGTCCGAGCGTGAAGCGTAAGCGAAAGCGTTTCTTCGCTTATGCTTCACGCTCGGAAATCCACAAATCAGCGACTCAAACCGCACATTAAATCCGTCCGCCGTGCGGATCCGTTACACTGCCTGAGCATACCTCTCTTCATGTCCCCAGCGCAAACGTGGTGAGCTGTTCGTCCTATCTCTTTGATTAACACGCACTTTCACACGGCGATACCACCGCCGCTTGCGAGGAAGTCTATCCGGTACGCTAATTGCAAAGTTGGGGCGGACACGCTGACCCTCCCTGTTCGCAGGGCATAAGGAGATAGTTCATGAACGAGATAGCCCGCCTCCGTGGGGGTACCGTCCTTAAGCGGCGCTTTTCCGTCCTTCTCCTCGCCGCCGCGGGAGTGATCGGCGGAGGTGTTATGTTCTTCGGGTTCGATAAACCGACAACGACTCCCCAGCAGAGCGAGCCGAGCAGCGTGCCGGAGGAGCCACTCGCGATGGGGGAGCGGCTCTATCGCGCTTACTGCATGCAATGTCATGGCGAAAAAGGCGATGGCGATGGACCGGCCGCGAGATTCTTGCAACCCAAGCCCCGCAATTTCGGCGAAGGCAAATTCCGACTCGTCTCCACGGTCAACCGCATCCCGTCGGATGAAGATCTCCTGCACGTACTGGAACATGGCATGCCCGGCTCGGCCATGTTCCCTTTCGCACACTTGCCCTTATTCGGGCGGCAGGCTCTCGTGCTCTACGTGCGCCAGCTGACACGCACCGGTCTCGAAGCACGCTTTCGGCAGGAGGCAAAGCAGTCCGGTGTAGAGGTCGATTCCGCCGAGTTGGCCGAGGATCTGGCCCGCTTGACCAAGCCGGGCGACGCCCTGGCGCTGCCGGACAACATGCCGGAATCGACACCGGAATCGGTGGCGCGTGGGTATGTGACGTACACGAAACTGTGCGCCACTTGCCACGGGACGACAGGCAAGGGCGATGGCTCCGCGGATCAGAAGAATGATAATGGAATGCCGACCCGTCCGCGTGATTTCACACGGGGCATTTTCAAGAGCGGTCGCGATCCTCGCCGGCTGTACACGCTCATCCGCCTGGGGTTGCCCGGCTCGCCCATGCCGTCGGTTAGCCCGGAGACTTCCTCGGCAGACGTCATCGATCTCGTTCATTACGTCCTCTCGCTATCGGATCCGACCTTGCAAGCCCGCGCCGAGCATGAGCGCACGCTCCTTACGGCCCGGCGCATCAATCGGAAATTGGCGGAAAGTGTGGGCGATGCGGATTGGGATTCGGCCAGTGCCGTCCCCATTGCAGTCACGCCACTGTGGTGGCGCGATTACGACGAGCCGGACCTCACTGTGGCGGCGATGCACGATGGTGAAACGCTGGCCATCCGCCTGAGCTGGCGCGACCGCACGCGCAACGAGACCGCCATCCGCCCGCAGGATTTCGAGGACATGGCCGCCGTGCAGTTATTCAAGGGCAGCCCGGAGCCGTTCCTCGGTATGGGTTCCAAAGACAGGCCGGTCGATGTCTGGCTGTGGAACCCAAGCATTCAGGCGAAGGCAGACCATTTCGCCGATGTGGACACGATCTATCCGCATATGTCCGTAGATCTGTATCCTTTCGAGAAGCGGGGAGCCGGCCCGCGCGTCCATTCCCCCCAAAACCAGCCCCCCGATTTCCTCACCGCCCGCAAGGCCGGCAATCTCCGATCCGACCCGGCACACGGCTTCTCGGCCAGCAGTTTACAAGCAGGGGGCTTCGGCACTTCCACCATGCGGCCACGGCTGTCGCAACTGGTCAGCGCGCGCGGCGCCTATCAGGACAAGGACGGCCGCTGGACCGTGGTGTTCCGCCGGCCGCTGAGGTTGCCGGACGAAGGCGGTGTCTCACTCGCCGCGGGAGATAAGTTGTCGATCGCCTTCGCCCTGTGGGATGGGGCGGCGCGCGATCGTAACGGACAAAAGTTGGTGTCGATTTGGCATGATCTCAAGGTGGAATAATCATGAATCGCCGTGATTTTTTGAAAGCGATTGTCGCCGGCGGAAGCGCCGGCCTGCTCGCAGCACCACTGCGCGGTTTTGACGTGGTCAGCGTGGAAAACCCACTCGGCGTCTACCCGTCGCGCGATTGGGAACAGGTTTGCCGCGATCAGTATCGCTATGATTCGTCGTTCACCTGGGTCTGCGCCCCCAACGATACGCACATGTGCCGGCTGCGGGCCTTCGTGCGCAACGGCATCATGCTGCGCAGCGAGCAGAACTACGATCACGATCGCTGCGGCGATCTGTACGGCAACCACGCTACCAAGGCCTGGAACCCGCGCGGCTGCCCCAAGGGGTTCACGATGCAGCGGCGCATCTACGGACCCTATCGCCTCAAAGGACCGGTCGTCCGCAAGGGTTGGAAGGAATGGGCCGACGCCGGCTTCCCCTCGCTCTCGGACAAACCGGAATTGCGCAAGCAATATCGCTTCGACGATCGCGGCAACGACACCTTCGTCCGCGTTTCCTGGGACGAAGCTTACAAGTACCTCGCCGACGGAATGGAAGCCGTCTCGCGGACCTACAGCGGCGATGCGGGGCGGGCACGATTGGTCAAAGACGGCTACGACGAGCTAATGATCGACCAGGTCCAGGGAGCCGGCACGCGGACGATCAAGTTCGGTTCCAATCTGCCGATCCACGGCGTCATCGGCAAGTTCGGGATTTACCGCTTTGCGAACATGCTGGGTCTGCTCGATCATCACATCCGCGGCGTTCCCGCCGACAAGGCGCGCGGTGGCCGTGACTGGAACGAGTACACCTGGCGCGGCGATCAGGCGCCGGGCCAGCCCTTCGTCCACGGACTGCAAACGTCGGACATGGACATGAACGACCTGCGCTTTTGCAAGCTCGTCATCCAGGTGGGCAAGAACCTCATCGAAAACAAGATGCCGGAGTCGCACTGGCTCAACGAGGTTATGGAGCGCGGCGGCAAGTTGGTGGACATCGCCCCGGAGTACAATTGCCCCGCCACCAAGTCCAACTACTGGATCGGCGTGCGGCCCGGCCTGTCGGATACCACCGTTTTCCTCGGCATCACGAAGATCCTGCTCGATAATGGCTGGTACGACGCCGACTTCGTCCGGCGCTTCACCGACTTCCCCCTACTGGTCCGCACCGACACCCTCAAACGCCTTCGGCCGGAGGAGGTCATCAAGGACTACAAGCCCAAAGATATTAAGGGAGGCCCCTCGTACACCATTCAGGGATTGACCGACGACCAACGGCAAAAGATCGGCGATTTCACCGTATGGGACAGCAAGGCCAAGACCGTCGTGGCCCTGTGTCGCGATGATGTGGGCACATACATGCCGGTCGAGGCCGCCCTGACGGGGACGTTCCAGGTCCAGCTGCTAAATGGTAAGACGGTCGAGGTCATGCCGATCCTGGAGATGTACAAGCGGCACCTGAAGGACTACGACCTCAAAACAGTCGAGGAGATTTCGGGGGCGAAGGCCGAGTTGGTCCAGCGATTAGCTGAGGACATCTGGCAGACCACCCAGGCGGGCCATCCGGTATCGATCCACCTGGGCGAGGGCATCAATCACTATTTCCATGCCACGCTGCACAACCGCGCCACCTATCTGCCGTTGATCCTGACGGGCAACATCGGCAAACATGGCGCGGGCGTCTACACCTGGGCGGGCAACTACAAGGGCGCTCTGTTCCAGGCTTCCGCGTGGACTGGCCCCGGCGTGGGGGTGTACACACACGAAGACCCCTTCCATCCCGTCCTCGACCCGAACGCACGTATCACGCACGAACACCTGCGCCACCTCGGCGATGCGGAAGAGCCTTCGTACTGGGCGTGCGGCGAGAAAATCCTGGCGATGAAGACGCCGAATGGCCGCAAGATCTTCACCGGCCGCACCCACCTGCCGACGCCGACCAAGGCGTTCTGGTACAACAATGCCAACTTCCTCAACCAGGCCAAATGGATCTACCACCTCATCGTCAATGTCCTGCCGCGCGTCGATCTGATTGTCGATCAGCAAATCGAGTGGACCGGTTCCGCGGAGTACAGCGATGTCGTGCTGCCGGCCAACTCGTGGGTCGAGTTCGAGGACTACGAGTGCGGCGGTTCGTGCTCCAATCCATTCCTGCAAGTGTGGAAAGGCGGAATCAAGCCGATCCACAACTCGCGCGACGACGCCGAGGTGTTCGCCGGAGTCGCCCGCTCCCTGGCCGTGAAGTTCAAGGACCAGCGCTTCGCCGACTACTTCACGTTCATCACCGAACAGCAGGCGAAGGTCTACTTGCAGCGCATTTTCGATAGCTCGACAACCACGCGCGGCGAGAAGGGGGCATACCAGGTCGAGGATTTGCTGGCAGGCAAGTACGGTGGTGAGCCGGGCGCTGCCCTGATGATGTTCCGCACCTATCCGCGCGTACCGTTCTGGGAACAGGTCCACGACTCGATCCCCTTCTACACCGACTGCGGCCGGCTGTGCAGCTATACCGACATCCCCGAGGCGATCGAGTACGGCGAGAACCTTGTCGTCCATCGCGAGGCCGTCGAAGCCACGCCCTACTTGCCCAACGTGATCGTCTCCTCCAGTCCGTTCATTCGGCCGGTGGACTACAAGATTCCGCTGGACACCAAGGATGCGGACCTGCGGCAGATACGCAACCTCAAAATGCCCTGGAGCGAGGTCAAGAAGACGGTCAACCCGCTGTGGCAAGAGGGGTTCCGCTTCTTCTGCTCAACGCCCAAGAGCCGGCATTCGACGCATTCCTCGTGGGCCACCGTGGACTGGCACTGGATCTGGAGCGACAGCTTCGGTGATCCCTACCGGACAGACAAACGCTCTCCCGGCGTCGCCGACCGGCAAATCCAGATGAACCCGGATGCCGGAGCGGCGCTGGGGCTGAAAGAAGGCGATTATGTCTGGGTCGATGCCAATCCGCTCGATCGGCCGTATGTCGGCTGGGCAACGGACCAGGGACCGCGGCACAAGGCGTTCCGCTGCATGGTGCGCGTCGTGTTCAATCCCGGCCTGCCTTTCAACTTCACGATCATGAAACACACCGGCTGGATCGCCTCCGAGCGCAGTGTGCGCGGTCATGAGTCGCGTGCCGACGGCCGGGCCTTGGCGTCCGACACCGGCTACCAGGCCAGCTATCGCTACGGCTCCCACCAGAGCATCACGCGCGGCTGGATGCCGCCCATGCACCAGACCGACACTCTCTTCCACAAGAGGACCGGCAGCATGGGCTTTGTGTTCGGCTTCGATGTGGATAACCATGCCGTCAACACGGTGCCAAAGGAAACGCTCATCCGGATCACCAAAGCGGAAGACGGCGGCATCGACGGCCGGGGCGCCTGGGAGCCAGGCACACGCGGCTACGGGCCGGCTCAAGAGACGCCCGAGAACCTCCGGTATCTGGCGGGCGGCTATGTCCAGGTGGTCGGCAATTCCTGATCGGGGAGAATCTATGAGCAGCGAATCAGCGCGTTTCGTACCGAAAGTGCATCCGGCCACTCGACCGATGGAAGCTGAGGATCCCTTGTCCCTCCATGCGGTATCTGTG
The DNA here is from genome assembly GCA_035653735.1 of Gemmataceae bacterium. GTDB lineage: Bacteria > Planctomycetota > Planctomycetia > Gemmatales > Gemmataceae > JAJPHU01. The sequence goes on from DASRBG010000228.1 coordinate 14,067, forward strand.
GAGGGCGACCCGGAGGTGATGCTCCACTGTGTCGTTCAGGAATACGCCTGGATGGGCTGGGGGAGCGAAGAAATCCTGAGTTTGTTCCGCGATCCGTTCTATCCGGCCCTGCGGGAATTGTGGGATCGTTATGGCGAGGCGAACCTGCGGGAGCGAATCGCCGCCTTGATCCACGAGACCGGCATCTTTCATTTCCAGGTAACGATCCGCGAAGCACCGGAAGCGGAACCGGAAGAGGCGGAACCCGAGTTGGTCGAGCTGGGCATTCCGGCACAGTGGCGAGCGAAAGGGAGCGATCATGCCTGAAGTTTTTAACTGGCAACTTGGCCGGAAGATGAGCTATCCCTACGAGGAAAAGCATCCGCGCTGGCAATTTGCCTTCGTGTTCAATACCAACCGTTGCATCGGCTGCCAGACTTGCACCATGGCTTGCAAGAGCACTTGGACCTTCTCGCGCGGCCAGGAATACATGTGGTGGAACAACGTCGAGACGAAACCCTACGGCGGCTATCCGCAATTCTGGGACGCCAAGATCCTGGCCATGCTCGAAAAAGCCAATCCCGGCGGGCAGACCTGGAAGGCGGGACAGACGAGCGGCGAAAATCCTTACGGTGTCTTTCAGGGCAAGACCATCTTCGAGGCGGTGCAGCAGTATCCGGGCGCGACCGGACCGCAGACGGTGCTGGGCTATCTGCCCACGGATGCCGAGTGGCGTCATCCGAATATCCACGAGGATACGGCCACCGGCGGCAAGTGGCGCGAGGGCCAACACGGCGGGACGGCGGAGTTGCCCGAGCATCGCGTCTGGTTCTTCCACCTGGCCCGCATCTGCAACCACTGCACCTATCCCGGCTGCCTCGGAGCCTGCCCACGCCAGGCAATCTACAAACGGCCTGAGGACGGCATCGTCCTCATCGACCAGGAACGCTGTCGCGGCTATCGCAAGTGCGTCGAGGGCTGTCCCTACAAGAAGGCGATGTATCGCGGCACAACGCGGACGAGCGAGAAATGCGTCGGCTGCTTCCCGCGCATCGAGGGCAAGGATGCCACGCTGAGTCCCGAGGGCGTACCCATCGAAGCGCGGTGCATGTCCGCCTGCGTCGGCAAGATCCGCTTGCAAGGGCTGGTCGAACTGACTGACGAGGGTTCCTGGAAACACTCGCCGGATGCCCCGTTGTACTTCCTCATCCGCGAACGGAAGGTCGCCCTGCCGCTCTATCCCCAGTTCGGCACCGAGCCGAACGGATTTTACATCCCACCGCGCTGGGTGCCGCGCAACTACCTGATGCAGATGTTCGGTCCTGGCGTCGATCAGGCCATCGAGCAATACTCCTGTCCCGATCGCGAGTTGTTGGCGGTGCTCCAGTTGTTCCGCGCCCAACGGCATGTCCTGTTCCGCTTCGAGATCCAGAAAGGCCCCAAGATCGCGGAGATTCCGGTGCGGCTGCCCAACGGCAAAGTCAAGGTACAAACGATCTACAACGATACGGTCCTGGGGTTCAACAAGCGCGGCGAGGAAGTGGTGCGCCTCACCATCGAGGAGCCAACGTTCGAGCGACCCAAATCGCAGCACCTCAATTCGATTTAGGGAGACAGACGATGACTCATACCGAAGCGGTCACTGAGGAGACCGCCGTTCTCTTGGCGCGGGAGTGTTTGTATCGCTTCTTGGCCGCGGCCCTGAGTGATCCCTACACGTCGAATGTTGATCTGGTGCTGGAGCCGAACAACCGGCAACTCGCCTGCTCCGCGGCCGACCTGCTGCGCGAGGAAGCAAACGAGACTCTGGTGCCGCTGGGCTTTGGCGAGCTGCCTCCGCTTCAGCTCGATCTGACGCCGTTTCATGCCGCGTTGCGATCCTCCCTGGAACAACTGCGAAGCGAATACGATCGCGTGTTCGGCCTGGTGCTGTCGCGCGAATGTCCTCCTTATGAGACCGAGTATTATCCATTCGCGGAACCTTTTTTCCGCGCTCAGCAGTTGGCCGACATCGCCGGTTTCTATCGTGCCTTCGGACTCCAGACGGCGAAAATCACCCCAGAACGTCCCGATCATCTGGCCCTGGAGCTGGAATTCATGGCATTCCTGCTGCGCAAGGAGCGTTTGGCGCGGGATTCGGCTGGGGTCAATGCGGCGGCGATGGAACAGGCAAGCATCTGTGCGGAGGCGCAGCAGAACTTTTTCCGCGAGCATCTGGCCTGGTGGGTACCGTCGTTCGTGATGGGCCTGCGCCGCAAGGCGGAATGTGGTTTCTACTGGGCCGTGGGGCAAATCCTGGCCGCGTTCCTGCCCAGCGAGCGTGCTCGGCTCGGCGTGGCGGCTCCGCGCTTGCCGCTGCAACCGGCCCTCATTGAACGTCCCGAAGAGCAAACGGGTTGCTCGGAATGTACTTCATGACCCCCGATCGTCTGACTTTCGCTACCAAACGCGGCCCGCGACTCTCCGACAACGACCCTCCGCGACACAGGAACACCAGAGTCGTCAAGAGCGCCGGAGGCATTGGGGAACTTATAGGAATGCGGCGTATCAATTCCTGCATGCGTCGAGTCATTTCGGGGGCCGTACGATGTGCGGCGCGAACGGTCCCAGCTTTTCTGGGCCGTACACGCGGGCATAATACATGAGCAGACCGTGGATCGCGTGGTAGAGCGTGCCGCCCTCCATCGACTGGTTCTCAATCTCCAAGAACATCATTGTCAGCGCGTTGGCCGCGTCCTTTACCCACTGCTCCTTCAACTCGTCCTCGGACAGGGTAAGCATCAACCACTCGAAAATGTGGCCCGTGGTGTTCATACGCCGCTCCCTGTCCTGGGCGTTGCCAGGCCCGCTGAAGAAGCTCGTCGAAAACGAGCCGTCGCGGTTTTGCAGTTGCTTCGCTTGCTTCTTGGCGTCGGCGAGCTTGACTGCAACGTCTTTCCAAACGCCTTCGGTCTTGCCGCCTTTGCTCAGGTGCAGGTGGTAGACCCAGGCCAGGCCGAACAGCCGGTGTGTGCCGCCGCAGGCCGCGGCGGTCAACGGCTTGGCGGTTTCCGCGCGAACCAGGTCTTCAAAGTGGATCTCTTCACCCAGGGCGTTGGTCCACTTGCTGTCGGTGCCGAACGTCGTGCCGATGATTACCAGCGACCATTCCAGCTCCATCGGCTTGCGAACCGAGGCCCGCGCCCGGCTGTAGCGCAGGAAGTCCATGAAAGTGTAGTCCTTGCCGTTGATCACGAACCTGCGCTCGGGTGGGACGCCCCATTCGACCATCTCGGCGACGAACTGATCGGTGTGGCCCTGGCTGACGAACGTGCCCGGCGCGACGAGCACATCCACGCCGTCCGGCATCGGGATGAACTCCAGGCCGTTGAGCTTCCCTCCTTCCGCGATGTAGTCCAGCGCGTTGACGCGCTTGCCGGTTTTCGTGTCCAGTAGGGTAATGGACGGTCCCAGCCCCAGAATGCCGTGGAACACGGTCCAGAAGCCGTAAGATGTCGTCAGGTCGCGCTTGATCGCCTGCGTGATGGCCGCCTCCAGACGAGCCTGCAGAGCTTCCTTTGGACCGCTGTCGAAGTGCAATGTCAGCGGAGCCGGGGAGGACTTTGTCTCCACCTGCTTGGCTGGTTGCGAAGGCAGCGGGGCGTCGATGGGAGGACACCCCACGCCGAGGACAACAAGGCCCAGGATGGCGAGGGGAAGGATTAGATTGCGAATCTTCACGTGCGGTTCCCCACGGTGATAGCGCCGACCCGCGTGCCGCCCTTGACGCCCTGTCGGGCCGGCGAAGCCGATTCGTGGCCGCACAGCCGATCCAGCAGCGGCAAGTGGGCCAGCTTATTTTCCAGCCAGCGCCATTCCATTGGCGTCACGTATGCCAAGCAAAGAACGAAGAGCACCGGCCCGACAAGCGGCATCTGCATGGCCAGCGCGGTCGAGAGCCAGCCGAATGCCGCGCCGCCCAGGAGCAGCGGCCGCAGCCACGGACGCCACGCAAAGGTTGGGAAACCAATCTGCCAGGCCAGCACGGCGTAGGTCGTCAGGCTGTATAGGTTGAGGGACATCTCGGCGTTGGGCGGTGCGTAGGCGCGGATTTCGCTGAGCGTCGTGTGAAAGGGCGGATGCAGGTAGAACCACGGAGCCAGACCAGACCACCACGCGCTGGTTTGCAACTTGTGCAGGCCGGTCGCAACCATCGCGATGGCAAAATGGATTTGCAACAGCCGCAGCGCGAGGTTGGAGGCGATGCTTGGAGGCAGAGCGCCGCACCGCCGCGGCCACACCCCGCCTAGGATCCACGTCTCGCGCGTCGGCCCCAGCACGAGAGCCAGGGGCGACTGCCCCGGCCTCTGCAAGCCGAGGAACAGATGACCGAGCATGAGGTAAAAGGCCAGCATTTGCAGGAACGGATCGGCATCGTAGGCTACCGCGGGGTTGGCCGTGAACGATACGACCGCGGCCCACGTCAGCACGGAGGTTAGCCGAGTCGCCACACCCAGCGCGAAGAGCACGATGGCCACGAGCGACAGCCAGTAGAGCACGATCAGCAGCGTCGAGTTGTTGCCGCACCAGTAAGCCGCGGACCAGGTGAACAGATGCGGCGGCAGCTCCTTAAGTCGCGAAGTCTCGGCATAGGCCCGGGCATCAAACCAACCGCCCAGACCGAAGAAGGCTTGCAGGTCGCCGGCAAACGGCAACAGCCAATACAGAAAGACGATTCCTGCCAGCACACGCAGCACCGACAGGGCGATCGGATCGCTGGGGGTGAACCAGAAGTCAGTCCAGGCGGCAAAAAAACGGTTGCGGGTTTCGGGCTGGGACAGCGCGGGCGGCTTCTTCATGGCGACACCTCCCCGAAGCTGGCGACGAGATCTTCTAGCGCGTGGGGCGGCATCTCGCCGCCGAATAGCACCGCAGGTGATACCGGTTCGCGCGTGTGCCGCAGAACCTCAGCGGAGGCAGCGTTGTACTTGCGGCACAAGTAGCGAGCGTAGGAGCGCTCAAGTACCAGCGCCAAGTCTGTCGGCCTCATCAGCTGCCGGTAGCGCGGGACGTTGTTATACTCCATCGTTTGCAGGTGCAATGGGGTGTTTTCAGGGAAACTGCTGACGGGCGGATTGCCGGCGTTTGGGCCAAGCTCGTTGGGCAGCGCCCAGAACGACACGGTCGGAAGTTTCTGACCGGGAGCCGCCAGGATCTCGGCCCGGGGCGGCTCGAGCGGCTGGTCGGGAGCGAGGTTGCGAGCGAGCAGATCTTGCCGCTGCCGTACCCAGAGGTTGGCATGCGGGTCCGGGAAATGGAGCGTCTGGATAACATTTCCCTTGGCGTCCTTGAGCCGCACTTCGAACTCGACGCCGGGCAGATCGCTCGGCCGGTTGGAGGGGAACTCATAACTGTGGGCGATGCGTAGGTACCTGCCGTGAACCGTGGAAATGTCGCGGAGCGAGTGCGCGAACGCCGGCGCTTCGGCGAGGCCGCCGGGCCACGGACCGCTTTTCATGTCGAGAATGGGAAGCGTAATGGCGGCGAGATGATACAGGATTGCCGCGCTTCCCACGAGGACCAACCAGCGCGGCAGTTCGCCGCCGTTCGGTGAAATAGGTTGATGCATCGAGAACTCCTATCGAAGTCCCGACGGGAGGAGGACATGCCTCCAATGCTATCCGATCTCTCCCGAACGCTGAGCAAACAGTGCAACCATCCTCTTCCCTCAAGGTACACCATCTTCGCGAAAAGTCATCGCAAATTGCCCGGATTCCGTGGCTTCGCGCCAACTTCAAAGCGGACGGATCGTCTTTATCGGGAAAGAGCGAAAAGGTTGTCCCAAGCATCTTGTGGTGGACGGCTTTTCGGGAAAGTCAGCGCCATCACCGCGCGACCCGTGCCCTCCTCATCCTCCCAAGACCGTCCTACTCCATGATCGGTCGGACGACTCGGCATGGGTTCCCGGCAGCGAAAACGCCGTCCGGGATGTCTCTCGTTACCACACTCCCGGCCCCGATTACCGACTTCGAGCCGATGGTAACGCCGGGGCAAAGGATCGCCCCGCCGCCGACCCAGACATCCGACCCGATCTTGATGGGCTTGGCGAACTCCTGCTTACGGCGCAGCTCGGCGTTCATCGGGTGGGTGGCGGTGTAGATTTGCACGGCCGGGCCGAAGAGGGTGAAGTCCCCGATCTCCACCCGGCACACGTCGAGGATGACGCAGTTGAAATTGAAGAAAACCCGCTCACCTAGCAGAATGTTCGATCCGTAGTCACAGAAGAATGGGGGTTGCATCCAGACCGACTCCCCGCCTTTGCCGAAGAGTTCTCTCAGGATGCGGCGACGGGCCTCCTGGTCCCGCTCGCGGGTGGCGTTCAAGTCCTGACACAAGTCTCTGGCACGATCCCTGGCTCGAACCAGTTCGGTATCGAACGGATCATATAGTTCCCCGGCCAGCATCTTTTCTTTTTCTGTTCGCATAAATTCGACTCCACTCGAAAAATCACGGCTATGCCTGGCCGATCATTCGGTACGTCAGATTGATCCGCTCGCCGACGTTCTGTGTAGTCTTCGGGATTTCATGCTTCCAAAACTGCTGCATGGTTCCGGCCATGATGATAAGCGTGCCGTGGCCCACCGGGAATGTCCTGGTCTCCTTCGTTCGGTTGTGCCGAATCCGAAACGTCCGTGTCGCACCCAACGAAAGGGAGCCAATCACGTCCCCCATGCCCGGCTCATTGTCGGCGTGCAGACCCACGCTATCGGCCCCGGACCGATAGCGGTTCAGCAGGCAGTAATTGTAGCGGCCTCGGACGGCTTCGATCCGCCGCTTGATCTCCAGGAGCGTCGGCGTCCACGGCAGCGCCTTGTTCTCCGTACCCGAGTAGAAGTAGGTCACGCCCTCGTCGCCGTAGGAAGCCGTGAGCCGGGGCTGCAAGTGGCCGAAGGCCGCCTTCTTCTGTTCCCAGGCCGATGTGTCCCGCAACTCGACAAAGTAGCGATCGGCGAGGTCGGACGGCAGGAAGGCATCGTGGTAGAGCAAAATGCCTCCGTCCGTCAAGTCGATGGTGTCCATGCTATATCCTCACCGAATCCATTATCGTTGCCGCCTGCTACATTCTTATACAACAAGGGGAATTTCCCTTGCCATCTCCTTTCCGAGATAGGAGCCTGGCGACGTGGCCATCCAGTTGAACGAGGTCATCCCTTGGGGCCGGTCATTCGACGAGTACCGGCGTATGTTCGCCCTGTCGGACGTTGACCTTGCCGGAGGTATTCTCGGCTGCGGCGATGGTCCGGCCAGCTTCAACGCCGAGGCCACGGCCAAGGGCCATACCGTCGTCTCTTGCGATCCCCTCTACGCCTTCGCGCCGGCGGAGATCGAACGGCGGATCGAGGACTGCTACGAGGACGTGATTTCCCAGGTACGCAAGAACCCAGACGGGTTCGTCTGGGACTACTTCCACGATCCGGACCATCTCGGGCAGTGCCGTCTCGCCGCGATGCGCCGGTTCCTGGCTGACTTCGAGGCGGGCAAAGCAGAGGGCCGCTATGTCACCGCCTCGCTACCGCACCTGCCGTTCGAGGACGGTGAATTCGATCTAGCGCTCATCTCCCATCTGCTCTTTCTCTATTCGGAGCAATTGGACTTTGGGTTCCACCAAGCAGCCATTGGAGAATTGCTGCGGGTAGCGAAGCGGGTCTGCATTTTCCCTCTGCTAACACTGGATGGAAAGCTGTCGCCGTATGTCGAGCCGATGTGCACTCATCTGAGGGCAAGAAACGTGAAGGCCGAGATCATCCCCGTTTCGTATGAGTTTCAGCGCGGCGGCAATGAGATGCTTGACCTCAGTGAATGAAGGGTGCTTGCCCATGCCGAGATAGAACCGAGCTTTCGCTTCACTGCAATTTCTATGGAAATGGGTAATCATTCTGAACCCTGCGCTTCTTGCACGCTAGGTAAGCATTTCCCATGTTCGATGGTTGACTATACCCAAAGACAATCCTACAAACTGCAATGGGAGAACTCTTTTACCTTTGTGGGAGTACGTTTCATGGCGAGGCAGCAAAACGGCGTGAACAAGAGTGAACAAATTCGCCAAATGCTCCGGGCGAACCCGAAGGTTTCCGCCAAAGAAGTGAAGGATAGTTTGGAAGCCAAAGGCATCCCGATCAGTGACAAGCTCTTCTACCTGGTGAAAGGGAAGATGCTGGGAAAGAGGTCTCGCAAGCGGAAGGCCCGAAAGATGGTCGCCCAGGTCGCCGAATCGACCGGCACCGGCAGCGCCGATGCACTGTCCACGATCTTGAAGCTCAAGGCTTTGGCCAACCAGGTCGGCGGCCTGAGAAAATTGAAGGCGTTGGTTGACGCATTGACGGAATAGGTCATCAAGAAGAGAAAGAGGGCGTCCAACTACTCCGGCCCAACTTGGACGCTCCCGTTTGGTTACGCCTTCCTTCCCCAGACCTGAAAAATCCGAGGGAAGCTGAGGATAGTCCGGCAGTCGGCCGTGAATTGATCGAGATTCGCCACGATGTCTTCGACTTCCGTCGCTGAAGCAAGTCCTTGCTGGACGACTGCTTCCTGAATGTGCGCCATCGTGATCGAGGCGATGCGCTTTCCAGGGCCGTTGCGAAAGGTCGGCTGCACGACTTCCAATTGCACGTCGTCAAGGCCGCTGTCGAGGAAAAGGCTTACCAATCGCGGCCCGATGTTGGGATCGCCGCCCTTTCTTTTCACGGCTTCTTGGTACAAGTCCACATACTGGCTAAATGCAGGACAAGGCGGGTGGCAGAAGTGGGCCGCGAACTCGATGTCTTCCACGATCACCAAGCCGCCCGGTTGAACGGCTCGCACCATGCGTTGGAGAGATTCGGCCGGCTGGGCGAGATGCGTGAGCAAAAAGCGAGCGTACACGAGGTCGTAGGCTTGCACTTCTCGAAGGTCGGTAATGTTCTCGGCCCGGAAGACGGCCGGCAGCTTGTACTGGGCTGCCTTGCGGCGGGCGAACTCCAGGCAGCGCTCATCCCGGTCGATCCCCACGGCCTGTCCGGTAGAGCCAACTCGAAGCGCGAGTCGGAGAGTGACGGCCCCGTTGCCGCAGCCGACATCAAGGCAGCGCATCCCTTTGCGGACGCTGACTCGCCGAAGAAGCGTTTTGGTCGTCGGCCACTTGGCGCGCGCCAGAAGCTTCAAGCGCTTCGTCGCTGGTTCCCCACCCAAGAGAACGTAGCTGTCATTACTCGGTGATTGACTGGATTCCATAGGGATTCTTTCCTGGATCATGGTACTGGATCGCCCCTAGAATAACTGTAGGGGGATCGCGCAGGTGGAAGGGAGGTTGCCTTGAGAATTAAGTCTATCATCGAAACCGGCATCTATGTCGATGACCTCCAGGCTGCGGAAGCGTTTTACCAGACCGTCCTGGGCCTGCGGGTCATAGGCAAGGAACCGGGCCGCCACGTTTTCTTTCAGGTAGGCGAGTCCAGCGTCCTGCTCGCGTTCCGGCCCGAGGCTACGCTGAAAGGCGACCCGTTGCCGCCGCATGGGGCCACCGGCCCAGGCCATTTCGCCCTGGGAATCGATCCGGGATCTTTCGACTCTTGGCGGAAGCACTTGCAAGAACACGACATCGCCATCGAGAAAGAGGTGGAATGGCCGAGGGGCGGTCGGTCCCTTTACTTTCGTGACCCAGCCGGAAACTCAGTGGAGCTTATCACGCCAGGACTATGGGGATTGCCAAGCGGCTGGTAAGCTTTGCCGTACTTCTATGTGCATGACTAACCGGCCAGACTCGATTCCGTTCCCCACTTCCCTCCGAAGACGAACTGGCCCAGCGGCTTTCTCGTTCGCGCAGCGAGATCGCGCTCTCGTAACTTCTCCGGAAGCGTGTTCGGATCGGCGGCATACCCAATCGCCAGGCCGGTCAACGGCTGCACTCCCTCCGGGATGTGGTACAGCTGGCGGGCTTTGTCGGGCAGAATGCCGATCATCTGGTGGACGAACAGGCCGCGGGCCGTCGCCTCCAGCGTGAGCGTGGCGCTGGCCAGGCCGAGGTCGTGGATGGCCGCGGCATTGGGTTGGCCGTTGAGCCTGAAGAACAGGCTCGTGCAGCCCAGGGCCAGGACCGGCGCGGCCTTGGCCCACATCTGATTCCCTTCGACCAGGCAGGAGAGCAGTCGCTCAAACTCGGTAGAGTTCGCCTTCGTTGCCACAATGTAGCTCCACGGCTGCTCGTTGTACGAGGATGCCGCCCAGCGCGCCGCCTCGAACAACGAACGGAGATCGTCTTCGGAGACGGCTCGGTCGGAGAAGGCGTAGGGACTCCAGCGCTTGGCGATCAAGTCATGGATGGGGTGATCGGGAGACGCTTGCTTGGTTGGGTTCATGGCGCAGTCCCTTCTTGCATGGGTGATGGACTTGTCCTAGGGGGCATTTTACGAGAGAGGAGGGCGAAGGCGTAGGACGGAAAAGTAGTCGCGGTCTCAAGTACCTGGACTCTGGCGGTTTGGCGTCAGAACTGCCTCAACTTCGAGTCGAGGCTCCCCAGATCAAGGAGCCAGGCCGCACCCAGGGCGGGGGAGCCTTCATACGATCGAAAGAGCATTTCCCATTGCCCGCCGGACCCCAGCAGTAGATTCCCCGTACGCGTGACGGCACTTCCACCTGCCGGCGTCAGAACCAGGAACAGGCTGCCCTGCGGCGTCATCGACCCGACCACCGAGAACGGCGTCGGCCCCATGCCCTCGCCCCAGAAGTAGCCGCCGTCATACCCTTCGATCCGAAAAACACCTACTCCCGGCGATCCAAAAAGCTCCGTGTCCGCCAAAGTCCAGACCGTATTCAACAATCCGTTCCATTGCGCAGAGGGCGACATGCCGACGGGAGTTGGACCCGACGCCGTGGTTGGTATCGCTCCCGACGTCAGCTTGGTCATGTACGCCCAGTGGATGACATACGGCGTGGAGCTCGAAGCCATCTGCATGGTCATCCGCCACGAGCCGTCAACGAATTCCATGTAGCCGACGCCCGTGACGCTCGCCTGATCGGGGTCCGTAGGTGTGAAGTCGATGCGTATCTGTCCCTGAGGTGTGACCAGCCCGTTCATGGTGAACTGCGTGGGCGCTGCCTGCATCCATCCCATAGGAGTCGGCACGGATAGTTGCACCTGGGTTTCGCCCGAGAAGAAACCGTCGTATGCACTCGTGATTTGGAACGTGGTCTGATCCGCGACCGGCATCGGGTTGGTCCCGCCCGGTCCGACCATATAGGCCAACAAGTTGGCAGAGGGGACGTACCAGGTGCCGACGAGCACCAGGTCCCAGCGCTTGGGGATGCTGCTGATTTCCGCGATGTTCGTAACAACAGATCGGGCCTCGGCCTGATACCAGTTGATGAGGGAGTCCGGCCTCGCCAAATCGACAAGGCCAAGTCCGCCACTGGGTAGATCGCGGGTTTCGAGTAACTCAAGGCAGAGGGGTTGACGCACGGTTGTCATGACTCCTCGACGCCATCAGCCGAGTCCTTCCCTCGCCGGCGGTGGAAGGTCTGACGGTTCGCACATGAATTGTCCTGGACGAGTAAGTAGGAAACCCGTCCCGAAAACTGTAGCTTGAATCTTCGGGTTCCGCAAACTGTGGAATGGCTACGTTGCGAACGTTGTGGAAGAAACGCGAAGTTCACGCTTGATCTGCTGATTTCACCACAGCGGCGGATGGCCAAGCTGGCGGCGCAAAAGCCCGATTTGACCTGCATGAACCATCTCGTGGTTGGCGCACCACAATAGTGACCACAGCCGACATAATTATTTCTCCTTCGCGGGCAGCGTTCCGACGAACTTCACGGCCCGTTGAATCCAGTCGTTCAATTGCTCATCGCTCTGGACGCCTTCCAGACTGACCACGACCCATCCCTTCATCGAGCCCCGGCCTCGGATTGTGAACTCGCTGACATGGGCTTGTTTCAACGCGTCGTCGCTCTGGTCCGGACCGAGCCGGACAAGCAACGAATCCTTCCGGACGCCGACGAGCATATTGCCGTTGAGCAGAAAGGCGAGGCCGCTGAACATCCTCGTTTCGGCGACATTCTTTCGACGCGCCAATCTTTGGCGAATTCGTCCGGCCAAGACTTCATCGAAGGCCATTGCTAACTCCCTCCGTGAAATAGCGGTTCTGTACCTCGCCGAGTATTCTATCTGGAAGTAACGAAAATCCACGGCACATAGGAACGCGAACCCGGTCCGCGATGATCGTGTCTTCTCCTATCACTGATAGAAACCGGATTACCGAGTCCAGGTTAGCGACGCTTCGCAGAAGCGTTGCTGCCCTACGACGCTTCTGCGAAGCGTCGCTAACCAGCAACAGGTGTTCATGTATGACCATTCCCCTCTTCCACGTTGACGCCTTCACCGACCGCCCGTTCGCGGGCAATCCCGCCGCCGTCTGCCTTCTTCCCGAATGGAAAGACAATGGCTGGCTGCAAGCCGTGGCCCGGGACATGAATCTCTCGGAGACGGCCTATCTGGTCAAACAGCCGGATCATTTTGATCTGCGCTGGTTCACGCCGAGCGTCGAAGTGGACCTGTGCGGCCATGCAACCCTGGCGTCGGCGCATATTCTCTGGCAGCAGGGCCAGGCCGCCGGCGAGGAAATCCGCTTCGCGACCAAGAGCGGCATCTTGAAAGCCACTCGCCACGGAGACGACATCGAACTCGATTTCCCCCTGAAACCCGAAGAACCAGCCCAAGCTCCTCCCGGACTCCTCGAAGCGCTCGGAGCTTCCGCCAAATACGTCGGCAAGAATCAATTTGACTACCTCGTGGAAGTAGAGTCCGAAGCCCAACTGCGGCAACTTGCCCCCGACTTCAAACGATTGACGATGCTGTCTGTACGAGGGATAATCGTCACGAGCCGGTCGGCCGATCCTCGATTCGATTTCGTGTCCCGATTCTTCGCGCCTGGCTCGGGTATTGACGAAGACCCGGTAACAGGGTCCGCTCATTGCTGCCTGGGCGATTTTTGGAGAAAGAGACTGAATAGATCGGAATTCACGGCTTTCCAGGCGTCGCCGCGGGGCGGCGTGGTGAAAGTGCGAGTGGTGAAGGATCGGGCGTTCCTGGGCGGCAAAGCGGTTACGATGGCGAAGGGCGAGCTGCTTGTTGGGGAGGACAAGCCATGAATCGAGAGCGCTATTCCAGCGGCACGCCGTGGGAGCCGGTCGTGGGCTATTCCAGGGCCGTCCGTGTTGGTCAATTCGTGTTCGTCTCCGGCACGACAGCCACCGCGCCGGACGGCAGCATCGTCGGCAAGGACGACCCGTATGCGCAAACGATTCAGATCCTCAAGAACATCGAGACGGCGCTGCTCAAGTTGGGCGCCGGATTAGAGCACGTGGTGCGGACGCGGATGTATGTTGTAAACATCGGCCAATGGGAACAGATTGGCCGGGCGCACGGCGAGTTCTTCAAGGACATTCGGCCGGCGACCAGCATGGTGGAAGTCAGCCGGCTGATCGCCCCGGAAATGCTGGTTGAAATCGAGGCCGATGCGGTGGTGCCATCATGAACCGAACGCGAACCCTGGCGATCTTGATCTTCGACGAGGTGGAAGTGCTGGACTTCTGCGGGCCGTTCGAGGTCTTTTCGGTCGCCAACCATTTCACCGACACGCCCGCCTTCAAGGTCCAGACCGTGGCCGAGAAGCCGGAGCCGATCTCGACCCGCGGCGGCCTCCGCGTCAATCCTCACCTCCGGCTCGCGGACTGTTCCCAGCCTGATTTGCTTCTTGTTCCCGGTGGTTACGGCACCCGCAAGGAGATGAATAACCCGGCGATCATCGACTGGATCAAGCAGGCGTCGGCGAACGCGGAGTTGATGCTTTCGGTCTGTACGGGGGCGTTGGTGCTGGCCAAGGCGGGACTGCTGGACGGCCTGGAAGCGACCACGCACCACGAGGTAGTCGAATTCTTGCGGCAAACCGCTCCGAAAACGACAGTTCACGCTGGCCGCCGCTTCGTGGACAATGGGCGGGCGATCTGCTCGGCGGGAATCACCGCGGGCATCGACATGAGCTTGCACGTCGTCGGCAGGCTGCTGGGTAAGGAAGTCGCCGCGAAGACGGCAAATTACATGGAGTACCCGTGGAAGAGTGAAAGCGAGACAACTGGGGTATAATGATCCGGCACGTTTCCAACGTGCCGATGCTACGCCGGGATGTTTCGGACCATCATCGCGAGCATGATAAGCGACCAGCCGTAAAAGATCATATCGATGCCTATGAACAAGCCGATCACCCAGAGAGCGGCCTCCGGCATCTGTCCCCAGATAAACAGGCCCAAGATCAGCGAGATCACGCCGTTGAGCAGCACCCATATCCAGTGATGAAAGCGAGCGGTCAAGGCCGTGATGATTCGGAAGATGCCGCCGATCATGAGAAACACAGCAATTAACAGCGTCATGGCGAGGGCGCCGGCGGCGGGGTTGCCCACGACCATCAGACCGACCACGGCGTAAAGGATGCCGGCGAAGAGTTCCAGAAAGAAACCGCCCCAGCGCCGCCGTACGAACGCATGGATCACGGACAACACGCCGCCTACAATCAGAAGCCAGCCAAAGAAGATCATCGAAGCCAAGGTGGCCACTACAGTCGAACTCAGCGCCAGCAGGCCGAGAAGGACCAAGATGATCCCCAACGCCAGAAACCAACCCCAACTCCGCCTGATTTCCTCGGCGCCGATCGCATGCCAACCCTGATTCATTCCCGTGGACATAGCAGCTCTCCTTAGGTGTAGTGGCTCATCTTACTGAGTTTCGTACGGAAAAGCGCCGATTCTCGGTTAGCGACGCTTCACAGAAGCGTTCCGCCGACGTTTCCGCGAAGCGTCGCGAATCAGGATTTTTTCAGCCGGATTCAGCAGACGACCGGCGTGTCGAAGAAGTCCAGGACTTGGGGCCAGGCGGCTGGTATACTCATAAATCAGCTCCGGGGTTAGGGTAAGAACCTGTCGCGTCAACGGGGAAGACTCCCCCGAAAGATGATGATTCCGGAACCGGCTTAAGGAGTTCAGCGCGATTGTTCCGCCGAGACCTGTAAGCCTTTGGGCGCCGCTGATGAGTGAGGTAACGCGCATCCTGTCCGCCGTCGAGCAGGGCGATCCGCAGGCGGCCAGCCAACTCTTGCCGCTGGTCTACGAGGAACTGCGCAAGCTAGCGGCACAGAAACTGGCGCAAGAGAAGCCCGGCCAGACGCTCCAGGCCACCGCCTTGGTCCACGAAGCGTATCTACGTCTGGTGGACGTCAAGGAGGCGCAGCAGTGGGACAGCCGCGGCCATTTCTTCGCGGCAGCCGCCGAGGCCATGCGCCGCATTCTCGTGGACCAGGCTCGGCGCAAGCACAGCCGCAAGCACGGCGGCGACCGGGAACGCCAGGACCTCGATGATCTGGACATTGTCCTTCCCGAGATCCCCGAAGATCTGGTCGCGCTGGATGAAGCCCTGAACAAGCTGGCGGCCACGGACAAGGTGGCAGCCAACCTGGTCCATCTCCGCTTCTTTGCCGGACTGCCAATCGCCGAAGCCGCGCAATACCTTGGCATTTCCCCGCGGACGGCGGACCGCCTCTGGGCGTATGCCCGCGCCTGGCTGCACCAAGAAATCCAGGGGAATGTCCTCCCGCGTGACAATTCCTGAAATCCGTGGCGTGATTTGGCTACGGATTCCGCATTGAAGAATAGAGGGGCAATCATGATGAACGAACGCGCCATCTTCCTGGCCGCGCTGGAGAAGGATACCCCAGCCCAGCGATCCGCCTACGTAGCCGAGGCTTGCGGCGGCGATGAGGCCCTACGGCGGCGCGTCGAGGCACTGCTGGCATCCCACGAACAGGCTGGCGGCTTGCTGGAAAAGCCGGTGCCCGAACGTCTGGCCGAGGATTGTACGGCCCGGCTGGCGCCGGACCAGATGCGAGACGAGTCGGCCGCAGGCGATGGCGACGCGGACCTCTCCTTCCTCGCCCCATCGTCGGAGCCTGGCTCGCTGGGCCGGTTGGATCATTACGAGGTCCTCGAGGTGGTCGGCAGGGGCGGCATGGGCGTGGTTCTCCGCGCTCGCGACAGAAAGCTGCAGCGCGTAGTTGCCATCAAGGTGCTGGCGGCGGCGCTGGCCGCCTCCGGCTCGGCCCGCCAGCGCTTCGTCCGCGAAGCCCGCGCCGCCGCCGCCGTCCGCGATGACCATGTCATCGCCATCCACTCGGTCGAGGACCAGGGCCCGGTGCCCTATCTGGTGATGGAGTTCATCGACGGCTGTAACCTCGATGCCCTCCTCCGCCGCGGGGGACCGCTGGAGGTCAAGGAAATCCTGCGCATCGCCATCCAGGTCGCCAGCGGCCTGGCGGCGGCGCACAAACAAGGGCTGATCCATCGTGACGTCAAGCCAGCCAATATCCTGCTGGAGAACGGCGTGCAGCGCGTCAAGCTGACCGACTTCGGCCTGGCCCGCGCCGCCGATGACGCCAGCCTGACGCAGTCGGGCCTCATCGCCGGCACGCCAGCGTACATGTCGCCGGAGCAGGCCAACGGCGAGCCGGTCGATCAGCGCAGCGACTTGTTCAGCCTCGGCAGCGTCCTATACGAGGTGTGTACCGGCCGGCCGGCCTTCCGGGCGCCGAACACGGCCGCCGTGCTGCGGCGCGTCAGCGACGAGAGGCCTCGGCCCATCCGCGAGGTCAACTCGGACATCCCCGAGTCGGTTTGCCAGGTGATCGAGCACTTGCACGCCAAGAAGCCGGCCGACCGCCCCGCCTCGGCGAAGGAGGTCGCCGACCTGCTGAGTCACCTGCTGGCGGATTTGAACAGTGGTCGATCCGGCAAGCCGAGCGGTTCCTCGGTGTTGCAAAGTCCCGCCCGGCCCCCGAGACTTGCCCGTCGCCCGTGGCTGTGGGCCGCCGCGGCCCTGGTGCTGCTGTGCGCCGGGCTGGCCTTGGGCGAGGCGAGTGGCGTGACCGACGTGCGCGGCACGGTCATCCGCCTGTTCTCCCCGGAGGGCACGCTGGTCCTGGAGGTCGATGACCCCGGGATAAGCGTGGCAGTGGACGGCAGCGACGTGGTCATCACCGGCGCGGGAGCCAAGGAGATTCGCCTGAAGCCCGGGCAGTACAAGGTCGAGGCCAGCAAGGACGGCAAGGTCGTCCGACAGGAGTTGGTCACCGTCGAGCGCAACGGCCGGCGGGTGGTGCGGGTCAGCAAGGAGGTCGAGCCGACCGAGGCCGAGCGGTGGGAGAAGTCCGTGGCAGGCCTGCCGGCCGAGCAGCAGGTCAAGGCGGTCGTCCGGCGGCTCAAGGAGCTAAACCCCGCCTTCGACGGCACGGTCACGCCCACCGTCGAGAACGGCGTGGTGACGAAGCTGACGGTCCACACCGACGAGGTGGCCGACATCTCGCCCATGTCCGCGCTCAAGGGGCTTCAAAGTCTGGAATGCTCTGGTCAGCACCGACAGGGAATGCTGGCGGACTTGACGCCCCTGCGCGGGCTGCGTCTGAAGGACCTGGCGTGTTGGAACACTCAGGTCGCCGACCTGGGCCCGCTGCGTGGCATGCCCTTGACGGTCCTGCTTTGCGCTCAGACGCGGGTGTCCGACCTGTCGGCATTGCAAGGGATGCCGCTGACGGTGCTCACGCTCCAGCACACCAACGTCACGAGCCTCGCGCCGCTCAAGGGGATGCCGCTGACGTTCCTGGACCTCGGCGGGGCGCGCGGGGTTTCCGACCTGGGTCCGCTCCGGGACATGCCGCTGGAGTACCTGAACGTGGGGGAGCAGCCGGTGTCCGACCTCGCCCCGCTTACAGGCCTGAAATCCCTCCGCCGGCTGGTCATGGACTTCACGGCGGCCTCCGACCTGACGCCGCTGCGCGGACTTGGCCTCACGGAGTTGAGCATCCGCAACATCCCGGCCAAGGACTTTTCCCCGCTCAAGGAACTAGCGCTCAAGAGTCTGCGGCTCGATTACCATAGCGACCGGGAGGAGTTCGTGCGGTCGTTCACAGGGCTGGAAAGAATCAACGACAAGCCTGTCGCCGAGTTCTGGAAGGACGTGGACGGTAAGTAGTGCCCTTCTGGCCGCAAGCGCGGCGAGTCGTCGAGCAAGACAAGTGAATGAAACAAGGCGGCCGGTGAGGTTCTGCCGCCAAGCAATCCCCTCACCGGCCCGACAGCGCCCGGGCGCCCGGTCTGCGCGCCCGGCTCGTTGTCCTCCCATTGTATTGCAGACCACCGCACTCTGGGAGGA
Organism: Gemmataceae bacterium; assembly: GCA_035653735.1. Taxonomy (GTDB): domain Bacteria; phylum Planctomycetota; class Planctomycetia; order Gemmatales; family Gemmataceae; genus JAJPHU01. The sequence continues at coordinate 32,308 of DASRBG010000228.1, forward strand.
GATTTCCCATGGCCACCCGGTCCTGGATCCGTTCGCTGTTCGCCCGTACGCCCCGCACCGTCCGCAAGACCCCGCTACGGTTCCGTCCGCGCCTCGAGGCGTTGGAGGACCGCGTCACGCCGTCCACCTTCCGTGTCACCAGCCTGGCGGACGACGGCAGCAGCGGCTCGCTTCGCTGGGCAATTACCCAGGCCAACGCCAATCCCGGCCCCGATACGATCGACCTTTACGGGGGCAGCGACAGCATCATCGTCCCGAATCCCGGCACCATCACGCTGGCCGGCCGCCTGCCGGACATCATCCATGATTTGACGATCAACGGCCTGGGGGACGTGACCATTTCCGGCGCGGACACATATCGTGTCCTGCGGATCTTCCCCAACGTCACGGTCAATCTCAACAACGTGATCATCACGCACGGCTTTGCCGACCAGGGCGGCGGCATCTACAACGAGGGCAACCTAAACATCACTGACTCGACCATCTCCGGCAATCGGGCCTCGCAAAGCGGCGGCGCCATCGCCACCCACAACGCTCCGGTAACTATCACCAACTCCACCCTCTCCGGCAACTCGGCCGGCTTCGTCGGCGGCGCCATCGTCAATAACGCGGGCACGTTGACCATCACCAACTCCACCCTTTCGGGCAATCAGGCCGTGAGTTCGATCGGCACCGCCCAGGGTGGTGGCATCGAGACCTTTAACGCCAGTGTTACGCTCGATCAGGTGACGCTGGAAGACAACACGGTCCGCGGAGCGGACGGCGGGGTGGGTGGCAACGGAATTGCCGCCGAAGGGGGCGGGCTCTGCATGAACGGCGGCACGTTGACGGTCGTGGACAGCACGATCCGGTCGAACACGGCGCAGGGCGGTGCCGGCGGCAACGGCATTAACTACGGCCCCGCCGCCAACGGGAGCGACGGCAGCTTCGGCGGGGGATTTTCGCTCCCGCAACCGAACGGCGGTAACGGCGGCACCGGCGGCACCGGCACCAACGGCGGCGCGGGTGCGGATGCTTCCGGTGGCGGTCTGTACATCGACGGGGGTGCGGCGAGCGTGGTTCGCTCGACCGTCTCTGACAACGCGGCCCGGGCCGGGGCCGGCGGGGCCGGTGGCAACGGGGGCGCGGGAGGCAACGGCGGCAACGGAATCGCATTGCCATACTTCGGTAGCACCATCTACGGCAACGGCGGCGCCGGGGGCGCCGGCGGCAACGGCGGCAGCGGCGGCGCGGGTGGAGACGGCTCCGGCGGGGGCGTGTTCGTCGCCGCTGGTGATGCGAGCGTTCTCGCCTCGACCCTCTCCGGCAACGCGGCCCGGGCCGGGGCCGGCGGGGCCGGCGGCAACGGGGGCGCGGGAGGCAACGGCGGGGCCCCCGGCGCAGATTCTTCGAACGAAGGCTTCGTCGGTAATGGCGGGGCCGGCGGGGCCGGCGGGGCCGGCGGCGCCGGCGGGGCCGGCGGCGGGGGAGGGTTCTCCTTCCACGGCACACAAGTGTATTTGGGCGACTCGACCGTGGCCAACAATCAAGCGGTGGGCAACGCGGGCGGCGGGGGTGGCAGCGGCGGGGGCGGCGGCAGTTCGTCTTGGTCTCAATTCTTTCATATCAGAGGGTCGGGCGGCGACGGCGGCGATGGCGGCGATGGCGGCGATGGGATCGGTGGTGGGGTGGAGCGGGGCGGGGGGAGTCTGTCCGGGGTGAGTACAACGATCGCCTACAATCACGCCGTTCGCGCGGTAGGGGGCGATGGTGGTGTGGGTGGTCCGGTCGGAAACCAGCTTAACTCCTCGGACGACGCGGTGCCGGGTTCCTACGGTTTCTGGGGCGTGGACGGCCTCGCCGCGGGCGCCGGCCTCGCCGCGGGCGCCGGCTCCGGGGCCCCGAACGATGTCTTCCTGGCCAACACGATTGTCGCGCTCAATGCAGCGGGCGGAGCGGCTGGTGATGTAAGCGGCACCCTCAATTCTTTGAGCCAGTACAACCTCATCGGCACCGGCAGCGGCGGCCTGACCAACGGCAGCAACGGCAACCTGCTCGGCGTCGCTGACCCGCGGCTCAGCACGTTGGCCGACAACGGTGGGCCGACTCTGACCATCGCTTTGCTTGGCGGCAGCCCCGCGCGGGACGCCGGCCTCAACGGCCTGGCGATCGATCCAGCCAGCCTCCCGCTGATCACCGACCAGCGCGGCTACGCTCGCATCAGCGGCTCCGCCGTGGACATCGGCGCCTACGAGGTGCAGCAAATCATCCTGAGCCCAGACATGCTGTTGGACGGAAGCGTTAACCATGCCTACAGCCAGAGCCTCACAGCGACCCAAGCAGGCTACCAGAGTTCCTGGGGTTCCATCACCCTCAGCGTGACGTCCGGGACACTCCCCACCGGCCTGAGCCTGGATTCCAACGGGAAGCTGAGTGGCACGCCCACCACGGCCGGATCGTTCACCTTCACGGTCTTCGCAGAGGACACCGCTGGTTTCGGCAGTCGAACTTACACCGTCATCATCAACCCGGATTTGATTGGGGAAATCAACGCGGCAAACAGTGCCGGCACGTCGACCACGATCACGCTGCCAACCAACACCACCTTCGTTTACAACGCGGCCGATAACTCTACCAACGGCGGCAACGCCTTGCCAGTCATCACGGGCAACATCACCATCATCGGCAACGGCGACACCATTGAACGAACTGGCACGACGCCATTTCGTCTGTTCGATGTGGCCCAAGGCGGCTCGTTGACTCTGAAGAACGTTACGTTGACGGGCGGTTTAGCGAAGGGCACAGGCACTGCGGCGGATGGCGGCGCCATCTACAGTTCGGGGACGCTGACGCTCAGCGGCGTGTCGGTGGGGACCAACATGGCCATGGGCAGCGATGGCGCCACCGGGCCGGTAGGTGGTGCCGGCGGCACGGGCGCGAACGCCTACGGCGGCGGCGTGTACGTGGCGGCTGGCACCGTCACGCTGAACAACGATACCTTCGACAGCAATACTGCTCTTGGCGGCAACGGCGGCAACGGCGGCAACGGTGCCCAGGGCAACGGCTTCTCCCCCGGCGGCCAAGGCGGCCAGGGCGGCACTGGCGGTGCGGGTTTTGGCGGCGGTATCTACGTCGCTGCGGGCAACGTCACGCTGGACAACGATACCCTCGGCTTCAATCGCGCTCAGGGCGGCCAGGGCGGCCAGGGCGGCCAAGGCGGCAGCGCCGCCTTCGCCGGCAACCCCGGCAACGGCGGCCAAGGCGGTCAAGGCGGCGCCGCTTCGGGTGGCGGCATGTATGTGGCCGCAGGCACGGTCACGCTCAGCAACGATACCCTCAGCAGTTTCGCCAACGGCGGCCACGGCGGCCAAGGCGGCGGCGGGGGCACCGCTCCCCAAATCTCCGGCCACGGCGGTCAAGGCGGCCAAGGCGGCGCCGCTTCGGGCGGCGGCATGTACGTGGCCGCAGGCATCGTCACGCTGAACAACGATACCTTCCGCAGCAATAACGCCAACGGCGGCAACGGCGGCAGCGGCGCCAACGGCAACCGTGGCGGCAGCGGTGGCAGCGCCGGCGCGGGTGTGGGCGGCGGCATGTACGTGGCCGCAGGCACCGTCGTTCTGAGCAACGATACCCTCAGCAGCAATCGCGCCCAAGGCGGTACCGGCGGCTATGGCGCTGAGCCCGGCGGGAGCGGCGGCCAAGGCGGCGCCGCTTCGGGCGGCGGCATGTTCGTGGCCGGAGGCGCCGTCACGCTCAGCAACGATACTCTCAACAACAATTATGCCGTCGGCAACACCGGCGGCAGAGGCATCACCGGCGGGCAAGGCGGGCAAGGCGGGCAAGGCGGCGCCGGTTCGGGCGGCGGCATGTACGTGGCGGCAGGCACCGTCACGCTGAACAACGATACCCTCAACAACAATTACGCCTATGGCGGCAGCGGCGGGAGCGCCGGCAGAGGCTCCTTCGGCAGCGGCGGCAATGCCGCCGCGGGTTCGGGCGGCGGCATGTACGTGGTCGGAGGCACCGTCACGCTGAACAACGATACCATCAGCGGCAATAACGCCATCGGCGGCAGAGGCGGCAACGGCGGCGACGGCACCATCGGCGGCTTCGGTGGCAACGGCGGCAGTGGCGGCACCGGTTCGGGTGGCGGCGTGGACGTGGCCGCAGGCACTGTCATGCTGATCAACGATACCCTCAGCAGCAACAACGCCCAAGGCAGCCGAGGCGGCTTCGGCGGCGCCGGCGGCACCCCCGTCATCACCACCGCCAATGGCACCAACTACGCCGGCGGCACAGGGGGCAACGGCGGCGACGGCGGCAGCGGCACGGGCGGCGGCTTGTATGTCGCCAACGGCAGCACGACGATCCTGGCCAACAGCTTGATCGCCGTAAACATGGTGACGGCGGGTACAGGAGGGGAGGGAGGAAAGGGAGGAGCCAACGGTACCCATACCGCGCCCTCTGGCAACTCAGGCAGCTCAGGCAGCACCTCCGCTCCCGATGTCTTCGGCACTGTCGGCTCTAGCGATCACGATCTCATCGGCAATAACAGCGGCTTCAGTGCCACCACCAGCAACGGCGATCTACTGAACGTCGATCCCAAGCTCGGCCCGCTGCAAGACAACGGGGGTCTAACGCAGACGATGGCCCTGCTGACCGGCAGTCCCGCCGTCGACGCCGGCGACAGCAACGCCGCACCGGCCGCCACTGACCAGCGCGGCTACGCTCGCATCGTTGGCAACGCCATCGACATCGGAGCCTATGAATCCGGAGCTACGGTCGCCACTACGGATTTGTCCGTCGGCGGCAGTTCCTCGTCCTCGGCCGTGGTCGGCGGACAGCTCACCTACACGCTGATCGTGACCAACAATAGCTCCAGCGCTCAGAGCAACATCACGCTGGCTGATGTGCTTCCGGCCAACACCACACTGGTGTCGTGGACCGCATCCAGCGGCTGGAGCAGCAGCGCACCCGCCACAGGCAAGAGCGGCACGGTATCAGCCTGGATCACCTCGCTGGCGGCCAATACCTCGGCCACTGTTACTCTCGTGGTCCAGGTCAACAGCAGCACGACCGCAGGGACGGTCATCAGCAATGCGGCTTCCGTCGGACCCACTACCGGCGATCAGAATACGAACAATAACAGCATTCTTTCCCAGACCACGATCCAAGCCATACCGGCTGTCAAAGTCACGGACGCGGGTGGTACTTACAATGGTCAGTCCTTCGTTGCCACCGCCACGGCCGTGGGTACAGATGGCAAGACGCCGGTATCCGGCAGCTTCACGTACACCTACTACGCGGGTCAGGATACGTCGGGCACCAACCTGGGTTCGACGGCTCCAACCAACGCCGGCACCTACACGGTGGTCGCCACCTTCACAAGTAGCGATCCCAACTACACGGGCGGCAGCGCCCAGACCACCTTCACCATCAAGCCGGCCACACTGGCCGTCACCGGCGTCAACCTCAGCGCGATAGCAGGTGCTTCATTCTCCGGCACTCTCGCCACGATCACGAATAATGTTGATCCGTTGGGTAGCGCCGACTATACCGCCATCATCTCCTGGGGCGACGGCACGACCTCGTCTGGCACCATCAGCGGCAGCGGCAGTACCCTCACCGTCACCGGCTCGCATACCTTTGCCGATCCGGTCAACGAAACCGTCACGGTCACCATCAGCAATAACCAGGGCAACACGACGACAGCTACCGTCAGCGACACGGCCACCGTCACCAGCCTGGGCAAGAACGTGACGAACGGCTTGACGGGCGGCGTCGGCTTCTGGAATAACAAGAACGGCCAGGCGTTGATCGACAGCTTCAACGGCAGCAAGAACGCGACGGTGTTGGCCACCTGGCTGGCGACGATGTTCCCCAATCTGTACGGAGCCAACGCCGGCAGCAACAACCTGACCGGCAAGACCAACGCTCAGGTGGCGTCGTACTTCCAGTCGCTGTTCAAGCTGGGCGGCACCAAGGTGCAGGCGCAGACGTTGGCTGTGGCCCTCAACATCTACGCGACGACATCGTCGCTGGGTGGCAACGCGGGGGCGTCCTACGGCTTCACCGTCACGGCCTGGGGTCTGGGAGCTTACTCCTACAACGTGGGTTCCGACGGCGCGGCTTTTGGCGTGCCGAACAACAGCACGCGGAACGTGTTCGAGCTACTTCTAGCGGTGAACAACAAAGCCGTGAATGGGGTATTGTATAACGGCAACGCGACGTTGCAGTCAGAGGCCGCCGACCTGTTCAACAAACTGAACACAGCCGGCAGCATTGGATAGTGGCGGATTTGTATTCGAGCCTGAAGTGTCAGCAAAGGCTGTCTTAGCTGTCTTCGCTGACGCTTCAGGCTCGGAAATAGTCCCGTTATCATAGTGATCTTGTATGGGTGTTCATTCGCTGGAGGCGAGCGGTAAGTGCGAGCAGTCCAAGGAATTCAGTCGGCCTGGGCTCCCTCGGCTTGCTCGGCTACGGCTGGAGACGGCGGAGTCGAACGGCAGCTTGATCCCAGCCAAACAATTGAGGAAGGCAACGTCACATCACGGCAATAAACGGGCGGCTTGTGTGCAGCGAGATCGGCATACAAGCCGCCCTCGTGCTGCGGCTGACTCCTGCAAGGAAGTGGACGGCGAGTGGGGCACGCGCCATGACAGTTCTCGCAGAGGAGTTTGTGGATGGATTCGGCGATCTCGTTAGATCGGCCCATTTTCCACCAACTTTTGAGACGCTCACCCGATTCCGCATCTTTTCTTCTTTTTTCCTTGTTCTTGCCCCCCGTTGCCCTTAGAATCCCGGCATCGCTATCGCGTCCGCGCGATTCACGGATTGTCTTCATTCCAGCCATCTAGAGGGAGGTTCCCGACTGATGAGCGACATCCAGGGAAGCAACATCACCGATGCGGGGCTGTCTCGGCGCGAGTTCCTGCGCACCACCGGCGCTGCCGCTGCCACGGCTGCCGCCCTCGCCGAAGCGCCTCAGGCGCTCGCCGAGGCGGCACCCGGCCAAGCCCCCGGAGCCGCCAAGGCCATCGGGCCGGAGCCGCATGAATTTCGGCTCGATGTCAACGATGCGGCCATGACAGTCACTCTTGAGCCGCGTGTCACGCTGCTCGACGCCCTCCGCAATTATCTCGATGTCACCGGCTGCAAGCGCGTCTGCGATCGCGGCACCTGCGGCGCTTGCACCGTGATGATGGACGGCAAACCCGTCTACTCCTGCACCATGCTCGCCGTCGAGGCCGAGGGCAAGAAGATCAAGACGTCGGAGAGCCTGATCAACGGCGGCAAGCTCGACGCGGTGCCCGCGGCGTTCGCCAAGCACGACGCCCAGCAGTGCGGCTTCTGCACGCCGGGCTTCGTCGTCGCCATGCGCGCTGCCTTCGATAAAAACCCCAACGCCACGCCCGCCGAAATCGAGGAAGCGCTGTCCGGCAACATCTGCCGCTGCGGCACCTATCAGCAGATGCGCGACGCCATCGCCATGCTGTGCAAAAACCAACGGAAGGGAGGCTGAGTCATGGCTACATCCTGGCCGAAAAAACGCCGACTCATCGGCTCCAAAATTCAACGTCTCGACGGTCCCGCCAAGGCGACCGGCAAGGCGAAATACAGCTACGACATCAATCGCAAGGGCATGCTGCACGCGGTGATGCTCCGCAGCCCGCACGCGCACGCCAAGATCAAGAGCCTCGACACCGCCGACGCCGAGAAGTTGCCGGGGGTCAAGGCGGTGCATGGCATCAAGAAAGCCGGCGACGAATTGTTCTGGGCCGGCGAGGAAATTCTCGCCCTGGCCGCCGACACGGAGGAACACGCCCTCGACGCCGTCCGCGCCGTCAAGATCGAGTACGAAGTGCTGCCGCACCTCGTCAGGGAAGAGGACGCGCTGCAGAACGATCCGAAGACGGCTCCGGAAACGCGCGGCTCGCGCAACAACGTCATGCGGCCCCTGGAAGGTACCTCGGACGGCTTCGAGAAGGGCCTGGCCGATGCGGCCGTGACGGTCGAAGGCAGTTACGGCGTGCCGACTATTAACCATCAGTGCCTGGAATCGCACGGCCTCGTCGCCGAGTGGGACGCCGACGGCGGGTTGACGGTGTGGGCCTCGACCCAGGCCGTCGTGGGCACAGCCAATGAGCTGGCCCGGCACTTCGCCATCCCAGCCACGAAGGTCAAGTGCATCACGCACTACATGGGCGGCGGGTTCGGCAGCAAGTTCGGTCCCGATATTCAAGGCACCGTGGCCGCCGAGTTGGCGCGCAAGGCTCAGGCCCCGGTCAAGCTTATGCTCGATCGTGCCAGCGAAATCATTGCCGGCGGCTGCCGGCCCTCGGCCTATGGCAAGGTGAAGATCGGTGCTACCAAGGAAGGAAAAGTCACGGCCTACGAGGTGGATTGCTACGGGACTGCCGGCATTCAAGGCAGTCCCACCGTGACGTTCAACGCTTTGCCCTATGTTTATCCCTTCCAGTACAAGCGCAAGCATACGCCTATTCGCACCAATGCCCAGCAGCAGCGGGCCATGCGAGCGCCCAATCATCCGCAGAATTGCACGCTCACCGAGTTCATTCTCGATGACCTGGCTGCCAAGCTCGAGATGGACCCGCTGCAATTGCGTTTGAAGAACCTGCCACAAAACGACGCCGAAAAGGCGAAAACCGCTCCGCATTCGATCGATGCTCTCCGGAACACGATCTACACGCGCGAGATCGAGATCGCGGCGGGGTTATCCAAATGGAAAGATAAATGGCATCCGCCGGGCAAGACGGAGGGCGTCATCAAACACGGCATCGGGATGGCGATGCACACCTGGGGCGGACAGGCTCAGGGTTTTCCCAATCAATGTTTCGTCACCATCAGCGCCGACGGTTCGGTCATGGCCCGTACTTCGACGCAAGATCTTGGCACCGGCCAGCGCACCGTAACGGCCCTAATTACCGCTGAGATTTTGGGACTGGAGCCGGAGCAAATTACCTTGCAGTTCGGCGAGAGCAATTTCGGCTCCTCGACCGGCTCCGGCGGCAGCACGACGATTCCGTCGCAAGCGCCCGCCACGCTGCGGGCGGCCACGGCGGCCCGCGACGACCTGTTCGCCAAGATCGCGACCAAGCTTGACGCCAAGGCAGAAAACCTGGTCATCGAGCGCGGCAAGGTACGCGATACGGCCGGCAACAAGACGTGGGACTGGAAGGAAGCCTGCAAGGCCCTGGGCGGCGAAGAAGCCAAGGGGACCGGCAGCTGGACCTACGGCGAATCGACCAAGCCGGAGAACAAGGACGTATCCAGCTCCGGTGTCGGCGGCGTGCAAATCGCCGAAGTGCTGGTCGATACCGAGACCGGTGTGGTCCGCTGCACGCAAATCGTGGCCGTGCAGGATTGCGGCCTGGTCGTCAACGCTCTGACCTGCGAATCGCAGGTGGCCGGCGGCGTCATTATGGGTCTGAATTATGCGCTTTTCGAAGAGCGCATCATGGACCGTGTGACGGGCCGGCAGGTCAACCCGGACATGGAGTTTTACAAGCTCGGCGGCATCGAGGACATGCCGAAGATCATCGTTCATCTTCACGATATGCCCGAGCGCGGCGTGATCGGCGTCGGCGAACCGCCGGTAATCTCGACGCACGCCGCCATCGGCAACGCCATTTTCAACGCTATCGGTGTGCGCGTGCCGCACACGCCGTTCACCCCCGAGCGCGTCCTGGCCGCCCTGGCGGCGAAAGGAGGGAAGGGTTAAATGAAAAACTTTGCCTATTATCGACCGAGAACATCCCAGGAAGCGGTTGCCCTTCTCGATAACAAATGGGGCACCAGCGAACTCTTGGCCGGCGGTACCGATCTGCTCGATTTGCAGAAAGAATACATTGCTCAGCCGGACAAGGTCATCAGCCTGCGCGACCTGGGTCGAGAATTCACGTCCATCCGTCATGGCCGAGGGGACAGTGTCATCGGCGCGGGCGTGAAATTGGCCGACATCGCCGCCGACGCGCGACTGCGGCAGGATTGTCCCGCCTTGACGACAGCGGCCGGCGACATCGGCGGCCCGCAAATCCGCAACATGGGCACTCTCGGCGGCAATCTGTGCCAGCGCAACCGCTGCTGGTACTTCCGCGACGAACCGACCCACTGCCTGCTCAAAGGCGGCGATAAGTGCTTCGCCATCGACGGCGAAAACCGCTATCACGCTCTTTTCACGCAGGGACACAAGTGCGTCATCGTCAATCCCTCGACTCTGGCACCGGCGCTGATCGCGCTAAAGGCCCAGGTCACGGTGCAGGGGCCGAAGGAGCAGCGCTCGATTGAGTTAGCGAACTTTTTCCATGCTCCCTCCTCGGCCAGCGAGCGCGAGCACGTACTGGCCCCTAACGAAATGGTGTTGTCGGTGCATGTTAGTTTCTTTCCTCCCGTAAAGAACGCTAGCTACGAAGTGCGGCACAAGCAGTCCTACGATTGGCCTCTCGTGCAAGCCGCCGTGGCGTTCAAGTACGAGGGGAACAAAGCCACCGATGTTCGCATCGTGCTGGGCCACGTCGCGCCGACGCCGCACATCGCCACGGCGGCAGCCAAGGCGATTGAAGGCAAGGAAGTGACGGAGGCAACAGCGGCGGCGGCCGGCGAAGCCGCCGCGGAGGGAGCCATGCCGCTGAGCCAGACCGGGTACAAAATCAAACTCGTCGCCGTCGCCGTCAAGCGCGCGCTGCTGACGGCAGCGGGGCATAAGAAATACTGGGAGGTGTAATTCAGCTGGCGAGCGGGGTCGCGTTAGCGCCCCGAGTACTTCTCTCAGATCGCGTTAGCGCCACGAGTACTTCTCTCGGGGCGCTAACGCGACCCCGAGTACTTCTCTCGGGGCGCTAACGCGACCCCGGGTACTTCTCTCGGGGCGCTAACGCGACCCCGCTCGCCAACCTTACGCGCGTAAACCCTAGTCAAAAATTGACTTAGAGCTTGCCAAGAAAGCCCCTCCCCCCCGGAGGGGGAGAGGGGTTGGGGTGAGGGGGACAGGGCTTATTAGACACGTTCTTAGACTATTTAAGCACGTCCTCCGGAATGGCTCTTGTAGCCTACAAGGGGCTAAGAGTCGTTGGGGCAATCAGAACTGGTGGGGTGGAGGTAACCACGGGGACTGAGCTGGTGACGCTGCCTCCCACGAGGCTAATGGGCGGCACCAGGATCGTGATAGGACTAGCGTTCCAGTTGAAGGTTACGCTGCTGCTGTAGGTGCCGTCCGAAGCTGTCACCGTCACGACATAGGGGCCGTTTGCCGCATCGCCGGTCGCAAACGTGCCGGAGATCAGGCCGGTGCTGCTGTTGATGCTCAAGCCGGCGGGCAAGCCCGTCGCCGTGTAGGTCAGCGGATTGTTGAGCGAATCCGTGGCCGACATCTGTAAGGAGACGCTGTCGCCGTCGTTGTTGTTCTGGTCCGAAGGCACGGCCAGATTGACCACCGGATTGATGTTCCAGTTGAACCACTGGCTGAAGCTCGAGCTGCCACTCGTCGCGGTAACCTCGACGGAATACCAACCCGTGGCGGCATCTCCCGGAGCGATGGTGCCGGAAATTAGGCCGGTCGTCGCGTTCAAGGACAAACCAGGCGGCAGACCGACGGCGCTGTAGGTCAGCGTGCCGCTGCCTCCCGTGCCTTGGAGCTGCAGCGAAACGCTATCGCCCTCAGTGTTGGTTTGATCGCTGGGCTGAGCTAATCCCACCGACGATACCGTCCAGTTAAACGTCTGACTGGCGCTGTAGCCGGCGCTGTCCGTAGCCGTCACCGTCACCGCATAGGGACTGGAGCTATCCGCGCCCAGCGCGATGGTACCCGAGATGAGGCCGGTCGTACTATTGATCGACAGACCCGACGGCAAGCCGGTCGCCGAGTAGGTCAGCGTGTTGTTGTTCGCATCGCTGGCCCAAACTTGCACTGACACGTTATCACCCACGGCATTGCTCTGATCGCCATCAACGCCGACCCATACCGGGGAGTAGACATACCAGTTAAAAGTCTGAGCGCTGGTATTGGTGCCGTCGCTGGCGGTGACCGTCACGGAATACGGACTATTCGTATCGGCAGTGGCCGAAATTGTGCCTGTGATCTGTCCCGTCGTGCTGTTAATGCTCAGCCCCGGCGGCAAGCCGGCGGCGCTGTAGCTGAGCGTACCGCTGCCGTTGTAGTTGGTGGTCATCGACAAGGACACGGCGTCGCCGTCGTTATTGACCTGATCGCCCGGCGACTGCACGCTGATGACGGACACCGTCCAGTTGAACGATTGGCTGCTGCTGTTGTTGTTGCTATCGGTAGCCGTCACGGTAACACTATACGGACTATTCGTGTCCGCATTTGAGGCAATTGTGCCGCTGATAAGGCCCGTGCTGCTATTGATGCTCAGCCCCGGCGGTAGGTTGGAGGCGCTGTAGGTGAGCGTAGTGTTGTTGGCGTAGTCGAGCAGTTGCAAGGACACGCTATCGCCATCGGCATTGCTTTGATCACCCGGATTTATCAGGCCGGCATGCCAGAAGATCGGGGGGAGAGAAATAATGTCGGCGGGCCGACTCTGGGGAAGACCACTGCTGCTGGCGTTGCCGACCGAGGCCGTCACCGCCGCGCCGGAGGACGTGCTGCTGGTCGCCGTACTGGTCGAGGTGTGGCTGCCGGCGTCCGTGGCCGCTTTCAGTGTACTGTCGAGGGAAACTTGCGGAGCGTTGAGGGCGGGCGCAAACGCGACGGGAGGCGGGGTGCTACTGCTCGGGGTGCCCGTGGCATTGGAACCCGGCATCATCTGCTGCAACTGGGTTTGACTGGGCAAATGCAAGTCGGCGCTGCCGCCACCACCGGAGGGGCTGCCGCCGCTGGGGTTGGGCGTCGAGGAACCGCCCGGTCCTTGCCCCGCGCCGGCGTAAGCGCCGGCCAGATTTTGCGGGTTGTTGTTGGCGGCGCCGTTGGGCGGCGTGCTCAGAACGTGTTCGTCGTTCGAGGCGGTATGGACCGAATCGTTCTCGTCTTGGCTCAAGGGCTGCTGATTCAGCGCGTCTTCCTGGGCGATCGGCTCGGACGCTTGCACGTTAGCAACAACGCGGCTGCTTTCGGAGAGCGCGTCGGGTCGAGAAGCCAGCTGAGCGAAGACCTGATCGGGAGGGGGTGAAGCCGGATCGGCCGGTGCCGGCGTATCTTCCATTGTGAGCGCGACATCGTCTTGCTCGAAGGAGGATGCTAATTGGTAGGGAGCCGCATCCCACGTCTCAAAGCTCTCTAGTGAATCTAAAGGAAGAATAACCGACAAAGAGGACAGTAAATTACCGGGGGCTAGACGGTCTTCGAGAATTTCGAGGCTAGGACGGAAGCGAGCTTGCGGAAGGGCTTTGCGGCTGGCCATGAGAGATCTCCTTTGACCTTGATCGTCGAAATGTTTCCCGAGATCCATCGCATCAAGGGGGGTGCGCGATCCGCGGGACGGTATCCTTGGCGGGCACTTGATGGGCCTCGCACTATTAATAACAGACCTGAGGATGGGGCTGAACTACGAATTCCGCGGCGAGATCACAACGTTACTCCGCGATCGATCAGGCGCTGCCGCAGCTGGGCCAATGCTTCGCCGATCCGCTTGGCGATCGAGCCGCGCGGCAAGCCGATCGCGCGGGCCGCCTCGGCATGAGTACGACCGTCGAAATAGCACAAGACCAGCGGCGACCGGTACCGTTCCGGCAATCGCTGCAATTCCTCGCGAAGCACCTGATGCACTTCCTTGGTCTCAAGGGCAGCCTCGTTGGCGCTTTCTTCGTGGGTTGATCGCCTGAGGGCGACAACGTTTTCGCTGCGGTGCTGCCGACTGGCCACAGCACGAAGGCGCAATGCCAGACGCATTGCGACCGTGTAAAGCCAGGCCGAAAGGGGCCGTTGCCAGTCCAACACGCTGGCCTTGCGGGCGAGGACCAAGAAAGTCGCTTGGAACGCGTCCTCAGCCGCATGGGAATCGCCCAGCACGCGCTTGCAGACGCCGAACACCAAGCGCTCATGCCGCTCGACGATGGCCGCAAAGGCCGCCTGGTCGCGGTTGACGACGAACCGCTGTAACAAGGAACTGTCGGACAGGTCGCGCGGTAATACCGAAGTGTCAACTTGGGCGGTGCGAACCTCGGTCGCGCCGGCTTGGTCCGAGGCAGGCGGCACCATTCCGTTGCTTACCGGACGCGAATCGGTCGGGCCAGCTGGAGCGCCTTGGCCGCCAGAGGGAGCGTTCTCATCGGACGGAGCAATGTTACGTAGCCCCGCGTCCGACGCGGTCAGGGTGCTGGTCCCCGAGCCTGTCCGGGCATTGTCCCCTTCGCGTCGCGCAAACTCACCCGGCGGCGCTGCGTGGCCCGCGATAGTCTCGGCGTTGCTTCCCGTCCCTGACGATTGGTGGACAGGTGCACTGGCTGTTAAAGGGTTCGCCTCGGTGCCAATCCCCGCGCTACCCCCTTCGCGCTGCGCGAGCTCGCCCGGCGGCTCTGCTTGGTCCGCGATGTTCTCAGCGCTGCTCCCCGCATCGGACGATGGCTGGACAGGTGCAATGGAGGGCAAAGGGTTCGTCGGAGCCGAAACGGGCGCTGTGGTGGAATCTGGCAACGATCTCGGTGCCGAATCCGCTGACATCGACAGCGGGGCCTGAGATACAGATCCCTCCGGGGTGCCCGCCGCGTGGGAAGGCGACCCGGCATCCGCCGCGTTGGCATCCGAAGTGAGGGCCGCAGGGCTGCCGGCATCGGGCACCGCTTGCACCGGCGCTGAGGAAGCAACGGAGTTGCCCGACGGAGCAGCCTCGGACGAGGCGCCTATTTGAGTTGAGACGGTCGAGGAGCCTTGATTTCCGCCAGCGCCGTAAGCCGAGCCGCCGACAACACTGCCCGGAGCCGACTGTAGATCAATCGTCGGGGCCTCGCTTGGCGCGTCCGAGCGCGATGTCTCCACCTGGCGCAGGTCAGTCAGCAGCCTCTCAAGGCCGGCAACCCCCAGCTCCGTTGTGGCGTCCCGTGGCGAGGATGAAAGAGAGGAGGAGGCGTTGCCGCCCGACCAAACCAGAGCCGGAGCATAAGGTTCGGGCGTAGCCCCCAAGAAGCTCGGCGGCACGATATTGAGGGTCGAGGTGGGAAGACGCTGTTCGAGAGCTTCCAAGCCTGGGCGCACAATCCGTGGGCTTGTCGGGCGAGAGCTTCGCTGTAGGCGTCTTCCCGACAAGATCTTCCAGATCAGGGCACGGAACCAGGATCGAATCATTCAATTGCCCCCGCCCTATACAGACGCCCCGACTGTGCCTGACTACGAATTCGGGGAAAAAATCCTAGCCAGCCTCAATCGGTTCGTCATCGGGCGGAATCGTGGGCCAGTTCCGATACCTTGACGTTGTCGAAATAGGGAGGGCAGGATCCAATACCTGTGTGCCATCCCTACTTCGATATAAGCCCCTCAGACTTTTCAGGCTCGATGACCAGCTCTCCAGGCTTTGGGATGCCGTATGATCGCCCCGAAGCCGATCTTGTCCGGCGAGTTGTTAGCTGGAAGTCCCAGGCTCAGATTGTCCGAGCTACGCCTTCACCGAAGCATATCCTTACGTCCCGCTTCCCTAGGGCGGCCCTCTCCTGAGCCTCGGCTTCGAAAGGGGGAGAGTTGATTCTAACGCCCCGAAAGTGCCATTGCAAATGGCTTTCTCTCAGAACCGTGGCCACGTAGCCACTATCCCGTTCCGTCGCTGCAAATACCCGTATGCGTGCGCTCACACCCGCCACAATTCCGGTAATCCGTACCTCAGGAAATACCCCAGCGCCCGCATGACGAGCCGGCTCTTGGCGGCGCGGAGGGGTTGGCCGCGCAGGCGCCGCCAGGTGTAACGGATGGCGTGGCCGAACCAACGCAGCGGCGCATCGAGCATCAGGGCCAGCTTGTAGAACCGCAGGCCGATCGGCGAACTGCCGTGCTTGCGCAGGAAGCGCGTGACACCGATGACCGTATGCGAATACGAGAACCCAATGTGTTGACGGCTGCTGACCCTGCCGCAATGTACGATTTCCAGCCCCGGATGATGGATCACGCGATAGCGCCGGCCGACACGCGCGCAGAGGTCGATGTCCTCGCCGCCGAATGTGTATTCCTCGTCCCAGGCTCCGATGGCCCGGAAGACGGCTCGCGGCATGAACATGGCGGCGCCCATGAGGATTTCGACCGGCCGAGGTACGAGGCCGGCGCCGCCGTCGCGGCCGCGATAGCGGCGATACGATCCGCGAAACAGGCCGACCCAGCGCAGCCAGGTGATACGGTGCAAGAGCGCTTCCAAGGTCGGCGTGGCACGGCAAGACAACTGCGGCCGGCCCTTCTCATCGCGCAGCCGTGGACCGATGATGCCCGCTTCGGGATGCGCCCGCGCATAATCCAGTAAGCCGCGCAGCGTGCCGGGCGGCACGACCGTATCGTTGTTCAGAAAAAACAAATAGCGGCCGCGGGCCAGCTCGGCCGCCTGATTGTTGCCGCGCGAAAAGCCGGCGTTCTCCGCGTTGCGGATCAGCACGACCTCTGGGAACATCCGGGCCACCATGTCCGCCGCGCCGTCCGTGGAGCCATTGTCCACGACCAACACTTCCAAAGATACTTCCGCCGCTGCACTCCGCAACGATTGCAAACACGCTTGCAGATGCTCGCGGCAGTTCCAATTGACGATGCACACCGACACGTCCAGGCTGCTGTCCGCTGTCCGCGATCCGCTATCCGCTATCTGCTTGCCGCTTTCCGCGATCTGCTGCCTGCCAGCGATGGTCATGGTTTCATTTGGCAATAACGACATTTCTTCACACTTCCTTCCAAGAGCGGGCAGCGAATAGCGGACAGCAGATAGCGGTCAAGCGGCACGATTGAGGCATTTACTCCCCAGGTGTTCGCGTTGCAAATAGGGGGCGAAATGTCCGGTCCCGAACAGCAGGCGTCCCAGCTGCAAGCGCAGGTAGCGCGTCCAGGGCAGCGGCATGCGAGCGTGATGGTTCAGGCGCGTTTGGTACAGATCGAACTCATTGGAGCTGATCGGCGGTCGGGCCTCGCGGAAGGCCAGCCCCCAGACGTTGGCCGGCCGCGCGGGCGGGCCATGATAGCCGATGATTTTGTGGGGATACGGCGTCAGCAGCATCTCCAGTGCCTCCGGTGTGAAGCGCCAATAATCGTTGGGATGGGCGTGCCGGTGGAAGTAAAACGGACAAGCGACGAGCAGGGCGCCATCGGGCCGAAGCACCCGGTGCATCTCCTCGAAGGCGCTCCAGAAACGCGGTACGTGCTCCAGAGTGCTGATGGCCAGGATGGTGCCGATCGAACCATCGGCATAGGGCAGCGCCTCGACATTGGCCAGCAGATCGACGCCGCGACCGGGGCGAACGTCCACGCCCAGGTACGAACGGCCGGGAAACAACGTGCGCAGGTCGGCGACGGATTCCTGTCCCGCCACCTGATAGGAGCCAATCTCCAAAATTGGGCCGGGCAGCGTGAACGTCTCGGACACGGCTCGCACCAGACCGCGCAGAATGGCGTTCATTAGCTCCTCAATCCCTTTATAAGGCGAACGGCCGGCGTTAGCCGGCTGGTTGCGGCTTCGACCAGCCGGCTGGTTGCGGCTTCGACCAGCCGGCTAACGCCGGCCGTTCGCCTACTCCAAATGAAAATCCTGTTCGCCGCTTTTGCCCGGTTGGACCTCGCGGAGCAAACCGGACTGTTCGGGATCGCTGTACTTGCGGGGTAGCTCGACGGCGGGCGGTAAAACGGCCTGTCCGGGCGCGGCGGCGTGGGTAGGCGGGGCGATGGTGACGCGGTACCAGCCGGGGATGGTGCCGAGCTTGTCGCCGGTGCGTAGGGTGTAACGGCCATCGCCGCCGATCTCGCCGCAGGCCAAGGGGCCGCGGCCGCCGCGTTCGACATCGGGTGTGAAAACGATGGTGCCGCCCGGCAAAGGCTGGCCGTGGAAGAAAACCCGGCCATGAACCGGCGTCATCGGCTCGCCCTGGCCGCAGCCAAGAACGGCCAGCGCCACAAGGTAAAAGCCGCAGCAAAGCGCGGTGCGTGGCATACGCACTTCCATCCCCCAAACCCCGCCCCTTCGTTCCCACGCGAATTATGAGAACGAGGGCAAAATCGGCGTCCTCCGGTCCTTCGGGGAGACGCGGGGACGGAGTATAACAGCGCAGCCGTGAAGATGACAAGGTGACAAGGTGACGGGGTGACAAGGTGACCGAATCAAATTCACTATTAGCATTCGAGGGGAGAATTCTCCACGATTACGCACCCTGTCACCTTGTCATCTTGTCACCTTGTCACCCCGTCACTTTGTCACCTTGTCAACCCTGTCATGCTTTCGGCTTGACCCACGGCAGTGCCTAGAGTAGAACCCAGCGCTCGCAAGACGCGGCAACCAGTGGGGCAGAGGGAGTGATCAACCGACAGGACTCCTTCGGGAGACGGGGCCGCGCCGTGGACTGTCGGCCATTTCGGAACAGGAGAACCGAACCGTGAAGAAAACGGTATTGGCGGCGGGGAGCATCCTCGCCCTGGTGACGCTATGGTACGTCGGCCCCTTTAGCGGCCACGCGCAATCGCAAAATCCACAAGCTGCGGCGCAGCCGTCTCGCACGCGCATCGCCCTCTTGAACCTCACTTACGTCATTAAAAACTACGAGAAGTTCAAACAATTTGAGGCGGAGATGAAGACGATCATCGAGCCGTTCCAAAAGAAGGACTCGGATCTCCGCCAACAGCTGCAGAGTCTGCAAAAGAAGGCTGCCGAACTACCTCATCAGGGATCGGCGGAACAGCGCGACACCCTGGAAAAACAAGCCAAAGACATCCAGCGTCAGTTGGAGGACAACGCCACCGAGATCAAGCTGCGGGTGGGCAAGCGCAGCGAAGATGAGATGCGCACGCTCTTCATGGATATTTACGATGCTGCCCAGAAGTACGCTGCCTCGCACGACTTCGAGCTGGTGCTGCACTATAACGACGCCGTCACCCGGGAGGATTTTCTCAGCCCCCGCAACATCGAGCGCAAGCTGAACACCGGCGCCCTGATGCCCCTGTATTGGAACAAGGACATGGACATCAGCATGGATGTGGCGCGCTTGTTGAATTACAACGTGAGCGCCACGTCGGCCCCGGGCGCGACGCAAGGGGCGCAGCCAGCCGGCGGCCAGCAGCGCTAAACGGTTCGCGACGCTTTCTCGAAGCGTCCCAGCGCCAAAAAACTTTATGTGGCGGCAAGGTTCCAACTTGCCGGAAGCGAAGGACAAGTAGGGAATTTGCCGCCGCATAAGGTTAGGAGGCCAACGTGAGAAGGTTCAGTTATCGCTATCAGCGGACCATCGCGCGGCCGGCCGAAGTGTGGGGCATCGGTTATCTGACTGGCGCAACCGTCCGCCTACGATTTGTGCCGGCGCCGCCGTCCAGCGGCGTGGTTTTCGTCCGCACCGATCTGCGGCCGCGAGTCTACCTGCCGGCGCACATCAACAATGTTACCGGCACGGCGCGGCGGACGACGTTGGGCCATCCGCCTGGCCAAATTGGCCTCGTCGAACATGTCTTGGCGGCGCTGGCTGGTTTGCGGATTGATAATTGCCAGGTTGAGCTGAACGCTCCTGAGCCCCCTGGTCTGGACGGTTCGGCACGCGGATTCGTGGCGGCCCTGCTCGATGCCGGTATCTGCCGGCAGGGGGCACGCCGCCCCATCTTCGGCGTCCAACAGTCCGTCGTGCTGGCGGCCGGCGGCGCCACGTTGGCCCTGCACCCGCCCTTGGGGGGCCTGTTTTCCAGGCCGACCGAAACAGGTATCGCTGGGGAGCACGTGTTGTACCTGAGTTATTTTCTCGATTACGGCCCGCGATCTCCCATCGCGCGCCAGGTTCACACGCAAGCTCTTACGCCCGGATCGTTCGCGCAGCATCTCGCCTCGTGCCGGACATTCATTCTCGAAGAGGAGGCGGCCGATCTGCGCCGCCAGGGGTTGGGAACGCGGACCAGCGCGGCCGATCTGCTCGTCTTTGGCCCTCGCGGACCCGTGGATAACACGCTGCGCTTCGCCAACGAGCCGGCACGGCACAAGGTGCTCGATCTGGTCGGCGATCTCTCCCTGTTCGGCGCCGACCTGTGCGGCCATGTCGTCGCTTATCGTTCCGGTCATCCGCTCAACGTGGAGATGGTCCGCCGCCTGAGTCAGCAATTGCCGGCTACGGCCGCGGTGCCGGAACGCCAAGCCGCCTGAAGGTGACAGGGTGACAAGGTGACGGGGTGACAAAGTAAGCCGGAGAGAATTGGGGCGAATTTCGAGTCATATAGGTGATTACTTACCTAATCACCTTGTCACCCTGTCACCTCGTCACCTTGTCATGAGAGGGGAAGAGGAACTTATGGAGCGTCTGCGGGTGGGAGTGGTCGGTGTCGGGCATC
Source organism: Gemmataceae bacterium (assembly GCA_035653735.1). Taxonomy (GTDB): domain Bacteria; phylum Planctomycetota; class Planctomycetia; order Gemmatales; family Gemmataceae; genus JAJPHU01. Next base: position 52,733 of record DASRBG010000228.1, read on the forward strand.
TCGGCAAGGAACACGCCCGGATTTTGGCGACGCTGCCGGACGTGGAGTTGGTCGGCGTCGTCGATCCCCATGTCGCCCAGGTCGAGGCGGTGGCTCAGCGTTGCGGCACTCGCGCCTTTCGCGATCATCACGCCCTGCTGCCGCTTGTGGACGCCGCGGTCATTGCCGCTCCGACCTCGCATCATTCCGCTCTCGCCGCCGATTTCTTGACGCGCGGCCTGCCGCTCCTGGTCGAAAAGCCGATGGCCCAGACCGTCCGCCAAGCCGAGGAGATGCTCGAATTGGCCGAGCGGCATCGTGCGCTTTTGCAGATTGGCCACATCGAGCGCTTCAATCCTGCTTTCGAGGAATTGCTCCGCCATCCGTTGCAGCCGAAATTCATCACCTGCGAGCGCTATAGCGGATTCTCCGGCCGCTCCACCGACATCGGCGTGGTGCTCGATTTAATGATTCACGATCTCGATCTGGTGTTGGCCCTGGTGCAAGCGCCGGTGCGAACCGTCGAGGCGCTGGGCGTGGCCGTGCTCGGCGGCAACGAGGATTTGGCGCAGGCGCGGGTGACGTTCACGAACGGCTGCGTGGCCGACTTGAAGGCCAGCCGCGTTCATCCCACGCCGGTGCGCTGCATGCACGTCTTTGGACCCGAAGGATTCGCCGGCGTCGATTTCGCACAGCGACACTTGACGCTGATGCAGCCGGCCGAGCATTTGCGTCAACGACAAATCGATTCGCGCCGCCTCGATGGGCCCGCATTGGCGACCCTGAAAATGGAACTGTTTGGCCGGCATGTGCAGGTTCAGGAACTGGATTGCAATGCCGGCGATCAACTGACGCGCGAACTGCAAGATTTCCTGGAGTGCGTGCGAACCGGGCGGCGTCCCCGCGTCGATGGCGCGGCGGGCCGGGACGTGCTGGCTTTGGCCGGCCGCATTCTCGACAGCCTGCGGGCCCACGCCTGGGAAGGCTCGGATGGTCCCGTTGGCCCCTGGCACCTTCCCGCGCCGCGCGGCATGTTGTTCATTCCCCCATCTCAATCGATGGCCGCGTAGACGTGCTCTCAAATGGAACCGCCAAGGCGCCAAGAAAAGAGAGAAAGTGCAAGATGAAGATTAAGATTAGGAAGAGGATTAAGAGAAAGAGAAGGATTGGCCCTACGGAGACCCCGATCATGATGTCCTTCTCTTACTCTTACTCTTGCTCTTAATCCTGTTCCTAATCTTAATCTTCATCTTAATCCTTCTCTTGTTCTTTTCTCTCTTTCCTCTTTTCCCTCTTTCCTCTTTCTTGTCTTGGTGTTCTTGGCGCCTTGGCGGTTCATTTAGTTTGTTACTTCACACTCACCACCTCGACGCGCACCTTGCCGGTCACGCGCGTAACCGGCAGCAGCGGCGCCAGCGTTTGAATGTCCTGCCAGCTGTGGTCGGCGATTTTGAGATGCGCGGCGCCGACGTTGCCGTGGCCGAGGACGGCATCGAGCATGAGCCATTGCCCCTTGATCCACACCTCCGTCCACATATGGAAGGCGAGCACCGGGCCTAGATCGCGCTCATTGCTGTACACCAGGCCGACCGCCGTGCGCGCCGGCACGCCCGCGGCGCGGCACAAGGCGGCGGTCAGCATCGCGTGCTGGCGGCAATCGCCTTGCAAATCGTTTAGCACTTGGCTGGCCGGCGCGAAATTAATCTCGTTACTCCCTTTCATGTGCTCATGAACCCATTTCTCGATGCGTTGCGCCTTGCGCCAGGGATCGGTCTGGTCGCCGGCGATTTCGGCCGCCTGCTCGCGGATCTTCTCGTTGCCGCTGTCGAGGAAATAACTGCTCTTCAGGAACTCCTCCTTGACCTTGTCGGGATGCTCCCCCTCGGCCGGTTCGCGGACCGCGCGGACGCGCAGATCGAAGGTGTTGCCGTGGACGTTCTCGACGGTCTGCCGGCCGTCGCGCGTGAATGTCGTCGTCGGATCGTCGTCGTCCTTGACGGTGATGCGGTAGACAATTTCGTGGGCCTGGTAGGGATGGTCGATCGGGCGATTGAGGCGGATACGCGAGTTGAGTCCGAAGTCGGCCATCAGCGCGGGCGCGACGCCTTCCTTCTCGGCCAAGGCGCGCGGCGTGCGATAGAGCGTCATCAGACCCAGGGGCGTGTTCGATTCCTGGCGCACCACCCGCAGCTTCTCATCCAGCCACAGGACAAGACGCGGCAAGGGGATCGTGTTGTCACCCAACTTGACTTTCTCCGGCAGGATTTCAACGCGGAGCAACCGCTTCCGCACATTCACCCCCTTCACTTCGTCGCCGTCCTTCTTGGCCGTCAGCACTTCTTTCTCTTCCGGCTCCTTGACGATCACATCTTGCGGCACCGCCGTCAGGAGCGGCAGCTGATAATCGAGAAAGCGAAAGCGATCGCCGGCCTTGGCCTTGCGGTCCTGGAATAGCCGTTCCTGTGCGTAATAGCCGATCACTCCTTCACGCCACGGCACGCTTTGCCTTCCGCCCGGCGTTTGCACGATCAGCTTGTCGCCCTCGACGCGGCCGCTCTGCACGACCTTGCGGTCCTTGTCGAGATAGTGCGTCATGGAAACGCCGACGACCTTGCCTTCGGGCGTTTCATCGGTGGCCAGGGCCATGCGCTGGGTGATGACACCGTCGTAGCGTTTGAGGGTCAGGCTCAAGTAGCGCGTGGTGTGAAAGATTTTTTTGCCGTCGCGCTCTTGCTGTTCGACCGTGGTGTGCTGGTAGCCCATCTTGGCGCCGTTGACATAAACGGCGTCCCACACGTCGAGAACGATCTTCGGCTCCGCCGGCGCCTGCTGCCGGGCATGCAGCGGCGCCACCAACAGCAGGGCCACGCCGCACCACAGGAAATATCGTTTCATCGCGTCTCCTTTTCGGTTTTCGGTTTTCGGTTTTCAGTACACGGAAAGCCGAAAGCCGATGGGGGTATGATACCTTTTCAGCGGCGAGGTATAATAGAGACATTGTCCGAGCCGCGCACGCAGCGCAGCGGAGTAAGTGGTCTCTTGGGGCGGCCGCTTACTCCGCTGCGCTGCGTGTGCGGCTCGGACACAGCTTGAGGGATTTGCCATGCCTACGAATGTGCCGGGCGTCTTTGCCGTTCAGTGTCCCAATCCGCGGTGCCGCAAGTTCATGCTCGTCGAAGAGCACGATCGCAATAACGTGGTGGTGTGCTTGCTGTGCAAGACGCCGATTCGTGTCGGCAACCCGCTACCGCCGCACGGTTCGAAGACCACGCCGCCACCGCGCCGCTGATCGGCCCGGTGCCCTCATTTAACGTCCGCTTTTTTCAGAGAGTTCTGGAGTTCGTCCCCCAGATCGGCGATTTGCTTGCCTATCTTCGAGAATTGCTCATACTCCTTCGCATCGTCCGTAACCAGGTCCGGTTGCAACTCGTCCAGCTTCTTTTTCAGCTGATCGGCATGCCTCAATGTTCCCAAAAGCAGCTTCTTAATAGGGATGTAGTCGCGGGCATCCTGGCACTTTTTGAATGCCTTTTTCGCTTCGGGGATCTTTTCCTCCAGGCGCGTTATGTCGAGCGAGGGCCAAACGCCGTAGATGAACCCGCGTGCATCCTTGAGATCGTTATCGCTCGTGTCCCAGATCTTGTGCAAATCCGCTAAATGCTTCTCCAAGTCGGCGTTCTTGTAGCCCTCGTTTTGGATGCGCTCGTAAATCTCGATCGCTTTGCCGAATTCCAGATCGTTCTCGATCAGCTTGGCACTCGCAATCTCGGAGCGCCACCTTTTCAATTGAGGATCATTCTCCGTCTTCTCGATTTCCTCCTGTTTGGCGATGAAATCCCTCAGTGCCTGCTCGTAGTCCCCAAGCTGTTTCAATCGCTCATCCTCAATCGGCGTTTTCAAATCTCTCTTGTTCCTCTTGGCAAGTTCCCCGCGTTGCCCCTCCAGTTTCGTGCGATCCGCTTGGATGTGACTCAGGCCGCTCTTGGCCAATTGAATGATCTCGGCGCGTTTCTCCGGGTTGGCGCCCAACGCCTCCAGCCTCTTGAAGAGGTTGGCTTGCATGCGCACGCTTTCGGCGACCTCGGCCTGCCATTGGGTCTTTTGGTAGGCGAACAACGAATCGGAATCCTTGGGAGGGTCCACCTCGATGGAGATGGGCTGGTCGTCGCAGAGGGCGATCGGAATCTGCGGCTTGGAATCGCCGAGTCCGAAGGTGACGCGGACAAAGGCCACATTGTCGAACACGCCGTTCTTGTCGCGCACCGTCTCCATCACGCCGTCAAGATTGCTCTCCTTCGGTAATTTTTCCTCGCCCTCGAAGCCATAGCGGCGAATGTCCACGGAGATTTGTTGATTCAGGGGTTTGCCTCGACCTTTCGTCCCCCCCTGAACCCAGCGGATGCGCAAGGGCGCCCGCACGGTGCCGAGCTTGATGCAGCGATAGCCAACGATGCCTCCCGTTATCCGATAGCGATGGAAAAAGCGGCACTCGCACACGCCATCGCGGGCGGCCTCGTCCGGCGCTCGCTCGACCTGCAACAGCGACCAGCGCAGCAACAACGATGAGCCGCCGTCCGGCGGCGCCAGGGCGAAGACATCGTCCTTCTTGACCCAGCGCGACATATCGCCCAGCCCGCCGCCGCGCAGCTCGATCTTGACCTGCTTGCTTGCTCCTTCCGATTCCGACTGCACGGTGCCGACGACGCCAAAATCGTGCTTGATGAGCAAGGCCGCCGCCTTGGCGACGAAATCGCGATCGCGCGTGCGGTCGCGGCGCACCACCGGACTGGCCCGCCCAATCGTGCCGTCGTACTGGCGCGCCTGGATCTCGTAATGCACGCCGGAGTAATCGATCAGCACGAAGTGCGTCTTCTTATCGTCGCGGTCCTTCCAATCATCGAGCGAACGCAACCCGCGCGCCAGTACCTCGGCCAGGCGCGGATGTTCGTGCGTCACCGTGACGTGGCCCATATCGCCAAGGGCGGCCTGGAAGCCGTCGCGCAGCTCGCGCTCGACACGCCCGCGGAACACATCGGTCAGCGTTCGATTCTCGGCAACGTGAACGACGATTTCCAATTTGTACCGCGTAAGCAGCTCGCTCTGAGCCTGAGCCGTCGCCGGCAGCACCAGCGCGGCGGCGAGCAAAAGCACGTGGAAAGATCGTTGGAAGCATTGCAGATTCATGATTTGCCCTCCGGCGTTTCGTCGCGGAGCCGTTCGAGATCGGTGAAGAAGTGAGGATACGTTTTGGCCACGCAGCCGGGATTCTTGATGACGATGCCCGGCACGCGCAGACCGATCAGGGCCATGCTCATGGCCATGCGGTGATCGTTGTAGGTTTCGATTTCCGCGCCGTGGAGCGGCCGCGGCGTGATGGTCAGGCCGTCGGCGAACTCTTCAACCTCAGCGCCGACGCGGCGCAGCTCGGTGGCGAGTGCGGCGAGGCGATCGGTTTCCTTGTGGCGAATGTGAGCGACATTGCGAATGGTGGTCGGCCCCTCGGCGAAACAAGCGACGGCGGCGAGTGTCATGACGGTGTCACTGATGTCGTTCATATCCACGTCGATGCCGTGCAGCGGGCCGCCGCGGACGGTGATGCCTGAATCGCCTCGGAAGATGGTGCAACCCATTTCTTCGAGTACTTCGACGAAGCGTACGTCGCCTTGCAGGCTGTGCATGGTGAGGTCGGCGACGCGGATTTGGCCGCCGGTTATTGCGGCAGCAGCCCAGAAGTAGCTCGCAGCCGAGGCATCCGGCTCGATGTCAAAAACACCCAATCCAGATTCTTGCCGTCCAGGAATGCGAAAACGGACACCGTCCTTCGCCTCTACTTCCAGACCCCAGCGTTGCAGCATCTCTACCGTCATGGCGACATAGGGCCAAGACACCAATTTACCATCGACTTCGATTATAGTATCGTTCTGCGCGAACGGAACTGTTAGTAGCAAAGCACTGAGGAATTGACTGCTGATGTCTCCTTTGATGCGAACGTGGCCTCCGCTCAATCCATTCGCTGAGATGAGAACCGGGGGACAACCATTGCCGTTTTCACTCTGGGCTTGGGCGCCGAGTTGTCGAAGTGCTCGTAGGAGGTCTTCAATCGGCCGCTCTCGCATTCGGGGAATGCCGTCAAGCCGATAACGTCCCTTTCCAAGACTCACCATTGCCGTCAAAAAGCGCATAGTGGTCCCTGAGTTCGCCACGAATAATTCGGCGTGGCTTAAGGGAATTACGTCATCCACTGTCTGGGGACGAACGATCGAGACTTCATCTGCCTGCCAGTCGGCATAGACCTCAAACCCAAGACGAGTCAGAGCTGAAGCCATCACCTCCGTATCTTCGCTATGCAAGACGCCTCGCAGCACGCATCCATAGCTATTGTCTGACAGCGCCGCTAACACTAGCGCCCGATTCGTGATGCTCTTGGAACCCGGCACGCGCACCTTGGCCTGCGGTGGCCGGGTCAACGGCTCGACGGCCAATTTCTCCGGGTAAGATTGGTTCGCATTCGACATGCCGTTTGCTCAATCATTCATATTTAACGCGCATCAGGAACAACCCCTGCGCCGGTGCCGTTGGTCCCGCCAACGTGCGGTCCCCTGCCTCCAGAATCTCGGCGACGCGCGATTCCGGCCAATAATCGCGGCCTACATTGATAAGCGTGCCGGCGATGGCTCGTACCATATTGTACAGGAAGCCGTCCGCCTCCACATCCAACCAGATCCAGTCGCTGAAACGATTGATCATCAGGTGCGTGATGGTTCGGACGCTCGAAGCGCGATTGGGCCATTCCGTCTCGAAGCAGCGGAAATCATGCGTTCCGCGCAGGCATGCCGCCGCGCGCGCCATCGTCGCAGCGTCGAGGCGGTAGCGCGTGTGATGGCAATAGCGCCGCATGAACAGGTCCGGCACTGGGCCGTCGTGGATGATGTAGCGATAGAGCTTGCGTTTGGCGTCGCGGTTGGCGTCGAATGAATCCGGCACAAGGGCGGCCTCGCGCACCACGACATCGGCAGGTAAATGGGCGTTGATGGCTCGCACCAGCACATCCGCCGGCAGCGTTGTTTTACTGCGGAAGTTGACGACCTGACCGACGGCATGCACTCCCGTATCGGTGCGGCCGCTGGCGTTGACGCGAATGTGCTCGCCGGTCAGCGCCGCCAGCGCGTGCTCCAACGTCTCTTGCACAGTGCGCAAGCCGGGCTGAAGCTGCCAGCCGTGAAAGTCGGTGCCGTCGTAGCTGAGGATTAATTTGATGTTGCGCATGGAGGTCAAGGCGAACGGCCGGCGTCAGCCGGCTGGTCGGGGCTACACCAGCCGGCTAACGCCGGCCGTTCGCCTAGCGACACCAGCCGGCTAACGCCGGCCGTTCGCCTAGCGACGGGGCAGCCAGCCGCGTTGCACCAGCACTTCGGCGATTTGCACCGCGTTGGTTGCCGCGCCCTTGCGGAGGTTGTCGGCCACCACCCACAGATTGAGTCCGTGCGGCACCGTCGGATCGCGGCGGATGCGGCCGACGAACACTTCATCGCGGCCGGCCAGGTGCAACGGCAACGGTACTTCACCCTTGCTCGGATCGTCCAAAACAACGATGCCAGGAGCGCGGCGCAGCGCGTCGCGGGCCTGATCGGGAGTAATCGGATGGACAAACTCCAGATTGATCGCTTCGGAATGGCCGATGCGCACCGGCACGCGGGCCGTGGTCGCCGAGACCCGAATACCCTCATCGCCCATGATCTTGCGCGTCTCGGCGATCATCTTGGCCTCTTCTTCGGTGTAGCCCTCGTCGCCCGGCTTCCAGTCGTGCGGCAGGACGTTGCCCGCTAGCTGGGCGGCATGCACTTGCGCCGGCGGCACCGCCTCGCCCCGGCCGATCGCCGTCACCTGGGCGTCCAGCTCGCGCAGCGCCTTGGCGCCGTTGCCGGACGATGCTTGATAAGTGGCTACCACCACGCGCTTGATTTTCGCCAGATCGTGCAACGGCTTCAGCGCCACGACCATTTGCGTTGTCGAGCAGTTCGGCGTGGCGACAATGCCCTTGGGAATGTGCTGTAAAATATCGCCGTTGACTTCCGGCACGACGAGCGGCACTTCGGGATCCATGCGAAAAACGCTGGATTTATCGATGGCCACGGCGCCGGCGCGAGCGGCGATCGGCACGTATTCGCGGCTGATCGACGCCGGGGTGCTGAAGAAGGCAAGATCGACGCCGGCGAACGCCTCGGGACGAATCGGCTCGATCGTGTACGTTTTCCCCTGGAACGTCAGAGATTTGCCCGCGCTGCGCTCGGAAGCGAGGAACTTGATGGCGCGGAAGGGGAATGCACGTTCGTGCAGCACCTGCCGCAGAATTTCACCGACCGCACCGGTCGCACCAACAACCGCAACGCTTACACTCATGGTTTCTCTCGGGGCGCTTACGCAACCCCGCTCGCCCGTGATTCGTAGCTAAAATACAACAGCATAAGCATACGCGATCGGGCGGCGATTGACTACTCCAGGCGAGCGGGGTTGCGTAAGCGCCCCGAGAGAAACCATGCGTGTTCTTCTGACAGGTGGTTACGGTTGTATCGGCAGCTGGATCGCGCGCATCCTTCTGGAGCGCGGCGACGAAGCGTTCATCTACGACCTAAAGGAAGACACGCATCGCATGCGGCAAATCATGAGCGAGCAGCAGGTCCGCCGTGTGACCTTTGTGCAGGGCGACGTGACCGATCTGCCCGCACTGAAATCTTCTATCGACAAGCACGGCATCACCCACATCGTTCACCTGGCAGGCTTGCAAGTGCCGGTGTGCCGGGCCAATCCGATCCTCGGCGCGAAAGTGAATGTTGTGGGTACGCTGGCCGTCTTCGAGGCGGTGCGCGAGTCGCAAGGAGGCGTGCAGCGGCTTGTCTACGCCAGCTCTGCTGCCGTGTTTGGGCCGCCGGAGAGCTATCCTCCCGGCAGCGCGGGCGACGACGTGCTGCTCGCGCCGACAACGCATTACGGCTATTTCAAATGTTGCAACGAGGGGAATGCCCGCGTCTATTTCCAGGACCACGGCTTATCGAGCATCGGCCTGCGGCCCTGGACGGTTTACGGCGTCGGCCGCGATTTCGGCATGACCAGCGAGCCGACCAAAGCGATCAAGTGCCTGGCGCTGGGCCGGCCCTATCACATCAGCTACGGCGGCTGGCAGGATTTGCAATACGTCGAAGATGTGGCCCACGCATTTATCCGCTGCCTGGAAGCGCCTTACCGCGGCGCGAAATCGTACAACCTGCGCGGCGATGTGGTGGATCTGGCGGCGTTTCACCGGGCGCTCTGTACGGTCGATCCCGCCGCGGAGAAACTCATCACCTATGGCGAGCGGCAAATCGCCATCGCCTACGATCTCGACAATTCGGCGCTGCAGCGCGATGTGGGGCCGCTGCCGAAGACGCCGCTCGTGGAGGGCATCCGGCGGACGTTGGTGCAGTTCAAGCAGTTGCAGGCGGAGGGACGACTGGATACGTCGGATCTGCAAGGATAGTTGGCATCTCGTTTGCTTCTTGTTGGTGAGGCTGGTGAGCCAGCCTACGGAGCAGACGAGGCCACAAATGAAAACCCTACGAGCGGACGCCTGCCGCACCACCTGCCGGCGTCGGTCCTTCAAGAAAACAACTCGCCGTCAGAAGATTCGCCTGGTAGTCGATCCCCTCGAATCGGCCCGCGAGGCGGGATTGCGCTACGTGAACGACGATCACCCCGGAATCCGCCGCATCCGCAAGGGAAAGCAATTTCGCTATCTTGGCCCAGACGGCAAGCCCGTCCGCGATGCCGAGACGCTGCAGCGCATCCGCGCGCTCGCCATCCCGCCGGCCTGGACAGCGGTATGGATTTGTCCGCTCGCCAATGGCCATTTGCAGGCCACCGGATACGATGCCCGGGGCCGCAAGCAGTATCGCTACCACCCGCGCTGGCGGGCTGTCCGCGATGAGACGAAATACTACCGAATGATCGCCTTCGCCCAGGCGTTGCCGGCCATCCGCGCCCGCGTCGAAAAGGATCTGGCGCAGCCAGGGCTGCCACGGACGAAGGTGCTGGCCACCGTGGTCCGCTTGCTCGAAACCACTCTCATCCGCGTCGGCAACGAGGAGTACGCCCGCTCCAACGGTTCCTTCGGCCTGACCACGCTGCGCAACCGACACGTCACAGTCGAAGGGCCGAGCCTGCAGTTTACCTTTCGCGGCAAGAGCGGGATTCGCCACAGCATCCGCGTGGACGACCGCCGGCTGGCGCGCATCGTGCAGCGCTGCCAGGATTTGCCGGGCCAGGAATTGTTTCAGTATCTCGACGGTGACGGCACCACCTACGACATCGATTCGGCGGATGTCAATGCCTACATCCAGGAGATCGCCGGGCAGGAATTCACGGCCAAGGACTTCCGCACCTGGGCGGGCACGGTGCTGGCCGCCCGCGCCTTGCAGGAGTTCGCCAGCTTTGACTCGCAAGCGCAGGCCAAGCGCAACATTGTCGCGGCCATCGAAGCGGTATCGAAACGGCTGGGCAATACCAAGGCCGTCTGCCGAAAGTGCTACGTTCATCCGGCCGTGATTAATTCTTATCTCGACGGCTCGCTTCTGGAAACACTGCGTCAGCGCGTGGAGAGCGAGATTGCCGGCTCGCTGCACGAGCTGCCGGCCGAAGAGGCCGCGGTGCTGGCTTTTCTGCAAGAACGACTCAAGCATGAAGCGGAAGAGCGGATTACAGCTTAGGCAGGGCCTGTTCTTCGATCGGCAATGACTTCTTCCCCTGGGATATACGTAAATGTTATTATAGCTGAATCGGAACCTCTCCTCTCCCGGTCCGTTTCGCCTGCTCTTGACCGAATCGCCGCGGAAGTTAACCATAACAGAACAGCCTCGCCGCTTCTCTGGAGCATCTCATGCCTGCGGAAAAATTCGGACAACCCCCGCCGCTCGCTCAAGCCATGCTCTTGGCCGACGCCATCCATCGCGATCCGGCCACCAAAAAGTTTTTCATCCTGGGTACGTACAACATGCTCGGCTGCCCAAAGTTTCCCACGCCGCCCAATCCTCTGCGCGTGTACGTGTCCATGACCGACATGCACGGGCAGACCCCGGTGCGCATCCGCGTCACGGACATGGATGAGATGTACGGCACTCTCTGCGAGAAAACCCTCGTGGTGGATTGTCCGGACCCCAACCTAAACGTGGAGCTGGTGTTCACGCCGGATCCCGTTTTCCCCGAGCCGGGCATGTATCGCATTCAGCTTTTTGCGGATCATGAGCTTCTTCGGGAGCTGCGCTTGCGCCTCCTGCCGAATCGACTGGTTGCACAACCACCGATCAATCGAGAGGATTGATCCGCGCTGGAGGCCGCTCACGTGAGAGAAGAAAACTCGGGGCGCTTACGCAACCCCGCTCGCCCTTGGTGGCGCTGCGGGCTGGCACTGGTTCCCCTTCTGCTCGGCTGCGGCGGCGACGCGGCGCAGCCGGAGCTGGTTTGGGGCAAGCGCGGCGTGCAGAACGGCGATTTTGTTCGCCCGCGCGCCATTGCCATCGATACCCACGACCGTCTCTATCTCGTCGATTTCACGGCCCGCATCCAGGTCTATGACCGCGACGGCCAATATCTCGGACCCTCCTGGACGACGCCGGACTATCGCAAGGGCCGGCCCAGCGGGCTGAGCATCGACCGCGACGGCAACTTGATCGTTAGCGATTCGCACTATAACTGCTTCCGCATCTATTCGCCCGGCGGCGTCGAGTTGCGCACGCTGGGCGGCGTGGGAGGCTCCGCGCCGGGACAACTCGGCTACGTCAGCGATGTCGTTCAGGATGAAGACGGCAACTACTATGTCGCCGAGTTCGGCGAGAATCAACGCATCAGCAAGTTTGACCGCGATGGCCTCTTTCTGTCCTGCTGGGGCAGCGCGGGCATCGAGCCGGGACAATTCTCGCGCGCCCGCGCGCTCGCCCTGGGACCGGACGGCAACCTCTACGTGGCCGATGCCTGCAACGATCGTATTCAGGTATTCACACGGGAAGGGACGTTGGTTCGTTTTTGGGGCGGCGCCGGCTCCGAGCCGGGGCGATTGAAATATCCGTATGATCTGGCGTTCAACAAGGACGGGATCTTATACGTTGTCGAGAACGGCAACAACCGCGTGCAAAAGTTCACGGCGGCGGGCGAATCGCTGGGGTGCTGGGGCGGTCCCGGCCACGCGCCCGGCCGGCTGCACAATCCCTGGGCCTTGGCCATCGACAGTCGCGGGCGGGTCCACGTCGTCGATACCGAAAATCATCGCGTCCAACGGATCGACTTTTGACGACGAGGGCAAGAGATCAGCCGCTGCCGAGGCAACGCTGAATCGCCTCTAGAAGAGGTTCGACATCGACGGGCTTGCGAACCACCTCGGTGGCCCCGAGCGAGGCCGCCCATTCGTTGCTGGCGATCGATAGGGCCGTCGTGATGAGGACAGGAATCGCGGCGAGCCGAGGGTTCTGCCGCCGCTGTTTCAGGAACCACCAACCATCGAGTGGGGCGTTTGAGATCAGCATGTCCAGCAGGATAAGGTCCGCGGCAGAACGTTCCAGCACGTTGAGCGCCTCTTGTCCGTCCGCGGCCAGAAGGACGGAGAACCCCTGCTGACGAAGCATGCCCGCCAGAATTTCCCGTTGAATCGCGTTATCTTCCACGATAAGGATCGTTCCGCCGGCCATAACGGCGTCTTTCTCATGGGTGCAAGAACTCAAGGCAATGGTCGGAACAAACGACCGTGCAACTCCCGCGCCAGTTGCCGCGCAAATCCGGGCCATGCACGTAAAGGAACAGCCTTCGCCATAAGTCATTATATAAATTTTCGTTAAGTCTCGGCCAAGCAGGAATCGCGGCTGGGACGGGCGAACGGGTTGGTTGAGGCAGAAACATTGGCGCGGCGCAACGGCAGAATTTTGACAGCCTGGACAACTTTTGCCCGACGCGATCTTTGCTTTCCCCCGCTCGCTCCAGGGAGTCAGCATTTTCGTCCCAGCCGCGCACGCAGCGCAGCGGAGTAAGCGGCGGCGTGGCGTGACCGCTTACTCCGCTGCGCTGCGTGCGCGGCTCGGATGGGGCAAGGAATTTTGTCCACATGCTCAGTCCTGATCCGCAACGGTTCCCTCATCGGCGGTGCTTTCGATCAGCGTCGAACCAATGGCCAGGCCGAGCGAGCGCAGCTTTTGGCGGAGGGTAGCCCGGCTGACGCCGAGCAACTCGCTGGCGCGCGTTTGATGGTTGCCGGTGTGCCTTAGGACGCAGGGCAAAAGGACGCGGTCCAGGGCGGCGATCGCCTCGGTATAGAGATTGGTTCCACCCTTGCGAAGCAGCGACGCCGCCAGCGCCTCCAGGCCGGCCGTCGCCGTCGCGGCGTCGTCGGGCGCGGAGGGGGCCGACTGCCGGGGAGGATGATGCAGATGTTCGGGCAAGAATTCCGGCAAAATAACATGACCGCGGCCGGCGAACAGCGCTTGGCGGATCACTCCTTGCAGCTCGCGCACATTGCCCGGCCAAGAATACTGCCGCAGCAGTTCCAGGGTCTCGGGAGCAAAACCCCGGACTTCAATGCCCATTTCGCGGGCGTAGCGGTAGAGAAATTCGTGAGCCAACTCTTCCAAACCACCCTCGCGCGCGCGCAGGGGCGGGATATCGATCTTCACCATGCTCAGACGGAAATAGAGGTCGGAACGAAAGCGTCCCTCCTCGACCAGTCGCGGCAAATTCTGATTGGTGGCGGCCAAGATGCGGACATCGGTTTGCACCGTCTCCTGGCCGCCCAGCCGCTCGAAGCGTTGGTCCTGCAAGACGCGCAGCATCTTCGCTTGCAAACGCAGCGGCATATCGCCGATCTCGTCGAGGAACAGCGTGCCGCCGTCGCACTGCTCAAACTTGCCGATCCGTCGCCGATCCGCGCCGGTGAACGCGCCGCGTTCGTGGCCGAATAGCTCGCTCTCCAGCAGCGTCTCGGGGATAGCGGCGCAGTTGATGGCCAAAAACGGCTTTTCGGCGCGGCGGCTGTGCTGATAAAGGGCGCGGGCCACCAGTTCCTTGCCGGTGCCGCTTTCGCCGCAGATAAGCACGGTGACATCCTGCGGGGCGATGCGGCCAATCGTCTTGCACATCTCCTGCATGACGCGGCTGGTGGCGGTAATGCGATCGCCTTCACGGTCCGGCGGCAACAGCGCGGGCACGCGCATCATGCGGGCGGTCTCGAAGGCCCGTCCCAGGATCTGCGTGAAATGTTCGAGATCGACCGGCTTGACCTGATAATCAAACGCGCCATGCTTCATGGCCTCGATGGCGGTATCCGCCGTGCCGTGTGCCGTCATGAAGATGACGGGGCAGTGCGGATCGTGCGCGCGAAGGTCGTGGAACAATTCCAGACCCGTGCGATCCGGCAATTGCAGATCGAGGACGACAACATCGGCCCCCTCGGATTGGAACAGCTCCCAGCCCTGGGCGGCCGTCCCCGCCGTTCGCACCTCATAAGCTCCCTCGGCGGACAGAACGCGCTGGAACGAATAGCACAGAGCTTCCTCATCATCGACGATCAGTAATTTCGGCATGGCTGTTTTTCCTCAAATCATTCACCACGGAAAACACGGTAAAGACGGATAGGGACAAAAAAGACAAAAAGACGAAAGAAAGAGAAAATGTCATTCGCGGAGTTAGGATCTGACATTGTTTTTTTGTCTTTTTTCCGTGTTGTCCGTGCTTTCCGTGGTGAATGGTTTCGCGGTCTGGGGCAGCTTGATGGTGACGACCGCGCCGCCTTCCGGATGGTTCTTGGCCGTGATGCGGCCGCCATGATATTCCACGATCCGTTTCGAGATGCACAAGCCCAGTCCCGTGCCGGTTGGCTTGCCGCTGACGAACGGCGTGAACAAGTTTTTGAGGATGTCTGGAGGGATGCCGGCCCCTGTATCCGTCACCGTCAGCTCGATTTCCTGGTTCGCCGAAGTCAGCGATATTTTCAGCGGTCCGCCCCGCGGCATGGCTTCGATGGCGTTGATGAGCAAGTTGACCAGGACGGCGCGGAGCTGATCGTGATCGACCTGCGCCCACACCGGCTGGGAGGGATAATCGATCTGAAGGCGAACGCCTTGGCGGCGCGCGTTGGCTTGCAGCAACGCCGCCGCCTGATCGATCACCTCGCGCAGATCGCCACGGCTGCGGTTCAACTCGGGGGGCCGAGCGAAATCGAGATAGTCCTGCACGATTCGCTCCAGCCGCGCGATCTCGCCGTGCATGACGGTCAATTCTTGGCGGCTGAGCGGGGCGGCGTTCTTCGTGCGGAGGGCGCCCTCGACCAGCACTTTGATGGTGGCCAGGGGATTGCGCACCTCATGGGCGACGCCGGCGGCCAGCTGCCCCGCCACGGCCAGATGCCCCGCTCGCATCATCTCTCGCTGTTGCGACAGCATTTGTTCCTGTTGCCGCTTGAGTTGTTCGCTTTTTTGAAACAGCTCCACGAACACCGCCACCTTGGAACGCAGCACGACCGGGACAAGCGGCTTGACAAGGAAATCCACCGCTCCTTGCGAATAGGCTTCGATCATGCGTTCGGAGGGCGTCTCATAGGCGGTCACGAAGATGATGGGTGTTCGCTGGCAGCGTTTGTGGCCGCGGATCATCCGCGCCACTTCGTAGCCGTCCATGCCCGGCAGGCTGACATCGAGGAGGATGACGGCGAAGTCGTCGTGGAGCAGATGGCGCAGCGCTTCTTCGCCGGACAAGGCTTCGACCAGATTCTGGCCGAGCGTATCGAGGATGGTCCGCAACGCCAGCAGATTGGCCGGCGTATCGTCCACGAGCAGGACGTTGGCCTTGCTTTCGCGCATCATGAAAACAATTATACAAGCGCCAAACGCCGAGACATGATTTTGCAGCGTGTGTAGAGCCGCGACCGTAAGGGAGCAGGAGATTTCCGCTCCCTTACGGTCGCGGCTCTTTGCGCCGTCTACTCCGCGGCGCTGCGCGACCGGAAACGAGACGAATCACACTTTGGGTTCGAGTTCCTTAACATGGTCCCATTTCGCGCCCAGCACAGCCTTGCTGTCGCAGCCCAGCCAACTGTCGAGCTGCGTGGCGTAGACACGGCGGAAGTCGGTGTGGAATTGCAAATCGCCGGCATCGAGTTCGGACAGGCTGGGGTGTTTGCCGACCACGCCGCCCTTGACCGACGGCCCGGCCACGAACAGACAGGATGCGGCGCCGTGGTCCGTGCCCCGGCTATCGTTTTCTTGCACGCGGCGGCCGAACTCCGAGAACGTCATCAGCCGCACTCGATTCGCGTGGCCGGTGGATTTCAGCGTTTGGAAGAAGGAGCCGACGGCATCCGCCAGCTCGCTGAGCAATTTGGCGTGGAATGGTCCCTCGTCGGCGTGCGTGTCGAAACCGTCAAGATTTAGATAGAAGATACGAGTGCCGAAGCCCCGGGCGATCAGACCGGCGATCAACTGGAGTTTCGGCTGCAAGCCGCCGTTTCCCCGCGGAATGGCGTTCGGACCTTCCAGCAGCCCGCGCAACGTCTCAACCGCGGTCATTGTCTGAATCTGCCGTCGCTGCACGAATGACGTGAGATCGTCTCCTCTCTCGCTCTTCGATAAATCCTCCAGCAGCCGGCGGCGGGCCTTTTGCCGTCCCTCCTCGCCCCCGGCCATCTCAAGGTGGAAGTCATGTCTGTCATTGATGCTGACGGCTCCGCCGCCGGATGTCCCCGCCAGGGCCAGCGGCAAGCGATTAGGTCCAAGGTGCAGGATCGGCACGCCGCCCGAGTTGTTCTTCATCTCGGTCGTGGCCCGTCCCAGCCAGCCGGTTTTGACCGCCCCTTTCGTATCGCCCGACTGCCAGATGTCCATGGCCTCGAAATGCGAGCGGTTGGGATTCGGGTAGCCGACTCCCTGCACGACGGCCAACTGTCCCTGCTCCCATAGTGGCTGCAAGCCCCGCATGCCCGAATGCAGGCCGACATGATCGTCGAGGCGGATGACCACGGTCTTGGTCTGCCGCAGCGTCGGCCGGGCTTTGTGGTAAAGGTCATCGGCATAGGGAATGACGGTGTTGAGTCCGTCGTTGCCGCCGCTCATTTCCAGGACGACCAGAATGTTGTCCTTGCCCGGCGCGGCCGCCTGCGCGGTCCGAAACACGAACTGCGGCACCAGCGAACCGAGGGCAATCAGCGAGGAGCCTTGCAAAGTGTGGCTCAGGAAACGCCTACGAGTGAGCATGTTTTGTCTCCAGGATGGATGAGGAGCAAAAGTCCCTTTGATTCTTTAATCAATTGAACCGCCAAGGCGCCAAGAACGCCAAGATAAGAAAGAGAAAGAAAACGAAGCAGGTGAGTTTCGGTGATTCTCGGCTTGTTCTCTTTTGGTTTTTCTCTCTTTCTTTTCTTGGCGTACTTGGCGCCTTGGCGGTTCATTTGTTGTTGCTCTTACGCCAGTTGGTATTCAGCCATCGTCATGATGGCGTGGACAGTTTCCCGCACACGGTGGTCCAGCTCAGGACCGGCGGGTTTTCCCTCCGCTACGAAAGCCGTTAGCTTCGCCCGCGCCTCGGGGCGGATGCCGCCGGGCACATACAGATCCAGAAGCGCCGGGACCACATCCTCAAGGCGATTTATCTTCTCTTCTTGTAACAGCCGGGCCGGATCGAATGCCAGGGGCAGCGTCTGGTTCGTCCACAAGGAACCCATCGCCAGGGCGGCGGCGAAGTTATCGCGTTCCAACACGGTGGAGGTGTTCAGCCACGCTCGGCCTCCGGGCCAGCCCTTGACATTGGGCGGGGCAAACAACATCTGTCCCATCGCCGTGAGCCAGCGCACCAACACCTGTTGCGGCAGCGGCCGATAGTCCGCCTCGTCTTCGCGGTAGCGCCGGTACACGGCCTGCACCCCACCGAGAACGTATTCAACCGGGCTTTTGATGCGCTGCCGAAAAGCGTGCCCGGAGTAAAAGTGCCGCGAAGCCAGCATGGTTCGCACCAGCGCCGCGATGTCGTAATCGCTTTTGCGGAAGCGCTCGCATAGGGGTTCAAGCAAGGCATCGGGCGGATCGACATTTTCGCTAATGAAGAAGTGATAAAGTTTGCGGATCAGAAACCGCGCCGCGGCCGGCTGTTCCAGCACGATGCGCACCACGTCGCCGCCGTCCCAGGCGCCCGTCTGCCCCAGAACCGATTTCGGCCCGTAATCGTGGGAACCTGATTTGAATCGGAACCCCTCGCCATCGGTGTGCCAACCCGTGAAGGCGCGGGCGGCTTCGCGGATGTCCCGCTCGGTATAGTTGCCGATGCCGAGACTAAATAGCTCCATCACTTCGCGGGCGTAGTTCTCGTTGGGCCTGCCCTTGACGTTGCTGTTGGAGTCCAGCCAGACGAGCATGGCCCCGTCCTTGCTCATGGCTTGCAGGAAAGGGCCGAACTTGCCCAGGGCATGCGTGCGCAGCAGGCAGTTCTGGTGGAACATCAGGCGAGTGTTCTGCACCTTGACGATGCTTGTGGCAAAGTGGTTGTGCCAGAACAGGGTGAGCTTCTCGCGCAGCGGATGGCCGCTGTGCAACATGCAATAGAGCCACCAGCTTCGCAGCTCCTGTTCGCCGCGGGCAACGGCGATGCGGCCGGCGTCGGCCAGGGTCTGTTCCCAATATTCCTCCCGCGGCTTTCCCTGTAACAGAAGGTCGAGGGTTCCCTGGAAGCCGAGGCGCTCGGATTCCAGCAAATCCACGCGGCTGGGGCCGAATGCGGCGCGGCGATAGAGGTGAGCTGCCCACTTGCGCCCCCAGGGATCGGCCGATGAGGGTTGCCAGGGTTTCCAAGCCTCGGAGGGATCGATCTGGTCCAACGGGGGGAGCTTCGCGGCCATGTCCTACCTCACTTCTGGAAAGCCACCTCATAGCAAACATCGCAAGCGGCGTTCTTCTCGCCATGCCGAGGTGAGCCGCCGCGTAGGCGGGCCGTCCCACCCTTGACTTCGTAAGCGAACGGTTTGCCGGTGAACGAATCATCGGGCAGCGGCACCGCGATGTCGGATAACGTCGCCGGCAGCTTGCCGTCGTGCTCCGCGGCGTACAGACGCAGCGCCTCGACATGCCGCAACATCGCCATCCGCTGCTCCAACCGCCCCTGCGCCCGGCGAGCTTCGACGACGTGGGGCAAAAGGTTCGCTAATAAGGCGCTACCGTCGCGCTCCAACTCGTCGCCTCCGAGCCTGTCGATCTGCCACGGCGTCAGGGCCAAGAGCTTCATGCGCTCGTCGGTTCGCGTCTCGAACTTCTGCTTCTCATCCAAGAGCACAATCTGCAAGGGCGGCATCTTCCGGATCAAGTCCAACGCTGAATTCAGTTCGAGCACCTTGTTAAAAAAGTCGTAGGACATGACCTTCTGATCGCGCTTTCGGTTGACGAGAGCGAGGCGGCGCGCCTCCAGCATGCGCTCTCGGATGGCGCGGATTTTTTCGGCGTCCTTGGCCCGCGCCATTATCTCAGCGCGCAGACCGTGGGTCGATTGGCCGGTTTGTATCCGGCCGAAGTTCATCACGCCGGAGAAGCGGCTCACCACTTTCTCCAGTTCTTCCTCCGACATCACCGCGTCGTCGCGAATCGGCCGAAGCTCCTTCGCCATGAGACTGCGGTCGCCTTGAAACCCCTTGCGCAGATCCACCAGCGGAATGGGCAAGTCCGTCAGCGCCCAGTAGAGATTGGGACAATCCGGCTCCTGTACCATCTCCTCCAGGACATCGACAGCCAAATTGGCAACGGACAGGCCGAGCTGGTTGGCGGCGTGCGTGGGGTTTTCGCCGAGGTGGCGGGCAAATGCGAACATGGTCTTGGCGGTGCGGACCGCCTCGTCGAATTGGCCGTTGGCCACCTCGGTACGGAAGCGTACTTTCAACGCCGTTCCCAGGATTCCAAGCGGCCCCAACTCCGGCTGCCGCATGTCCATGCCGTCGGTTTGAACACGCTCAAGCACCTGCCAATCGAGAGCATCCAGCCGGGCCGCCCAGTCGGCCTGCGTGAGCGCGCCGCGTCCGTATTCGCGTATCTTTTCGGCACGCAGCTCGCTTAGGGAGATCGCCAGGTAGCGGGCGCGCTGCGTATCGGAGAACTTGGTAAAGAAGAAGTTCCGCTGCTCCGCGAAACAGCGCACGTACCACTGGGCGGGGTTGCCGGGACTCATCTCGCGGACTTCCGGCAAGAGCAGATACTTGAGCGCCGGTTTCGGGGCCGGCATCGGCCGGACCTTCAGGCGGACAACCTTGTCCTCGGCGCGCGACACCAGTGGGAACACGGCCAGCACGAACGCAGCAAAGAAAATGCG
>DASRBG010000229.1:0-3207 GCA_035653735.1 Gemmataceae bacterium
GCCAGCAGGTGCGGCTCGCTCTTTGTCCTTGCAAGTTCTGCAAGATCGTCGTCCGCAAGACGCGGAGATTCGCTCAAAACGGGACCCGCGATCGTGATGTCGTCATTGGCGGCAAGCCGACAAACGACCGACTTCGGAGCAGCCGAAAGAGGCGCCAGCTGCGCACTCATCTCCGCCAGCGCAATCCGAAAACCGACGTCGGCAATGGCGCGGAGCTCGAGGGTCTTGATCAATCGCTCGAGTACGGAGTCAAAGAGTTCAATCTGGTCCTCATTGAGCGGATTTGCTGAGGACAAAAGCAGATCTGTAACTCGCCTGACGGTGACGCGGGCTCGTTGTGGCGAGGAGCAGCTTATCGCCGTCTCTATTTCGTCGGCAATAGAGGTTGCAGTTGCGGGCATCGCTCATCCTGAGCGTTAATCAGCGGTTCTAGCGAAAGCGCAGTCTAGAACGAGCCGCTAAAGTTCTCGTAAACATGTAACTTCCCAAACGACCCGATCCGCCGCGCCTACGGCGGCCAGAATGAGCCCACCTCTTGGGCAACCTCATCAAGCCTGATCCGATGGACCGACTTGGCGAAGCGGGGAAGGGCGGTTGCGGTTGAGAGGCAGCGCAAAGCAGATGCTTCCGTGCCTCAAGCTGCTTCGCTCGGACAAAAACGGCCCAGGGCCCGTGGCTTTCCAATTAAGGTGTCATATTTACCGGTGGTCCGGACGAAGATCTGATAAACCCTAATTTTGTAAAAAAGCACTATTGATTGGATAATAGCGTTCGATTAAATAAGATATTAGATGATAATGCATAATTTAAATGGGATATATTGGTTAGATGTGTGGCATTGTCGGTATTTTGGCGCGCGCGCCGGTTGCGGAGCAACTGGTCGGTACACTCAAGCGGCTGGAATATCGCGGCTATGATTTCGCCGGGATTGCGACGCTGGAGGGCGACCATCTCGAGCGGCGGCGCGCCGAGGGCAAGCTGAAGAACCTCGAGAAGCGGTTGCGCAGCGAGCCGCTGGACGGCCATACCGGGATCGGCCACACCCGCTGGGCCACCCACGGCAAGCCAAACGAAACCAATGCGCATCCGCACGCGACCGAGAACGTCGCCGTGGTGCACAACGGCATCATCGAGAATTTCCGCGAGCTGCGCGCGGAGCTGAGAGCCAGGGAGCGGAATTTGCCACCGAAACCGACACCGAGGTGGTGGTTCATCTCGTCGAGTCCTACCTAAAGAAAGGCTATTCGCCGCAGGACGCAGTGAAGGCGTCGCTGCCGCATCTGCGCGGCGCGTTTGCGCTCGCATTCCTGTTCAAGGGCCACGACAATCTGATGATCAGTGCCCGCAAGGGTTCGCCGCTCGCGGTCGGCCATGGCGACGGCGAGATGTATCTGGGATCGGACGCGATCGCGCTCGCGCCCTTCACCGACACCATCACCTATCTCGAGGACGGCGACTGGGCCGTGCTCACCCGCGATTCAAGCGTGATCTATGACGCGCAAGGCGCGACCGTACACCGCGAGGTGCTCAAGTCGGGGGCCTCATCCTTTCTGATCGACAAGGCGAACTACCGCCACTTCATGGCCAAGGAAATCCACGAGCAGCCGGAAGTGGTGGGCCACACGCTTGCGCGCTATGTCGACATGGCCCATGAGCGCGTGGCGCTGCCGAAAGAGCTGCCATTCGATTTCCGCGACGTCCAGCGCATCTCGATCACCGCCTGCGGCACCGCGAGCTATGCCAGCTTCATCGCCAAATACTGGTTCGAGTGGCTGTCGCGCATTCCGGTCGAGCTCGACGTCGCCTCGGAATTCCGCTACCGCGAGGCGCCTTTGCGGAAGGGCGATCTTGCGATCTTCATCTCGCAGTCGGGCGAGACGGCCGACACGCTCGCGGCGCTGCGCTGTGCGAAGTCGCAGGGGCTGCACACGCTCTCCGTCGTCAACGTGCCGACCTCGACGATCGCGCGCGAAAGCGAGGTCGTGATGCAGACGCTGGCCGGGCCCGAGATCGGCGTCGCCTCGACCAAGGCCTTCACCTGCCAGCTGATGGTGCTGGCTTCGCTTGCGGTTGCGGCCGGGACGGCACGCGGCGAATTGTCTGCTACCGACGAGAGCAAGCTGGTGCAGGGGCTGATCGAGATTCCCCGGCTGATCTCGGCGGCGCTTGCGACCGAGCCGCAGATCGAGAAGCTCGCCCGCGACATCGCCAAATGCCGCGACGTGCTCTATCTCGGCCGCGGCACCTCCTATCCGCTGGCTTTGGAGGGCGCGCTGAAGCTGAAGGAAATCTCCTACATCCACGCCGAGGGCTATGCCGCGGGCGAGCTCAAGCACGGCCCGATCGCGCTGATCGACGAGACCATGCCGGTGGTGGTGATCGCGCCCTACGACCGCGTGTTCGAGAAGACGGTGTCGAACATGCAGGAGGTCGCCGCCCGCGGCGGCAACATCATCCTGATGACCGACGCCAAGGGCGCTGCCGAGGCCACTGTGGATTCCCTGCTGACAATCGTGCTGCCGGATATGGCTGCGACCTTTGCGCCCATGGTCTACGCCATCCCCGTCCAGCTCCTGGCCTATCACACCGCCGTGGTGATGGGGACGGACGTGGATCAGCCGCGCAATCTCGCGAAATCGGTGACGGTCGAATAGGCGCATGCAATCTCGGTAAATTTCGTCCTTCGCCCGGGACTCTGTACTCGCTTAGCCCAAGGGTAATTTGCGAAAACCATCTTTCTATTATTGCAACAGGGCCTTCGCTGCAGGCCTCCTCGGGACTCCCACTGGTTTGCATTTTCAAGACCAATCTCGGGCCCGGCCGGATCGAAGTCCGATCGATGCCTTATTCCGCCAACCCAAAGCTGGCAGCTTCAGATCAACGCGGCCGGCGCTCATCAAGCTTAATGATGGGCTAACGTTGCGTAGTCGGGGCGACCGGCTATGTTACAGTCGGCCGAAAACATTTCATCCGGGAAGCGCCAGCGGCGACGATCCGTTCAGCGCGTCTCCCTCTGACTGACATTGGCTTGGGTTTGCGCTTGAGTTGATAGGTTTTGGGCAGCTGGC
The DNA here is from genome assembly GCA_035653735.1 of Gemmataceae bacterium. Taxonomy (GTDB): domain Bacteria; phylum Planctomycetota; class Planctomycetia; order Gemmatales; family Gemmataceae; genus JAJPHU01. Next base: position 3,069 of record DASRBG010000229.1, read on the forward strand.
TCATTGACAGGAGAGCTTCTATGACGACGACGGCAGATGCCCGGACAGCAATTGGGAAGCGCTCGCAAATCAATTCAATCGTGTTTGCAAGCTGTCTCGGAACGACGATCGAGTGGTATGATTTTCTGATTTATGCAAC
>DASRBG010000230.1:0-33735 GCA_035653735.1 Gemmataceae bacterium
ACAACGTGATCGTGGACGTGATCGACCGTGGCATAGACCGGAATGGCAGCCATCAGATTCGGGTGGCCGATATCTTTCCAGGCATCGACAATCTGCGAGTCGGCGAACGCCCGGCCGTTGGTGAGCACCTGGATGGCGGTCGCCGGCAGCAAGTCGCGGCACTCCTTCAGGACGGCGATGAAATCTTCCCAATCCGACAAGGTCTCTCCGCCGGTGAACGTCAGCGCGCTGGTCGCCGGATCAACGAGAGGCAGGCTTTCTTTGATTTCGCTCAGGATCCACCGATCGTCGACATCTTTCGGTGGTTGCGAGCACATCAGGCAGTAGTTGTTGCACCGTTCCGTGACCAGAAACGAGTTGTGCGCCGAATTCCGGCGAAAGAGCGTGCGGAATTTTCGCGATGCGTGATCGAAGCCGAGGACGTCGCCGTCGGCGAGATAGCTATATTTCGGCGGCACCACGACCAGCCGTCCTTTGAACGTGCCGGGTAGATCGATCGAGCCATCGGAAACGACAAGGACGGACGGCCAGTCGGCTTCAATTGCCCGCCGGACTTCGTCAGGCGTTCTGGCGAGCGCGAAATCCGCCATGCGGCGTTCGACGGCAGTGTCGACCGAGCGGAGCCTGATGACCGAGCGGGCTTTGTCCGAGGAAAATCCAACACTCCGCGAGGCCGTGCCATAGAGAGGAAGGGTCATGCGGCGGCCCACCGTCGCAAGATGGCAGCATCTTCCGGAGAGTTCTCCAGAATGTCCAGCAGCAGGCCCATGATGCCTTTTTGCCGGGCGCAAAACGCCGACAGAGGCTTAATTCCGAGGGCGTCACCCTGCGTGGCGTGATGGTAGACCGGGTCCGCCCCGCAGTGGCTCTCATACACGCAAGTCGAGCATTCGGGCGCGCACTGAGTGAGCGACGACGAAATCGCGCCAATCAGCTTATCCGACAGGATGAGAGAATTGTAGCTGTCGTGATCGACGTGACCGAGCCGGAACGCGTCATCGCCGGTCTCGGCCAGCATCCTGCCTTCATCCGACGCGAAAACGCTGCCGTCATAGTTGTAGACCAGCGCGCCAAGGCCGGCGCCGGCCGGGCTGCGCAAATCAACGTAGCCAATGGGGCGGTCCGAGAGCATCCGCGTGAGAAGCAGCGCGGCGTAGAACTCCCGAAACGGGGTGCCTTGCCGGTTGATCTCCAAGACCCGGCGTAGCCCGCGCTCATAGAAGGCAAGCCACTTCTGCGCGCCGTATTTTGCGAACTGCTTTGTCTTGATCGCAAAACCAAACGGCGAAAGCGGCCGCAGGAAAATACCGTCCAGCCCGAGTCGCAGATATTCGTCGATGATGTCATCAACGCGATTGAGGCTCGCCTCCGTGGTAGTCATCAAGGCCCCGACCCGGTCGGGGCCCAAGACCTCCCTTGCCCGCCGGATACCGGCGACTGCGAGTTCGTGACTGTTAGCCCCGGGTCTCGGGCGGTTCTTGTTGTGCAGATCGGCGGGACCGTCGAGAGACGTCGAGAGGAGGATGTTGTTCGCCCGGCAAAACTCGAGAACGGCATCATCCAACAAGGCCAAGTTGGACGCGATCACGAAATCGACCTTTTTGCCGGACCGGACTTTCGCAGCGGCGACAATCGTCCTGATCAGCGGAAAATTGAGAAGCGGCTCCCCACCCTGGAATTCAATCTTGATGCGAGCTGCAGGGCTCGCGAGGGCAATGTCCAGTGCACGCATCGCCGTTTGTTCGCTCAGGTCGAACCGCGAGCGGTCGGTGCTTTGGCGCGAAACCTGGCAGTAGGGGCAAGAGTGTTCGCACCGCAGCGTCACGACGAATATATGCAGTGGCGTGGTTTGCTGCAGGAACGACATCCGGCTTCTCAGCCGAGCCGCCAAGAGCTGCCGTTGCGCCTTCTGGCTCGCTCCGGTGACCAGATGGGCGGCATACGCCTTTTCGTAAAGGCCGTCGCCGGGCCGAACCTGAAGGTCGACCAGTCTGTTCAATTCATCTTCAGTCAGGCAGATGAAATCGCCGACCATGTTGGCGACGAGATATTGGTTTGCCCCGGTACGCTCAAAATTGAACGGCAACAACGAAAGATCTTCGGTTGCCGCGCTGAAGCTCTCAGGAGGTAAAAACCGCGCCATGGTCCTCCCGCAGGACTTTATCCGGCGTCATTTTGGTTAGTGGCCAGAGCCCCGAAGGCGAGCGCCAGGATGACATTCCGCACGCCCTCTGTTTTCTCGGCGACGCGAGCCCGCAAGTTTTCGTCGGTGACCAGATTCAGGAACCTTTCTTTCAGGACATCCGAACTCAGCACGGCGCCCTTCTGCGGATCGGCGGAAGGAACGAGACGGCAAACGTACCGGTCTCCAATCTGGTCAATCCGGCACGTCGCCGTTCCGATAAGGCGGTACGCTGCGGCGTCCAGAGCACCGAGGCTTTGGACGCTCGAATCAAAATCGACAGCTACCTCGACCGGAGACGCCGTAGGAAGCTTAGCGGCTGGAGGCATGGGACGCATGTGAAGCATGCGACGCGTGGGAGGCATGCTGCGCGACGACGGTGCCGTCGGCCTGCTTTGTCATGACGAACCCAAGAAGGTCTTCACCCACTTGGTAGTGAGCGTTGGGCTGAAGCTTGGTAGCGGTGTTTTCGGTTACCGCCGCGCTTGCGTCGTTAGCAACGACTGCCTTGGCCTCGGCGCTCTGAACCGACAATCCGGTGAGTGATGCGAGCGCGGCACCAAGCGAAAGCACAACTTTTGACTTCTCTGCCATCATAGCCCCCATTGCCCAATTTGCTCAATGAATATGCACTCTTACAACTTCCGAGGGCGAAAAGTCCATAGTTCTATTTGTCGAGAGCGTGGTCGGTCCGGACCAGGGTCCCGCTGCGCGAAATCTGCTGCCCATTGATTTTGTTGTATCTTTTCTTCGAAAGCCGTCAGAGATGCGACGTTCTGGTCGGAACCGGTGGAATATGAAGGCACCCTGCGACTTCGAATCCCTGCTGTGTGATAGCAGCCGGAACGAATGAGGGAGCCGAAGGATTCGCCCTCGCAGGAGCGATCTCGAGATCATGACGGAATTGTCGGACAACGTCGCTCCCAACCCATCATTTCGGTTCCACACCTGAGCCCGGCACGGCAATGGTCGAGCGCATCCTTAGAGCACGCGGCCCGACCCGTTGCGCAAAGCCTCCTTCCGGACCATGAATCACTTGGACAGTCGCGAAAGAGCGGTCCAGTTGAACTGGGATCTGCCGAGCAGGGGGCCCGATCCGTCGGGTCTAGTTTCTGATGACTTACGTTAGCGCGCGCGACGTTAGCTCGTTCGCCGACATAGCGCATGTCTATGGGTTACCGTCGACCGAGGGATATGCCGCCAATCTGCTAACTCCTCTTCCTCTCCAGGAGACCGTGATCCTCTGCGCGCGGCTCAATGCCATCGTTTCAGGCATCGGGATCGTGTCCATGGAGCGCCGCAACAGGGCGGCGATGTCCTTCATGGCGTTGCCCAAGGAGGAGCAAAGGATACTGAGCTTCACCGGACCGCATGGCGGATACCAAAGGCATGCGGTCTTCTTTCGGGGTCAGCTTCTGCATCTGATGCGTCTCGCCGTCAGGCACTGTTCTCGGGGATCCCGACCTGACTTCTACGAGCATCCCAAGAATCGTGTCCAGTTTCTCAAGGCAGCACTCGTCGCGAGCGCGCTGTGGACCGAGCGTGCGATGGCGTCCCGCAACTTCGCGCAGCTGACCGAGGAGACCGTCGAAGATCACGTGGGATATTTGCGGAAAGTCCTCGAGGAGACCAATCCGGCCCCCAACGCGGTCAACACGATCGGTCGCGGATGGCTGCTGTTCGCCGAGCATTTCCCGAAGCACTACCCGGCGTTCGAGGACGAATTTCTGGCGGCGACCAAGATGACGTTCGACGAATACTCGACGTGCGTCTCCGGCCTCATGAGCTACGTCATGGTCGGGAACGAACTCGAGGGTCGGGTCTTCAAGATCAACACGGTCGGAGCCGCGACCAGGTACGGGGGCTTCTTCCCGGAATATCTCGCGCTCGACAGCCAGACGCCGGAGCAGTTCGCGCAGGCCAGCCAGGGGAGCCAGGCCGAGTTCGAGAAGGCGATGTGGGAAAGGCCCGTCATTTTCTTTCCCGACGGGGCGTCGGTCATAATCGACCCCGTCTTCTTCTCCGCTAAGCTTTCGGTCGGACCGCTGTTTTTCCTGCTCCGCGACCACCCAGAGCGCGGAAGGGCGGTCTTCCATGCGTTCGGCTTGGCCTTCGAAGACTATGCGAATGCCATCGTTCGCCGCATGTTCGACAACGCCCGGCTCAATCTCGAGAAGGCGAACGGCAAGAACACGGACTTCGAAGTCGATGCAGTCGCGGGCGAGGCGACCGCCACCTTGGTGTTCGAGGCCAAGGCCAAGTTCCTCAAGGAAGAGCTCGTCTCCGGCAACGAGTACGCGGACTTCGTCGGCCATCTGCGCGAGAAGTACATCAGCAAGGGGAACGCCGTCTGGCAGCTTGCGAAGAGCACCAGCGCGATCTCAAAGCGCGCTTGGCCGGAGCTTCCGAGCGAATTCGCGGCCCCCACCGAGATCTATCCGATCGTGGTGGCCCACGACCTGCGCCTAGACAGCCCGGGCACCGGGGTGTTCTTCCGCAAGGAGATGAGAAAGCTGCTGGATTGCGAGATCGGCGAGAACATCCGGCCGCTAATCGTCATGACCATCCAGGATCTCGAGAATCTGGAAGGCGGAGTGGCGTCCGGCGCCATTTCGCTTGCGCGGTTGCTATCCGACTACCTGAAGGAGATCCGCGATGTCGATCCGCTGTGTTCGCTTCACAATTTCATCGCGCACTCGGAATACTCGAGCCGGATGAAGCCGAGCCCGGTCGTCCTGGGGAAGTCGCTCGAGACGGCGGATCGAGCCAAAGCAGTCCTGTTTTCGAAACGGGACGCTGCAGACGGAGCGCGGCCATGACTGCCGCCTGCCTTCGGCGCCAGCCAGATCCAGGCGACGGGAAGGCTCACCAGTTCGATCGGTCCGAAGCGAGGCTTTCGGCCCACTTGTCGATGTGCCGGTCGATCTGTCCGAATACGTCTTCGGTGACGGCATTGTCGAGCACGATCGCTGCGCTCACGAAGCCGCCCTGCCCTTCCTTGGCCGGCGGCAGGCGCCATGCTTCATAGCGCGTCACTCCCGAACGCGTGCCCTTCGGTGGAGCCGGGTTTTCACCCAACCAGGCTGCGGCTTGGGGGTCTCTTCGGCGCATCTCCTCGAAATCGATCAGCCATCGATGGTCGCTCACCGTCCCGAAGGTCGGGATGATCCGGGGTAACAGGTAGTCCCGAACAATGTTGTCGAGGTCGTGCAAGACGCCTTTGGGAGTGTCGGGGCTCGGCCTGACTACGACCTGCAGCGCTACGGGCACGACCAGAGGCGAAATCAGCCAGTCCCATCTCCGTTTGAAGTCCGCGACGGACGCTTCCACGCGCTGCTTGAAAAGAGCGGCCTCTCCAGACTTGGTCGGAAGTTCGCCGACGTGCATCCGTAGGCTCGAGTTCTGGATCATGTCATTCCACATGGCCGGAAAGGGAGTAGCGATACCCGTCTTCGGCACGTCGAATAGCATCGCGAGGCTCGCGGGGGTGACGCTCGCCTGAGCCAGAACGGCCTGCTGCGTGCTCCATCTGCTCATCTTGAGGAATGCATCGTACAGCGCGTTGCCGAGGCGGGCGCGGTGAGCCGCTTCATTGTCGATCAGATCGCGGAAGTGACGCATGTCCTCATGAGCGCTGCCGCGCTCGTACTGGAAAGCCGGATCGTCTGTCTCCAGTTCGCGCTCGGCGGTGGAGGCGAGCGCGAGGTCGTGGAGAAACGCGCTCATGGAGCGCGCCCCGATCGTGATGTTCGGGGTCTCTTCGCCGTGAACGCACGATACAGAAAGAGCGTGTATCTGCCTGTCGTCGACGTACAGGAGCGCTGGTGCTGGCTCGCCGAGCTCCTTTGCAGGTCTCCAAAGCAGATCCAGCAGGTTTTTGGCGATGGTATGCGCTTGCGGCGCCGAACGGCGGGTCGTCGCCAATCGAAGTTCCAGAGCAATGTCGCCCTTGAAAGGGCCGCGACCCAATGCGTGCAGACCGCGAATTACCCGACGCTGGAATTCAGCCTGCGCGGCGGCAGGCATTTTTTTCGATTGCGGCTCGACGTCGTCGAACTCGAGCAGAAGCCGCTTTTCCATGCGCCCACGATAGAGCTCTAGCAGCTTCGCGTCGGGCTTTCGCGGCCTGAATTTCTTTCTCTTGCGGAGTTCCATGATCGATAGATGGGGGTTGAGGGGCTCGGAAAAAGTGCCCCGCCGATCGCGCCTCGATTAACCTTGGCTACATGTCCCGCCTTGCATATGTTCTTTGTTTGTTCTAGTCTTGTATTATGTTCAAATCACCGCCCAACCAGCACCTGCGCCTCATCGAAGGCCGCAAGCCGAGCGTTCCCGACGACCGGCGCGCGGTCATCGAGTTTACCGGCGCCTGCAAGATCGTCGGCATCATCGACAGCGAGACCGGCCTGATCACGGATCTGCCGCGGGCCAGGCCCGAACCCGAGCGCTGACCTGTGGGTCGGCGCAATCCGGACCGTCTTTTCGGCGGGCGGATTTCTGCCGCCAAGATGAGGGCGGATTCGGCCAAGAAGGAAGCTGCCGAAAAGCTGAGGGAGGCCGCCGCCGAGACCTGCCAGGCCTGGAATTATCGGATGATCGGGCTCGGCGGGCCGGTGCAGCCGTCGCCGACCATCGGTGAGGCGATCAAGGGCGGGTTCTACTATCTCGAGGTCAAGTGCCGGCGCTGCAGCACGCACTCGCTGATCGATCTGACTGCGGTCAACGAGGTGCGTCGCAAGCCCGAGACCCCGGTCTGGAAGCTCGAGGCGTCGCTACGTTGCCGCCATTGCAGCGAGGCGCTGCGGGGGCGCCGGCCGGCGGCCAACATCGTGCGGCTGCGCAAGGAAAAGACGCTCGAATTCGAGCCGTGGTACCCCGGGGAAGAACGCTGATGTGCAATCTGTACAGCATGACCAAGAACGTCGACGCGATCAGGAGACTGTTCGGCGCTCTCAACAGCCGCGTCGGCAATCTGCCGTCGATGCCGGGCATCTTTCCGGACTACCCCGCGCCGATCGTCCGCAACGCGGACGACGGACGGGAAATCGCCATGGCTCGTTGGGGGATGCCGAGTTCGCAGCGGGCTTTGATGGACGCCACCAAGAAGCGCGCCGAGAGGCTCGAGGCCAAGGGCAAGCCGGTCGATTTCAAGGAATTGCTCCGGATGGAGCCCGACGGCGGCACCACCAACATCCGCAACGTCAACAGCGCGCACTGGAAGCGCTGGCTGGGCCCGGAGCACCGCTGCCTGGTGCCGTTCACCAGCTTCTCCGAGTACGACACGATCGACGGCAGGAAGGTGCCGGTCTGGTTCGCCCAGGACGGGAGCCGGCCCCTGCTGGCGTTCGCCGGGCTCTGGACCAACTGGACCAGCGTGCGCAAGGCGAAGGAAGGCGAGATCAACGCCGACATCTTCGCGTTCCTTACCTGCGAGCCGAATGCCGAAGTGGCCCGCGTCCATCCTAAGGCGATGCCGGTTATCCTGACGACGACGGAGGAGCACGATGCCTGGCTGCGCGCCCCCTGGGAGGAAGCCAGGGCGCTGCAGCGGCCTCTTTCGGACGGCACGCTCAAGATCGTCGCGACCGGCGAGAAGGAGGACCCCGCGCTGGCGGCGTAGGCGCCTGTCCGCGGCTCGGCGGAACACGTGGACAAGCAGAGGGCGCCGCAATTCCGAATCTCTGCCCTGTGCTAACCGCGCGGAACGGAGAAGTGGCGCGAAGGATTCGTGCCCGGGCAGGAGTGGTTCGATGCTGATGACGAGCGAGAGGCGACCGGCGATCCGGACGCTGCGCGGTTGGGCGATCTCCGTGCTGCAGGAGGCCGGCGCCATCCGGGAATGCGAGGAGCACGGCTGGATGCAGGACCGCGCCGACCCCCACGCCCGCGAGCGCGCGTTCGACGTCGCGCGCCGGGATCCGCCTTCTGGCTTCTCCGCGGATGATGCCGTTGCTGAAGTGCGGGACGTCCTCGACTCGATCGGCGACACCTGCCCGGAGTGCCCTGGCGATGCCTGACCGCCGCCGGGCTCACTTCTGCTGCGAAGGCGTCTGGGCGTTCGCGTTGTTCGGGTCTTTCTTGTTCGCTTCATGATGGCCCACGGCGCAGCCGGCCGCCGCACCAAGCTTGCCGTGGCCCGCCATGTGACCGGCCACGCCGCCGACGACGGCGCCCTTGATGCAGCCCTTGGCGTTCGCAGCGGGGACGACAGCAAGCGAAATCGCGGCTGCGCAAGCCGCTGCCATAAACCATTTCATGAGCGTTCCTCCGGTGGAAAGATCCGGGTCAACGCGATGCGAACGAATTCAGTTCCGGCAGCCTCTCAGACGGACAGACGGTTGAAATCCGGTCGCCGCCTCGACCGCCGTTCAACCCGGATGCCGGCGGCGGTCCGCGTCATCACGGGTGCGCGCATCGCCGTCCACTCGGCGACCTGCTGCTGCAGCTTCCGTGCGAGGTCCCGATCAAGCGCTTCGGCGATCTCTTCAGATGTTTGGCTCTGCATCGTCGTTCTCCTAGGCCGCGGCACGTTCGACCGGCCGCAGGCGCATTGGCTTCCCGCCCGGAGGATTCCGGGGGCCGTCGTCCAACGCGCAAAGCGCCTCCAGGATCTCGTCGATCGTGACCGGCGCCTTCAGTCCTTCGGGCGCCCGCAGCGAGGGGCACGATGCGTCCGAAACCCAAGAGGCGAGGATGGCGCGCTTTTCAGAAAGACTGAGACCCGGATTTGAGACGACATCCCGCAGGTGCTCGAAGACGGTGCCGGGGTGAAGGAGAGCGTTCAGATCCAAAACGTTGTCGTCGTTCAGTGCGGTCGTCGGCCGCATGATTGCCTCCATTCCGAGACGAGATGAGGGATCGCTGCGCGGGAGAGAGCGGGAAGAACCCGCGCGGCTTTGGTCAAACATGGCGCCCTCAGGCCGCCTTGGCTTCGATCTGGGTCACGTTGCTCGGGGCGGCGCCGTTGATCTCGATCCGGCGCGGCTTCATCGCCTCGGGGATCTCCCGCTGCAGGTCGATGACGAGCAGACCGTTCTCGAAGTGGGCGCCCTTGACCTCGACATGGTCGGCCAAGGTGAACTGACGCTTGAAGCTCCGGGTCGAGATGCCGCGGTGCAGGAAGCTCGTGCCTTCCTTCTCGGCCTTCCGGCCCTCCAGCGTGAGCACGTTCCGCTCGGAGGTGAGCGCGACTTCTTCCGGCGTGAAGCCGGCAAGCGCCACCGAGATTCGGAAGCGGTTCTCGTCGACACGTTCTATGTTGTAGGGGGGATAGGTCTCTTCGGCGGTCCGCTGGACCTCGTTGAGAGCGTCGAAAAGGCGGTCGAAGCCGATGCTCGACCTCCAGAGGGGAGTCCAATCATACCTCATATCCAAATCCTCCTTGGAGCAAGATGGGTACGAGCAGGCTCCGGACACCGTCCGGCGCCCGTTTCAGTCGCGAGACCCCGAAGGCGTCCCGGTCGCCGCGATAGCGACGGCGAAAAAATTTGGAAGGCAGGAATTAATTTCAAGGGGGTCGGCAAAAATTTTTCGGCAAGGGTTCGCGATGGTTAGCCGTTTCCGTCCACACTGCTCCTGGCGGCCGCGCCTTCGGCGAGCGCCGGCTCAATTCCCAAGGGATAATGAGAGCGAAGGCGAGTGCGCACACCGCGGACACGACGACGATGGACACGCCTTTCGTTTTGAAAGACCAGCGACCCGCAACTACCCGCACGTACCCGTGTTATCGCCGGCAGCTATCCGCAACCACGATCAATGCAAGCCGCTGATTTCGCGCCAGACGGTCGCTCGCAATCGTCGCCACGGGCGAGAAAGAAGACCCGGCGCTGGCCATCCGCGCTGTGCACGGGGGTGGCGCCTCCTCTTCACCGCATGACGAAGCCGCCGTCCACGGAGATCGACTGGCCGGTCACGTAACTCGCGGCGTCGCTGCAGAGCCACAGGACCGCATTTGCAACCTCCTCAGGCCGGCCGACCCGCCCCATCGGAATGCTCTTTTCCATCGCCTTGAGCGCATCGCCTTGACCGGCCGCAACCATTTGGTCGGACATTGGCGTCCGGATAAGTCCGGGGCAGATGGCGTTGATGCGGATGCCCCGTGCCGCATATTCCAGTGCCGCGCTCTTGGTGAACCCGATCACCCCGTGCTTGGCGGCGTGGTAGATGCCGCGCTCGGCGCCGCCTAAAAGTCCACCGAGTGACGAGCAATTGACAATGGCGCCGCTTTCTTGTTTGCGCATCTGCTGCAACTCGAACTTCATGCAGCTCCATTCGCCGCGGAGATTGATGCCCATGACGCGGTCGTAATCCTCGCGGGTGGTGTCCGCCGTCTCCGCCAGAACATTCTGAACGCCCGCATTGTTGTAGGCCGCGTCGAGCCTGCCAAAGACCGCTATCGTCCGGTCGACCATGGCTTCGACCTGCGCGTCATCCGAGACGTCGCACAGTATGCCTATGGCCTTGTGGCCTTGCGCGGTCAGTTCGTCGGCCGCAGCTTGCGTTGCCTTCTCGTTCCAGTCGGCGAGCGCGACGGAGGCTCCCGATTCCGCAAAAGCCTTTGCCGTGGCGAGGCCCAAACCCGACGCCGCGCCCGTCACCAGGGCGACCTTTCCCTCGAATGAGATGTTCATGGTATCTCTCCTGCATATTCGTCATTTCGGGACACCTGCCGTCAGCGCTGCGCGCGCTCGGCCTCTGCCGGCGGGTAGCGGTCGCCTACGATTTTGATCTTCGCGGCGGCGGCATCCATGTTGCGGATGTCCTCGCGCGTAAGCTCGATCGCGGCTGCGCCGATGTTCTCATCGAGGCGGTCGAGCTTGGTCGTGCCGGGAATCGGGACGATCCACGGCTTCTGCGCCAGCAGCCAGGCCAGCGCAATCTGCGCAGGCGTGACGTGCTTCTGCGCGCCGATCCGTTCCAGCAAATCGACCACGGCACGGTTAGCCTTGCGCGCCTCTGGCGTGAAGCGCGGCAGGCTGGCGCGGTTATCGTTGCCGCCGAACGTGGTGGTCTCGTCGATCTTGCCTGTCAGAAATCCCCGCCCTAGGGGACTGAACGGGACGAAGCCGATCCCCAGTTCGCCGCAGACCGGCAGCACCTCCTTCTCGGGCTGGCGCCACCAGAGCGAATATTCGCTCTGGACCGCCGCGACCCGCTGCACGGCATGGGCGCGGCGGATGGTCGAGGCGCCAGCCTCGCTCAGGCCGAAATGCTTGACCTTGCCTTGGGCGATGAGATCCCTCACCGCGCCGGCGACGTCCTCGATCGGAACGTCTGGATCGACCCGATGCTGGTACAGCAGGTCGATCGCCTCGACCCGCAGCCGCTTCAACGAGCCATCGACGGCCTGTCGTATGCGTTCGGGGCGGCTGTCGAGCCCGTCGGTATCAAGGTCGTGGCCGAATTTGGTGGCGATGACGACGTCCCTCCGGAACGGCTCCAGCGCCTCGCCCACCAGTTCCTCGTTCGTGAACGGGCCGTAGACCTCGGCGGTGTCGAAGAAGGTGACGCCGCGCTCTACGGCCGCCCGGACGAGCGCGATCATCTTGGTGCGGTCCGGAGCAGGACCCCGATGATAGTTGAGGCCCATGCAGCCCAGGCCGATGGCCGAGACGGTAAGATCGCCAAGCTTGCGCGTTTGCATACTAAATCTCCTTTGACGGTCACCCGCGCGGCCCGCGGCCGCTTCGTGCCCGGACCCGTCGACGCAGCGACGCGCCCGTGCACATGGCTATTTGCGGTATTGCTCGTCGCTGACCTTTTCCATCCACTCGACGTTCTTGCCATCGAGCGATTCAGTGATGGCGATGTGCGTCATCGCGTTCGTCGGGGTCGCGCCATGCCAGTGCTTCTCGCCAGGCGGAAACCAGACCACATCGCCGGGGCGGATTTCCTCGATCGGGCTGCCCTCGCTCTGCACCCAGCCAAGCCCGGTCGTGACGATGAGGGTCTGGCCGAGCGGGTGGGTGTGCCACATGGTTCGGGCACCTGCCTCGAAGGTAACTTGACCGCCGCTGATGCGTGTCGGGTCGCCCACCTGAAACAGCGGATCCACCCGGACGGCACCGCTGAACCATGCTTCGGGGCCTTTGCCGGACGGCCGCGAGCCGTTGCGTTTGATGTCCATCGTTCCATTCCTTCCATTCGTTGGGTTGTTCACTGTCGCAGCGCGCGCAAAGGCCGGAGGCGTCGGTATCAGCGTCACCAATCCGGCAGCGGCCGAGAGAATGCTCCTCCGCGTGAAGGCATGCTGCGCCGGCGTCGCAGCGTTTCCGCGAAGCCTGAAGGGTGAGCCCGATCCGTCCATCCGCTGACTCCGTTGCCAGGCTGGCGTTCCGCTTCGTTTTCACTCGCTGATCCTAATTTAGCGCGCGCAGCTATACGGATTAGCCGTTATAATCGGGATGGACCTATGAACAGGATCGATAAATGCGGCGTGGCAATCTCGACGATCTCTCGGTCTTTCTCGTCGTCGCCCGGGAGGGGAGTTTCACGAAGGCAGCAGCGAAACTAGGCGTTTCACAGTCGGCGCTCAGCTACACCATCAAGGAGCTCGAAGCCCGTCTCAAGCTGCGCCTGCTGACGCGCACCACGCGAAGCGTTTCGCCCACGGCTGCCGGCGAGCGCCTTCTGCGCAACGTCAGCCCGAGGATCGAGGAAATCGAGGGGGAGCTTGCGGCCCTGAGCGACCTTCGGGAAAAACCCTCGGGCACGATCCGCATCACGGCGACCGAATACGCCACCGACGCCGTAATCCTGCCGAAGCTCGCGAAGCTGCTTCGCGAATATCGGGACATCAAGATCGAGATCGTCAGTGATTACGGGCTGGCGGATATCGTCGCGCAGCGCTTCGATGCCGGCGTGCGTGACGGCGAGCAGGTGGCGAAAGACATGATCGCCGTGCGCATCGGACCGGACGCACGCATGGCAGTGGTCGGCGCCCCGTCCTATTTCAAAAATCAGCCCGTGCCGAAGAAGCCGCAAGACTTGGTCGAGCACAATTGCATCAATCTGCGTCTGCCCACCCATGGTGGCTTGTACGCCTGGGAGTTCGAAAAGGGCTCACGCGAACTGAAAGTTCGCGTCGAAGGTCAACTGTTCTTCAGCACCACGACCCAGATGTTCCACGCAGCGCTCGCAGGTTTGGGATTGGCTTATCTGCCGGAGGGCCTGGTGCAACCACACATCAACAAGGGCCGGCTCAAACGGGTGCTTGAGGACTGGTGCCCTCCGTATCCGGGCTACCATCTGTATTATCCCAGCCGGCGCCAACCCTCTGCGGCCTTTGCGCTATTGGTAGAGGCGCTCCGGCACCGTTCTTGATGATCGGGGATTCCACAGTTCAACGTATGGTATAGCCGCCATCCACCGCGAGCGCGTGACCGACCATGAAACTTGCTTCTGAACTGCACAACCAGAGTACGGCGCTTGCGATCTCTTCGGGGCGGCCAAGCCGGCCGATGGGAACGTTCTGCAGCATCGCGTTGAGGGCGTCTGCCTGAGTGGCCATCATCTTGTCTAACATTGCCGTATGGATGATACCCGGGCATACCGCATTGATGCGAATGCCCCTTGCGGCGTAGTCGAGCGCCGCGCTTTTCGTGAGCCCCAGCACCCCGTGCTTCGAGGCCTGGTAAGTTCCGCGTTTGGGCCCGGCAACCAAGCCGCCGATGGAAGAGCAGTTGACGATTGCACCGCTTCCCTGCTTGAGCATCTGACGAAGCTCGAACTTCATGCAGCTCCATACGCCGCGCAGGTTGATCGAAATCACCCGGTCGAAATCCTCCCTAGTGGACTCGGCAGCTTCCACCGCGACATTCTGGACGCCGGCATTGTTGTAGGCGGCATCAAGCCTGCCGAAGGCAGCGACCGTGCGTTCGACCATCGATTCCACCTCAGCGTCATCGGCTACGTCGCAACGGATCGCGAGGGCGTTATGTCCCCGGGCAGTCAAATCCTCGACGGCGGCACGTACCGCCTGTTCGTCCGCGTCGGCCAACGCCACGGAAGCGCCCGACTCCGCGAAGGCCTTCGCCGTCGCAAGGCCCAGCCCGGATCCAGCTCCAGTGACGAGAGCAACCTTGTCTTCAAACGATATGTTCACGACGGTCCTCCGCTTTGTCGCAGCTAATGTGGACGCTTTTCGAACACTTCCTTCGCAACCGGCATCACGGAAAAGACGTTTGGCCAGCCGACATAGAAGGCCAGTTGCGTGATCGCCTCCGAGGCCTCGGTCTGCGTGAGACCGTTATCCATCGCCCTATTGAGATGGGGAGTGAGTTGTGCGGTCTGCCCGTTAGCGATAAGCGCGCTGACCGTGACGAGGCTCCGGTCCCTCGGCGTCAGGTCCGGCCGCAGCCACAGATCGCGGAACAGCACGTCGGTGGTGTACTGAACCACCCCCGGGAAGAACTTGCCAAACTGAGCTTCGACGCTCGCCGCGCGCTTAGCTTCTGCGGCTTCGTCGATCGGCAGCAACTTCACGGAAGTGGGCGGAAGCTGGTCGGCGCCGATGTGGCGCGCCGCAAAGACATCCTTGGCGATCGCGATGGCCGACATCGCGTTGGCCCAGCCGGCGTAGAAGGCCAAATGGGTAATGATCTCCGAAATCTCCCGAGGCTTGACGCCGTTGTCGAGCGCGAGATTGAAATAATATGGCATCTCGATAGCCTGATCGCGCGCGATCAAGGCGGCTAAGGTTACGATGCTGCGGTCGCGGGGCGCGAGACCGGGGCGCTTCCAAACGTCGCCAAGCAACCGGTCCTGGGTATAGGCCGCCAATTGCGGAGCGACCTGCCCAACATCCTCATATGTGAGCATCGGCTTTGATCCTTTCATGGTGGCAGCGTCCTCTGTATGGGCGGAAGGCATCGCGATGAGCGAAAGCAATGCAATTGCTGCTGATCGCAAATATTTCATACGAAAGCTCCACGGCACCCAACCGCTGGTCCGGAGACCGTCTCGGAATTGGGGGGACAGCTGCCCTTTGCCGGACCTCTTTATAGGCGACCGGCCGCCATGCAATTAGGTGGTGGAATTCGAATGAACTTATCAAATTGGCTTGTGAATTCGGCGAAGGCTCAATCTACGCCATGCTTGGCCGTCGACACTTTCGCCCCTTAGGATTGGACGTAACGAAGACGAAAAACACACCGAGATTCCAAAATGTGCGGCCGGCGAAGCCTCCGGGTGTCCGACGGCACCTTCAGCGTCCGTCCCCTTGGGCATCGAGCGTTCAATGAATCTGATGGGGCCGCCGGACAAGATCGGACGGCTCCAGTGGCAACTTGGGAAGGCGCGAGGCGCTGGCACACGGCAGGAGAAACAGCGCTCGCTCCGCCTCTGGCTCCACCACGACTGCACTCCGAGCAGAGACGCCGCCGTTCCGCTCAGGGCGGTCAGCGCGGCTCGACGCGTAAGGGTTCGACCACCGCTATCCATGAACGTAGCTCCAGCCGCCTTCCTCGAGTTCGACGGGGCGGCCGATCTCGAACGGCACCGGTCGCGCGCCGTCGATCAAGCCTATCGCATGGCCTTGCCTCTGTTCGGCGATCTGACGCGAGGAGTCGCACTTGCTCAGAGTGATGTCACGTGAGCCTCATCGAGAGGAAGGTCCTGGGTGACGGCTATCGGAAGATCAGGCGGACTTCCGCTGCGGCCTGGCCGTCGACTTCTTGGCTGCCGCCTCCTTGGGCTTCTTGCCCTCGATAGGCATCAGCATTTCCTTCTGTCCGCTCGACGCCTTGCGCGGCTTCTTGGCCTGCTTGCCAGCCTTCGCCGGCGCGGCTTCCTGGCCGACGCTCCGCCGCAGCGCCTCCATCAGGTCGACGACGTTGCTCGCGGCGGGCCTCTCCTTCGGTGTGATCGGCTTGCCGCTGCGCTTGCGGTTGATGAGATCGACCAGCGCGGTCTCGTAGTGGTCCTCGAACTTCTCGGGCTCGAAGCGCCCGGACTTCTGGTTGACGATGTGCTTGGCGAGGTCGAGCATGTCCTTGGTGACTTTGACGTCCTGGATCTCGTCGAAATACTCCGCCTCGCTGCGCACCTCGTAGGGGTAGCGCAGCAGCGTGCCGACCAGGCCCTTGTCCAGCGGCTCGAGTGCGATGATGTGCTCGCGGTTGGTCAGCACCACACGCCCGATCGCGACCTTATTCATCTCCTTGATGGTTTCGCGGATCACCGCGAAGGCGTCATGGCCGACCTTGCCGTCGGGCCGCAAATAGTAGGGGCGGATCAGGTAGCGCGGATCGATCTCGGCCTTGTCGACGAACTCGTCGATGTCGATGGTGCGCGTCGACTCCAGCGCGATGTCCTCGAGCTCCTCCTTGGACACCTCCACGAAAACGTCCTTGTCGAGCATGTAGCCCTTGACGATGTCCTCGTTCGGCACCTCCTCGCCGGTATCTGCGTCCACCTTCAGGTACTTGATGCGGTGGCCGGTCGCCCTGTTGAGCTGGTTGAACGAGATCTTCTCGCTCTCGGAGGTCGCCGGATAGAGCGCCACGGGACACGTGACGAGCGAAAGACGCAGGAAGCCTTTCCAGTTGGCGCGGGGGGCCATACGCAAAACTCCACAAAAGCCAGCGGCCTGGATTCAAGACGAACGAGGCCTGCCTGTTCCGACATGTCCTCGCGGGATTCATGCCCATCCGGATGCGCCGCGCCAGCGGAATCCGTTTGACTCGACGCGAACAAAGAAAGAACAATAAGCCGTGTCCGCAGCGCTTCAGCCGTCCCTTTCCTCCGCCGCCGACCTCGGTGCGGGCGTCGACCAAGGCCATCGCGGCGTGCGGGGGCGATCCCGGGAGGCCGTGAAGGCGCTGCTGGTCGCGAACGGCTTCCTCAAGGCGCAGCTTGAGGAACTGCGGTCGAAAGTTTTTGCAGGCTACGCGCGAGGACGGCTTCAGTCAGCGTGGGATCGCAAGGAGTAGTTGCGATGGACATCACCTATTACGTCGCGCTTCCGTTCGTCATGGCGGACGACGGGGTTGCGCCCGGCGAGGCGGTCGAGTGCACGAGCGCGAATGCGGCCGTGATGCGGGCGGAGGCCCTCTCGCGCAAACCCGGCTGCGCCGGCGCGCTCGCGTTCAGCCGAACGGGCGATCCGGCCACGGGCGAGTTCGGCGATGCCAGGCTGATACGGAAGTTCGGCAACGTCCCCGATGATCTGAGCACGCTGTGAAGCTCGACTGGGTGCGGAATGAAATTGCCCGGCTGCGCAGCGCCATCCGCGCCCAGGAGCGGGAGATCGCGCTGCTGCACCGCGCCGGCGTCTCGAGCGGCTCGGCCGAACTCCTGCTCGCACGCATGCGGGCGAAGGTGGACGATCTCTGCCGCGAGCGGGAGACGCTGCGCCAACAGGGCCGCTCACTTCGCGGGCGGCCTTAGCGGACTGTCGATCCACCGGCGAGCGGCCGGGTCTCGCAGCGGGTCGTCGCAGTACGTGCAGACGTAGCGCTCACGACCGTTCTCGTCGGCGACCATCCGAAAGGCGATGCCGGTATCCTGACAACTGTTGAGGAGTACGACGCCTGGCTGCGCGTCCTCTGGAGGAGGCGAGAGTGCTGCAACGCCCACTGCCGGACGGGGCGCTCCGGATCGTGGCCGGCCGACTGAGGGCCGACCAAGCCGAATTTCTCGCGCGCTATCCTGTCGAGCTCGACGTCACCGGAACGCTCGCAAGGCCGTTGTCATCCAGAATCTTCCGGACGTTTGCTCTGGCGACGTCGTCGGCCTTCGGTCCCATCATGACTTCGGTGATGTTGGCCTTCAAGAGCGGCTGCGGGATCTCGACGCGTGGACGCGCCGGGGCGTTCTTGATCTCAATGCCGGGATTCTTGAGATCGTTGACAGCCAGAAGTCTGGTCTCGAGCTGATGGGCCCATTTGTCGGACTTCGTCGTCACCGAATTCCAAAGGATCTCGACGTACATGTAGGCAGCCATCAGGTGTAGGAATGCCTCCTCGTCCTCGGCCTTGAGCAGCAGTCCTTGCTTGTGCGCCTGCTTGATCGTCTGCACGGCGCTATCGACGACCGCGGCGTGGCGGATCTTCGCGGCGGGCTCTCCGTATTCGACCTTCCCGAGGAAGATCTTCTCCTCGGGTTTGAAATCCTCCTTCTTCTCGAATCCGAAGAACTTCGGCCCTAGGCCGATCGCGACGCCCTTGCCGACGTCGGCATAATCGGTCCACTGCCTGGCATCGTCCTTCTGACCGAAGCTCGCGGAGTAGAATTCGAACCGGTTCCTGATCCTCAAGAATCCGACGTCCTCGACGAGAGGTTTGAGAAAGACCTTCACGTTGGCGTCTTCGCGCTCCAGCGCCGCCGCTAACAGGGCATGGGAGATCCCGAATCCGAAGGACAATTCCTGATCGTCGTCCATGTAATAAACGCTGGTGAACCAGAATGTCTCGGAAGCGAGGATAGCCGACAGAGCCGCCGCCGACGTGTAGTGGAAGAGAGGCTCGGTCGGAGCACCCTGTTCATTGCCCTTGGCCATGCGACGCATGCTGGCGAGGTTGAACCTATCGGCAAGCTTCTCCGCACGACGATGCATGATCCAGACGTCCCCCGATGCCCGCGGTGCGTGCCTCGCCGCGCATTGAATACCGTTGGTTCGGCAGCGTCGAGCAGAGATCTGCATCGCTAGATTTCGTACCAGACGCGGCCTATGACGGGATGAAGGCGACGTATTTCCGAGCGGCATCCACGGAACGCAGCGACGGCCATCACCACAGACGCAACCGAACCGAGCCGAAACCTCTGAAAGGGCTGCGAATCGCACGGTTTTTCGATACCTCGTTGCCGGCGCCGCCAGTATGGTGTGATCCCGGCCGAGCCGGAGCTCCCACAGGCCCTTTCGAGCACAGATGTTTCAGAACACGACGGACCTAGCCGCGATGGCCGAGGCCTTGAGCCGGTCGACGGACTACCGGGTGCTGCGGCGCCTGGTCCCGCGGCCGACATCCCTGCCGATCCAGGGGCAGGAAACCAAGGTAGGCATTCTGCTGGACACGGAGACGACCGGCCTCGATCACCACAAGGACGAGATCATCGAACTCGGCATGGTTAAGTTCGACTATCTGGCGGACGGCCGGATCGTCGGCGTCAGGGACACCTTCTCGGCCTTCAACGAGCCCTCCGAGCCCATCCCGCGCGAGATAACCGCACTCACCGGCATCACCGACGACATGGTGGCCGGTCACAGGATCGACGAAATGGCTGTGGCGGCCTTTGTCGACGGCGCAGTGATCGCGATCGCGCACAACGCGGGCTTCGACCGCAGGTTCGCGGAGAGGTACTGGCCGGTCTTCGAAGGCATGGCCTGGGGCTGCAGCGCGACCGAGGTCGACTGGCGCAAACACGGCTTCGCGGGTGCCCAACTCGCGTACCTGCTGCATGGGGCCGGCTTCTTCCACCAGGCCCACAGGGCCGTAGACGACTGCCACGCGCTGCTGGAGATACTGGACTGCACGCTTCCGACGACCGGCGCGCCGGCGCTCGCCGTCCTGCTCGATACCGCACGCCGGAAGACGGTCCGGATCTGGGCGGAGCAGTCGCCGTTCGAGTTGAAGGATTCGTTGAAACGGCGAGGTTACCGGTGGAGCGACGGCACGGATGGCCGACCCAAGTCCTGGTACGTCGACGTCGACGAGTCCACCGTCGACGACGAGCTCGCGTTCCTGAAGGCGGAGATCTATCTGCGCGACGTCGAGCCGCGTCTACAGACGCTGACCGCCTTCACCCGCTTCTCGGGTCGAATCTGATGGCCTCGCCGGCCGTTTCGGTTCTGTGACCATCACGACTCGCCACATCATGCAGTGAAGCGAGGTTACCGGCGCTTCGTCGGGAAATCGAACAGATTCGGCGGCCGGGGATGGCCGGTCATACGGAAGAAGGATTCGTATATCCTCAAGAGCGCTTCGTCGATAGCTTCGGTAGTCGCGGCGTGCAGGACCAGCTTATCGCTGAAGGTGTCCTCATAGATCGCGTAGGGATTGTCCATATTCGTTTCGATGACGAGCGAATGGTTCTTGGCGCCGACCACGCCGAACTCGACGTCGTACGGAGGTTCCAAGCCGAGCAGCCCAAGGAAGGCGACGAAACCATCTATCCCGTAGCGCATCGCCTCTTCGAGACGCCAGACAGGGATGAAGCGCCCGTGATCGTTGTCCACCAGCAGGTCGCGGCCGATGCCCCAGATCTCTCCGTTGTGGAAGACCTGCGAGGCCGCGCGCACGCGGCCGCCGGAGCCGCTTACCGGCTCCACCACGACGGCGCCCCTGGAATTGCCGACCGGAAAGCCCGCCTGGCTGCGCCAGAGCAGACCGGGCTGACGGCGTCGAGTGATCGCGAGCAATTCTCCGCTGGTGAAGGGTCGCGGCGCCGGCGCCTGGGGCGAAACCCGGAGATACACGCCCTTGTCGTCCGAGAAGACGTACTGAGTCTGCGAGTCGAAATCGGCGATCGGCTCGCCCGGCGCAAACCATGCGGCAACCGAGGTCGTCGAAGGTACGCGCTTGAACGACGATCGCACCTCGTCTTTGGGAGCGGACTTTTTCAGGAACTCGCGGATCGCCGCGACGAACGTCCCTCGCAACCTGTTCATTTCGGCGTCGATCTGCTCCTTCGTGGCGTCCGGAGCTAGGCGATAGGTGATCGGTCCTCCGAGATCCTGAAGATGAAAGGGCAGGAATTCTCGGTCGCCATAGTGTTCGTTGAGGACGAGCAGAACCTGCTCTTCCCCGTGGGCGCGGATCGCGTAGCCGAGTTCGATTGCGACGTTGACGTTCATGTTCCGCTTTTCCTTGATGCCCCGCCGCCGCGACACTTTGGAAACCGGAGTGATGTCGGCGATGAAGACCTCGCACTCGCCTATCTTCCGCTTGATGGTAGCCGCGAGCGGCGGACTACCCGTGACGCCCTGCCTGTCCGAAGTCAGCTCCATGGATTCGCGATGCGCGGCCGCGGTAGGTTCCTCGACGTCCTCGGGCTGGCGCAACTGCTTGATCGCGGCGAGCAGCGCATCCCTCACGAAATACCGTCCGGTGTCGCCGGGCGTATCGGACTGCCACGACCAGAAGAATTTCATGAGCGGAGCGGCTCCAAGGAGGCGTGCCGCGGAGGATATCAGGGCGCGGCCCCGGCGCGTAGGCAGGCCGTGGCGCGGGCCGATCCGGTCGCGCCCGCGTGCGGACTGCGCCAGATTTCGACGCAAGGATTCGCTAACCGACCCTTGCCGGAACGCCTCCAATTTGACCGACAATGATGGCACGGACGCCCGAATAGGTGGTACACGGAGGTGGTCACAAAATCCGGCCGGGCTTTTTCGGAATCCTTGTTTTTCGGCGGTTTTCGCGCAATCGCGGCATGGGGGGAGAGAATCCCACTCTCTCCGCCAGCCCTCCAAGTGTTCAACGCGGACCCACGCTGGTCATTGGCCGCGATCACTGGCGGAACTCTCGGCTGTGCTGCCGAGCCGGCTTTCGCGGCTCGACAAGGGACTCTGCGAGATCGTCGCCACAGAATCGACGGGACGGCGGTGACGACCTTCGTCGAAGATGCGGTCATCGTTATCGCCCACAACAGCCGGTCCCCGGCAGGTCCACTCCAGCTACAGAAGACCAGTTCGTTCTGCCGCCCGCATGCGGAAGAAGTTCAGTCTCGTCTAACATAATGTCGGCTATCGGATCTCACATTCTGATCGCACCACTTGGAAGCGTTCGAACCCATTCTCCCGCAACTCAGCAGCTACCTCCTCAATCGATAAAGACGAGCGTGAACCGATGACAACGCGTTCTATTGCTCGTGCAGGATTGCACGTTCCCTGTCGCCACTGGCCGTAAGGGAAAATCTTGTAGTCGACACTCTCGGTTCCGCGGAGGCGCCTCTGAGGAGCTTCCCAAAATACGGGTGTCTCATCCGGATACTGAGAGATGGGGATTGAGGGCTCTGGGTCCGCCCGAGCCTGCACGAACACAAACCGTATCTCTCGTTCGTGTTCCCAACTGTCATGCTTCAGCGCAGTTATGGCCGTGCGAGCATTCGTCACGGCGGTGATCCAGTAGATCAGATCATCTGGGTTGTGCTCAGGATCGAAGCCGGCAATGATATCCCGCACCAAATGGCGAAAGTCTTCCGCCGTGTCGGAATTCAGATATCGCGCCATTTGAATGCGCCCGGGCATTGACGTGATCGCGCTTGGGCGAAACCCAATTGCCAGTCCTCGGGATTGATCCCCGTATTGTGCCCACATCGGGAGAGCGTCCCGCGCTAGGGAGAAGCAAGCGCAGAAGGCCTGGCTCCGCTCGTGGCTTTGGCGAACCTCAGTTGCGAGCCTTTCAAGAAAAATTCCAGCGCGTCCCTTATATTCTTCGTTACGTATACAATTCAGCGCATCCATAAAGTGCTGAAAGCCTAGCTTTAGCTCACGTGGATCGTTGGCCGATTCGAGATCGGTGCACCAAAGCGTTCTCGACGTTATGATGCCTCGAAAGCCCGCGATGGAGCAGTATTGATAGAGTGTTTGCGTAGGGGTGTATTCGAGAAATGCCATTTAGGCCGAACCTCAGATGCGCTGTCGCTTGCGCGCTAGAGCAGCGCTGGCGCGACAATTTGTTGCCGGGCGCGAACACGGAGAACGTGAATCTCACCTCGTCATGGGCAGCGCCGCGGCTGTCGTCAGCTATATGAGCTACGCGGCCCGCTAGTAGTCTTTTGCTCAGACACCACCCAAGCATCCTCAGCTGGAGTGTTCGTTGGCAACGCATTCAAAACTTCCTGACAATAAGCCGAAAACGTTTGGATCAATTTCGCACGAAACGCCGCCGTGTAGTCTGAAGCCGGGCCGCATGCAAAAGCGGCGAGTATATTTGCCGAGGACGCCTTGCCGTTTTGGGCAATGGTCCCACTCGCCGTCGCAAAGGCGATGGTGAGACCCAGTGCGACGGCCAACTTGTACCCCTTCTACGGCAGTTGCGGCAGGCTAACGTGTATCAGATTCTGTGGCAGAGCTGTGAGGATTACCAACCCCTGAGCTCCGAGATTTATCCCCGGGTTCATACGGATATTGCGAAGCGCCCAAATCAGCCAGACCCAACGTTATGGAAGGGATTTTGCCCAACTCTTGAGCGAAGTGCTGTTGATATGGCTCTGACCTGCAGGCACTACGGATTGCGAAGAAGAGGCTAGCAGGGGTTAATGGCGCCAACCAGTCCGTTGATTCGAGTCGCGGGCGTCACAGTCAAGGAATTTTAGATATCGGTTTTTCAGCATGTCGAAAGGAGGTAGGCACCGTCGAGAGTTGGCTCGACAGAAACGTCGGCGTGTCGAGAGAGAGCGCCAACTGGAGATGCGCCAGCAGCCACCGCTGCCTTTGCCTATATCAAAACGGCAACGTATCGCCGACTTTTTTCGAGAATTTAAGTGGATAATCGTCAAGTCTCTTCCCTTGGGGGTCATTCTCCCAATCACCATCTTTTTCGGCTCTGTAGGCCCCGACGATTTCGCAAAAAACTACGCCGGGTGGGCAAGAAAATTTGGGTTAGCCAATCAAGCTGATTGGCTCAGTTTACATGCCACAGGGCCTCGCGTCTTCTGGGGCGTCGTTCTGGTGTCTATCGTTTATCTGCTCATTGCTTTCATCATTCCGTCTCTGATTAGGCGGGCGCAAAAAGATAGGGCGGCAATCGCAGTGCCTATGTTAGTAGGTCTAATTGTTGTTGTTGCACTCTACGGACAAAACCAACTTCTCTTTGCAAGTTCAGATCGTCATTTAAATGAATATCAACGCGCCAAGCTCAAAGACGATCTCGCTCCTCTAGCATCCAACTTCCCGCGAGCGATAGCGGTGATGGCTGCAGAAGCTAATCCAGAAGCGTCCGGCTATGCTGTCGAGATTATGATTGCTCTAGCTCAAGCGGGCCTCAAAGTTGCAAGCTCCAACCAACGGTTTCCGCAGCCGTTTCGAATGACTGCGGGTGATCCGAGTGTGCGAGGAGTATTTTTTCAAGTTCATGATTCCAGAAATATTCCGAAAGAAGTGCAGCTCCTGCGCAACGCGTTGCAAGATGCCGATATAAGTACCGTCCTTTATAACAATCCCGATCTTCTAGAGGCAGACTACGCGTTCACGGTGGGGCTGAAATGACCTCAGCTGAAAAACTATCGTTCGCCGATCTGGAAACCTGAACCGTCACTACAAATGTCCGATCGTGCTTGGAATGACGAATCGGTGCAGCATAAGGCGGAGTAACTAGTATTTGGGCAAGTTCGAGCCATCGCCGCTCCGACAGGTCAGACAATTCGTGCTCTGGCGAATAAACCCGCTTGGTCAACTTCGTCAGCTCGCCAGTTGGGCCATCCCCATATCGACCGCGCCGAAGGAGCGCCATGACGGACCAGTACAAACTCACCAGTATCGTTTGCGCCAAGCATCAGCAGTTCGCGTGGTTCCTCGGCGCGGGCACCGGCGGCCGCGGGGTTGCCTACCGCGTGGGACGTTATCTGGGACCTCAAGCGCCGTTACTATCGCCGGGAAGAGAATCAGGACATTTCGCGTCAGGACATGCAGCTCGATGCAGTCAGAGCTCGCGTTCAGTCCTACATACAGGATCGCATCAATGCATTGAGGCTGTCGCAACGCGACGTCGGATCATAGGTGAGGGGGCGCCTCACCTCATAGGGGGCAGGGTCCGTGCGTGCCCGTGGTCGTTCATCGAATTGAGTGGATGATGAAATTGTGCCGCTGATTTGCCCGACGAGGCAAGTTTTCGATCCAACCGGCCGGCTACTTTGCATGGGGTTGTTTTCGATATTTTTGGCGGGAGCCACGGCGAACCGGCGCGACGGCACCGTTCGGAAGGGGCGCAGGCTCTTCAGGCTGTTGCCCAAATCGTGGGTTTTGTCTGGAAAGGTCGAAAATTCCCGATCTTTCAATGGGGATTGACTGACACTCTCTCCGCCAGCCGCTTCTTCTGACCGCCCCCAAGGCACACGAACCCCCAGACATCTCGCGGTTGCCGCAGAGCCGCCCCGACGACCGCCGGCAATCGCCGGCATGCCACCATGTGAGACAGGTGCTTTGGCCTAATGGACGACGGCCGGGCCACCTGAATTTCGTTGCAAATAGAACGCCCCGGCGCAATCGTTGGAAAAAGCGCAAAGAAAGAACGTCGGGAGGAGAGCGATGGTTTCGGGATGGAATCGGCGTGTCTTCATGGGGAGCGCGGCGGGGGCGCTGGCCGCGCCATACCTGCTGCGTCAAGCGCGAGCAGATGACAGCATCAAACTGCGCTGCTCGCTCGATACGGCGCCATCCCACCCGCGCAACCAGGCGATCGTCGATTACCTCGCCAAGCTCGAGGATGCGAGCAAAGGCAGGATCAAGTCGGAGGTGTTTCATTCCGGCCAGCTGTTTGCCGATCTCAATGTCACCAAGGCCTTGATCCAGGGACAGGTCGACATGGCCGCCCCGGGCACCTGGACCATTACCGGACTCGTGCCGGATGCGGATTACGCCCAGCTGCCCGCCCTCTACGGCCAGACGGCCGATGTCGTTTACCGCTGTACGGATGGCCCTCCGGGAGAACTCGTCGAAAAGCAGATCGAGGCCAAGGTGCGCTCGCACATCCTCGGTCACTGGCTCGATCTCGGCAACGAGAATTGGTACACGACCAAGAAAGAGATTCACACGCTGGAGGATTTCAGCGGGCTGAAGATCCGCAGCCCCGGCGGGGCGGGCATTTCCTGGCGCATCGCCTTCGTGCACGCCATCCCCAACGTGACGCCGTGGCCCAATGTCCCGCTGGCGCTGTCGCAAGGCACGTTTGACGGATTCGTCTCTTCCGACGAAAGCTGCACCTCGGCCAAGCTATGGGACGCGGGGGTGAAATATTCCTACGCCGATCACCAGTTCTTCGCCAACTACATCCCCATGGTCAGCGACGCATTCTGGTCCAAGCTCAACGAGGCCGATCGCAAGCTGATGCGCGATGTCTGGGCCGAGAATATCGAGCGTTACCGCGCGATGTCGGCGAAATCGCAAGCCGACGCGCGCGAGACGATGAAATCGCACGGCGTCACCTTCGGCGATCCCTCGCCGGACCAAATCGCGGCCGACCGCAAGCGCATGATCGCCGCGCAAGCCGATCTGATCCGTGACGCCAAGCTTTCGGCCGATATCGTCAAGCTTGTGAGCGATGCAGTCGGCAGTCACAGCTGAGATGGCTTCATCCGACAGCCGGCGGTTGTTGCAGGACGCGTGGTGGGACAAGGCCGAGCGATTCCTGGTCGGCCTGCTCGGCCTCGCTGCGATGCTCGTCGGCGTCGTGCAGGTTGCCGGGCGCTATATCGCGCCGCGCTACGCCATTTCCTGGGCCGAAGAGGTCATCGTCTACCTGATCGTCTGGGGCATCATGCTGGCCGCCTCGCAATTGGTGCGCACGGACGGCCATGTGCGGCCCGATCTCGTGCTCCGGGCCTTCTCGCCGCGTGTGCAGCGCTGGATGGAGGTGCTCAATTGCCTCGCCGCGCTGGCGTTCTGCATCGGGCTTGCGTGGTACGGCTGGAGCATCGTTGCGACCTCCTGGCAGTTGGACGAGCGCAGCTCGTCGGACCTGCAGTTTCCGATCTGGCTCTATTCCGCGGCGATCCCGACCGGGGCGCTGCTGATGACCGCTCGCTATCTCGCCAGGCTCTACCGTTATCTCTTCGCCTTCGATCCGGAGATGATGACCGTCGGCCATATCCCCGAGCACGAACGAACCGGCGTATCAGGCGCTCTGCCGCCCGGGGCGGATTAAGGGCGTCGGAGCAGGCGGGGCGCAGCGGTCATGTCGGTATTCCTGTTGCTGCTCTTGTTCTTCGGCCTGCTGGCGGTCGGAATGCCGATCTTCCTGGTGCTCGGGCTGTGCGCGGCCGTTCTTTACATGGCGTCCGGCGAGCCGCTGATTGGCGTCGCGCAAGTCGTCATCGACCACCTGAATTCGCCGACCTTGATGTCGCTGCCGCTGTTCGTGATGGCGGCCACCTTCATGCGCTACGGCGGCGTCGCCAAGGCGCTGGTTGATGTTTCCGCCGCCTGGCTCGGTGGCATCAGGGGGTCGCTCGGGCTCGTGACGGTGGTGGCCTGCACGCTGTTTGCGGCCATATCAGGCTCCTCGGTTGCGACCGCGCTGGCGATGGGAACGATCCTGCTGCCGGCGATGATCGAGAAGGGCTATCCGCGCAGTTTTGCGTTGGGCGTGGTCGGCGCCTCCGGCACCATCGGCATCGTGATCCCGCCCTCGCTTGCACTCATCCTTTACGGCATCGTTGCCGAACAGTCGGTGCCGCGTCTGTTCCTTGCCGGCCTGTTGCCTGGCCTGTTGCAGGCGACCGTGTTCTTCCTGTGGGTCTGGTATGACGCGCGGCGGCGGAAATTCCCGGTCGAGCCGCGGCTGCCCTGGGCGGAGCGCTTTCGCGTGACGTTGCGGGCAATCCCGGCCCTCATGGTCCCGGTGATCGTCCTCATCGGCATCTATGGTGGTATCGTGACGGTGACGGAAGCCGCGGCCATCGCCGCAGTGGTGTCGCTGGTCGTCAGCCTGGTTTACTACCGAGGCTTCCATTGGTCGGAAACCCTGTGGGTGGTGGCGGACGCGCTCAAAAGCGCGGGCGCGATCATGCTGATCGTCGCGGCGGCGCTGGCCTTCGGCCACTGGATGACGGCCTCGGGCGTTCCGGCCGAGCTTGTCAAATGGGTGTTGGCGCGCAATCTCGCCACCTGGCAGTTTCTGCTGGCCATCAATGTGCTGCTGCTCGTGCTGGGCTGCTTTCTCGAGGTGATCGCCACGCTGTTGCTGGTGCTGCCGCTGCTGGCGCCGGTGCTTCCGGCGCTGGGCGTGGACCCGGTTCACTTCTCCATCATCTTCACCCACAATATGGAGATCGCGCTGGTCCATCCTCCGGTCGGACTGAACCTGTTCGTGCTGTCGACGATCTCGCGCGCGCCGATCGGCGAGGTCATTCGCGGCGTCCTGCCGTTCCTGATCCTGCTGCTGATCGTCCTGATGATCATCACCTACGTGCCCGCGCTGACAATGTGGCTGCCGCAGGCGGTATACGGAGGCTAGGCCGATGCGCAGTGACTTCGAGACCATCGTCACCGAGCGGCGCGACAACCACGTTCTGGTTGTCACGTTGAACCGGCCGGATGTGGCGAATGCGTTGAACACCCAGATGGGGCTCGACCTGATGGAGCTGTTCGAGGGACTGACCCTCGATCTCGAAGGCTTGAGGGCGATCGTCCTGACCGGGCAGGGCAGCAAGGCGTTCTGCGCGGGCGGCGACCTGAAGCAGCGCAACGGCATGACGGACGAGGCCTGGCAGGCCCAGCATCTTGTCTTCGAGCGCATGCTCCGCGCTGTGCTGGCCTGTCCTATTCCGGTGATCGCGGCGGTGAATGGTGCAGCCTATGGCGGCGGCTGCGAAATTGCCGCGGCCGCCGACTTCGTCTACGCCTCGAGCAATGCCCGGTTCGCGCTGACTGAAGTGACCCTTGGCATCATGCCCGGCACCGGCGGCACACAGAACCTGCCGCGCGCGATCGGCGAGCGACGCGCGAAGGAGCTGATCCTGTCCGGCTTGCCGTTCACGGCCGACGAGGCCGAGCGGTGGGGGCTGGTGAACCGGGTGCTGGCACCGGAAGAGTTGCTCGCCGCCGCCGTTGCGATCGCCGGGCGTATCGCCGGCAACGGCCCGCTCTCCGTACGTCAGGCCAAACAGGCGATCCAGCGCGGCCTGCAGATGTCACTCGCCGACGGTCTTGCCTTCGAGATCGAGGCCTACAATCGCTTGATTCCGACCGCCGATCGCAGGGAAGGGGTGCTCGCGTTCAACGAGCGCCGCAAGCCGAACTTTCAGGGCAAATAGCAGGCGTGATGCCGCGGGGCGAAGAGGGCGCCGGCGCATGTGCCGCCAACTGCCAGCGCCTCTCAAAAGCTCACGGCGAAATCTTTGGCGAGGGCGATGTGCGCGGAAGCCGTGAGGCGGGCGGCATCATCAGGCGAAACGCGCGGAGCTTGCCGTCGTTCGCGCCCGCCAAGATCCTGCCGCAGAGCTTGCAGGCCTCATCACCCGGAGAGCTATCGACCGAAACGGATTCGGCCAACAGATACAGCGCACCACAATGCGCACACGTCACGTCGGATATTTTCATAGGCTTGCACGAGAGCTGGAGAGGAATGCCGGCGCGATTCTTATCGGAATTGTGACGGTTGTACAAACGCCCCCGCGGGAGACACTGATCAAAATTTTTTTCCTCTTTACATGCCAAACCGGAGAGTAAATTCCTGTAATGCGCCCCCAGCCCGTGAAAAAGGTATCTCTTTCAAGGCAGATGATGGCACGCGGCCGTCGCCGAGGTATCAGGGCGCCAGCCTCGGCGCGTCAACCCAGACGTCGCTCTTCTTGATCTGCTCGATCAGCGATTGCGGATCGAATTTGCGTGCGCCGTTGGGCAGCTCGAACAGGTTTGCAGGCTGCCGTTCGTCGCGAATGCCCTGAATGCTGACGATCGCGCCGTCGTCGGTCCTGACTTGCAGCGGGAATCTCCTGATGCGATCGATCCAGCCAGTGAACGACCGGCCGGTTGAAGGCGTGGCGCGATAGGCCGTTGTTTCGGACGCTTCGATCGTTTCGAGACCGGCTGCCTCGCAGCGCCAATCGCCCTGCTCGGCAAGCCCGGCGACCTCGGCCATCGTCCGCCATTGCCGGCAAGGATTGTCGGGGTCGACGGGCACGAACAGCCGCGTCAGCACAGTTGATTGGCGAGCGTCCATGAAGACGGATTGCGCCGGCCGCACAAAATATGCGACGGGTTCTGCACTATCGATCAGGAAGAAGCCGTCAGGAAAGTCCGGGCTTTCGATACGGACCTTACCGCCGGATACGTACAGGTGCCCCGCTGCTGTGGTGACGCCGTTATGGGTTCGCACCAGATCAGCGGAAAACTGCTGCGCCTGGCTTGGCGTGGCGCCGGCCAGCGCAGCCATGAGCGCAAGCAGGACGCATCGCAATTCACCCACAGCCGCCGAAATCGTCCAGCGCTCGATCATCAGTTTGCTCTCGCTACCAAAGCGCTGACCAAAACATCAGCGCCGGCCGAACCGCGAGGGTCCGTCCGGCGCCAATTCATCTTTCGATTTGCCTTACATATCCTGACCGATTACTCGGTGTAGGGGATGTTGACCGCGTTGGAGAAGTCGAATGCGTCGAACAGGTCCGAGATCGCCGGGCTGTTGGTCGGCACGTACTTGTTGCCGTTCGCGTAGGTCGGGTTCGGCAGGTTGTCGCGGCTGCGGGTCGTGAGCGGCTTCAGGTTCCAGTTGCGCTCGATGAACTTCAGGATGGAAACGTGGTCGCCGTAGTTGTGGTAGATCTTACCGCCAGTGGACCAGGGCGAGAGGATCAGGAACGGGATGCGCGGTCCATCGCCGAAGAAGTCGAGTGACTGGATGTAGCCGGAGTCCCAGTAACCGCCCGCCTCGTCCCAGGTGATGATGACGGCAGTCTCAGCCTTCAGTTTGGGATTGGCTTCGAGCGCATCAAGAACGTTCTGCACGTAGGCCTCGAACAGGTCGATCTTGGAGCTCTGCGGATGGCCGTCGAGCAGACCGTCTGGCTTGCCGAACGACACCGCGGGCAGGTTGGTGTTCTTGATGGCCGAGATCAGGTTGGCTGTGTCCTGGATGTGGGCTGCGCGCACATTCGGGTTGGCCATGATCGAGGTGGCATACTGGAACGGGTTGCAGATCTGGCAGTAGGCCACGCCGAGCGCATGAGCCGGATCGGCGACAGCTGCGGCCGACAGGTTCGGATTGGTCGGATTGGCGGCGACCGCCTCGTTGGAGAGGATCACGGCATCATTGTAAGCGCCGCCGTAATAAGCCCATGAGATATTCTTCGCGATCAGCGCGTCGCCGATCGTCTTCACCGTCTGCGGCGGCAGGTTATTGCCGCCGGCGAGCGCGCCGTTCGGCAGGTAGCCCGGATTGATGTTGTTCAGCATGTAGTAGTGCTGCGGCTGGCAGTTCGGCTCCGCCGCGTAGGGCAGGCTGTTGAGGTAGGACACGATCGGTCCGACGCCGGGTTGGGACGCGTTGGCGCATTCGCTGAAATTGCCGTCGACCGTGTACTGGTTGACGGTGCCGGAAACCGGGTTCGGATTTGCGATCGCAACCGTCGGCACGGTCGGATTGCCCTTGCCGTCGTTCCAATACGCGTCATCACCGGTGCCCAGGAAAAAGTGGTTGCCGCCGGTGCCGCCATGGAACGCCTGATGCATGTTGTCGCTCAGCGTGAAGCGATCGGCCAGCGCCTTGAGGAACGGGGCCTGGCCCTGCTCGGCGTTGTAGAAGCCCATCGAGTTGCCTTCGCTCTTGTGGTCGCCGAATAGGTCGCCATGACGAAGGGGAACAAGTCGTTCAGACAGCCGGAATTGTTGGCGGCGGTCGCACGGTTGGCGCGGCAGTCTTCCTGCTGCCAATCCTGGTAGAAGCGGTGGGTGGTGTCGCCGGTGTAGTCGTCGTCGCTGATCTGCGGGCCCTGCAACGGGAACGGGCCGGTGAGCGAGCCTGCGCCGGGAACGCGGGTGTCGGTCACGCCGGTGGCGAGGCCGCTGGCGCCGGTGGTCAGAATGTCGAGATTGGCCTTCTCCATGTCCTTCTCGACGCTCGCTTCCGCGATGGTCTTGAACGGCGGGCTGGTGTCGCTCTGGGCGGTGGGGGTGCCGTTGGTGTTCGGCTGCGGCATCACGTTGGTGGGGCTATAAGGCGACTTCTGGATCGTCGTCGCGCCGATGTAGTACGAAGGCTGGGCTGCGACCGAAAACTGCTGCGCCTGGGCAATGTGCGGGCCGGGCGTGCCGTCTTCCTTGACAATGCCCTTGGAGAGCAGGTTGGAAATGGTCTCGCCCTTGCCCTTCGGCTTGTAGATGCCGAACGTGTGGTCGAAGCCGCGATTTTCGCCGATCAGCACGATGACATGCTTGATGGGAGACGCAGTGGCGAGCTTGGCGGCGGCATCGGTTCCGCTGGCCGGGCCGGAGTCGGGTCCGGCGGCGTAAGCGACGTTCGTCATAACAATGGTGGATGCAACACAGAGTGCGGTTGTCGCCCGCAACGTCTTCTTCAAGTTGAAAGTCATTTGAGACCCCAGAGAGTTTGCGTTAGCGCGGCGGGTGTAGTGTGCCAACATGACGCAGACGTATCGGTGTTGTGAAACCGTCAGGCAAAAATCGGATACGATCGAAATTTTTTCGGGAAGAAAGATCGGCCCGAGGTGTCGCGCGCTGTGCGCGGCGGATTGGAATTTTGCGGTGAATGAGCCGAGATCTGGTTGCGGGCCGACATCGCCGTCGGCCCGCAATATTGCTTGTCAACGCAAGCGAGCCGTCACTCGCCGTACGACGGCGGCGCGAAATAGCCGCGGGGGACATGCAGCTGGAAGCGGCCGATCGAGCGATAGTCGCCCAGATTGTTGGAGGGCTGCGGCGTGTTGTAGCCGGCAAACACAATCGTTACCGTCTGCTCGTCGGTATAGACCGCTTGCGGATCATAGACGCGACCGGAGAAGAAGTTGGTGTTGAAGCCGGCCGCCGGCGGCGTGAACGGTGCAACCTCTGCCGCCGTCGCCGCGTCCGCGCCGGTGACATTGATGATCGGCGCATTGAGCGGATATTTCCGCGGCGGGGTCTGCGACGTATCCACCACCGTGTCGGTGGACAGGATAGGATTGTCAAAGCCGTTCACGACATGCCACGACAGCAAGTCGGTAGCGGTGTGAACCGGCGCTGTGGTTTCCGCATAGCCGATGAAGTGGAAGCCGTCGGAATCATTGTCCAGGCAGTTGCCGGCTCCGAAGAACATGCCGTAGCGGCCATCACTGATTCGGATCAGGCTGCCGCTGCCGAGCCAGCGGATGCCGTTGAGCGCCACCGTGGTCGGATCGGCAAGACCGGTTGCCGCGCCGGCGTCGGTGAAGTTGAGGCCATCGGTCGTGGTCGCGACCCGGATCGAGATCACGTCGTGATTGGCCTTGCGCGCCTTGCCATTGTCGAGATTGGTCAGCGCAAAGCCGGGGGTCTTCGGACACTGCTGGTTGCTCGGAAAATTGGTATCGCCCGGAGTCAGGTTCTTGGAGACATAGACGATGGTGGTTTGATTGCCGGTGTGTAGCGAGCCCAGGATCGCATCAGGATCAATCAAGCCCGTGGTCGCGCCCGAGCCGGGATGCAGCGATGGATAGCCGCCGGAAGCCAGCGGGCTGACATAGGCGAAAGCGGGCAGCCCGAACAGGGCATCCAGCGACTCCGGATGCATCGTATGCACGACCAACTGGTCACTGTCGATGTGGCCATTGGCGCGGTTGAGGTGATAGACGCGCTCGATGCCTTTCACGCTGAGCACGAAGGCGTGGCCGAGGCCATTGTCGCCGGCGTCATTGGAGCCGTAAGCCGTCTTGGTGCCGTTGACGTTGAGGTTGGTGTTGTCAGGATCGGTCGGATCCCAGGGACA
>DASRBG010000231.1:0-58485 GCA_035653735.1 Gemmataceae bacterium
AGGACGAATCAACGATGTCAGCCGAGAAGCGGAAAACGATGGCGGACCTCATCGAGG
The DNA here is from genome assembly GCA_035653735.1 of Gemmataceae bacterium. Classification (GTDB taxonomy): domain Bacteria; phylum Planctomycetota; class Planctomycetia; order Gemmatales; family Gemmataceae; genus JAJPHU01. The sequence continues at coordinate 58 of DASRBG010000231.1, forward strand.
ATCTCCGCAAAAAGCGAGCGCATCTCCAGGCAGGCGGCGGCGCGGAGCGCCAGGCCAAACAGCGAGAGCAAGGCAAGATGACGGCCCGCGAGCGCATTGACGCGCTCGTTGACGGCGGCAGCTTCGAGGAGATTGGCCTGTTCGCCCAGCACCGACAGACCAATTTCGGGCTGGCCGACAAGGAGATCCCCGCCGACGGCGTGGTGACGGGCGCCGCCTCCATCGACGGCCGGCTCGTCCACCTCGCCAGCCAGGACTTCACCGTGCTGGGCGGCTCCGCCGGCGAGGTCCACTCGCACAAGGTCGCCGACGTGATGGAATTGTCGCTCAAGACTGGCAGCCCGTTTATCTTCATCAACGACTCCGGCGGCGCTCGTGTGCAAGAGGGCATCGACTCGCTCTCGGGCTATGGCCGGGTCTTCTACACCAACGTGATGCTCTCCGGCGCGGTGCCGCAGATTTCCCTCATCTGCGGCCCCTGCGCCGGGGGGGCTGTCTATTCGCCGGCCCTGACTGATTTCATCATTCAGACGCGGCAAGCTCAGATGTTCATCACCGGGCCGCAGGTCATCAAGCAAGTGACTGGCGAGCAGATCAGCGCCGAAGCGCTGGGCGGTCCCGACGCCCACATGACGCATTCCGGCGTCGTCCACTTCGTCGCCGAAAATGACCAGGAAGCACTTTATCTTTGCCGCCGTCTGCTCAGCTTCCTGCCCGAAAATAACCTCGAAGACCCGCCCCGCGTGCAGTTCGAGAATAACGTCGATCCCAATCCCGAGCTGACCACGATCATTCCGTCCGATCCCAAGCAGGGCTACGATGTACGCAAGGTGATCGCCGGCATCGTCGATCGCGCCGACTTTCTGGAGGTTCAGGCCGGTTACGCGATGAACATTGTGGTCGGCTTTGGCCGCATCCTTGGCCGCTCGGTCGGCTTCATCGCCAATCAGTCGTCGGTGCTCTCTGGCGTCCTGGACATCAACGCCTCGACCAAGGCCGCCCGCTTCATCCGCTTCTGCAACGCCTTCAACATTCCAATCGTGACCTTGGTGGATGTGCCGGGCTTCCTGCCGGGCGTGCAGCAAGAGTACGGCGGCATCATCCGCCACGGAGCCAAGATGCTGTTTGCGTACTCGGCGGCCACGGTGCCGAAGATCCAGGTGATTCTTCGCAAATCCTACGGCGGCGCTCACCTGGCGATGTGTTCCCGGGATCTCGGTGCCGATCGCGTCTATGCCTGGCCCACCGCGGAGGTCGCCGTCATGGGTGCTGAAGGGGCGGTTGAGATCGTCTTTCGCAAGGAAGTGGAGCAGGCCGCGGACAAGGCCTCTCGCCGAGCGGAATTGATCGAAACTTATCGCAACACGTTCTCGTCGCCCTACGTGGCAGCCGGCCGCCGGTTGGTCGATGAGATCATTGAGCCGGCCGACACGCGCAAGCATCTGGCCCAGGCGTTGGAATACCTGCACACCAAGCGCGACCGTCGGCCGCCCAAGAAACACGGTCTGATTCCCTTATGATTCGGAGCAACGCATGGGCGCGGAGAAGCTGAATTCGGACAGCATCGCGGAAGCGTTGGAGGGGCTACGACAGGAAGTCGCGCGCCTGGGCGAACGGGTGGCGGCATTGGAGGCCCGCGCCGGGTCGGCACCCCGCGCAACCACCCCCGCCCAATCTAAGCTGCCCGAGGCGGCGACCGAGGAACTGAACGAGGAACTCCTTCTCGTCCTCAGTGCGGCCATCGCCGCTTACCTTGGCAAAAAAGCCCCCATCCGGCAGATTCGCTTGCTCCGCTCCGATGCCTGGGCGCAGCAAGGCCGCACTACCATCCAGGCGTCGCACGCGCTCTAAATTCCATCACGAAAACACGAAAGTACGAAAACACGAAAAAAGACAACAGGAGGGCAGAAAGGGTCGTGTTCGGCTGGTACTGCTGTCTTCTTCTCGTTCTTCTTTCGTGATTTCGTACTTTCGTGTTTTCGTGTTTCTAATTAGTCTGATAGAACAAGGAGACCGCCTTGAAACTCAAGATCACCGTCAACGGCAAGGTGTATGAAGTCGAGGTCGATGTCTCCGAGCCGGAAACCCTCAGTCCCGCGTATGTGCCGCCTGTCGGCCAGGCCCGTGTTCCCGCGGCCTCTCCTCCCGCCGCGCCTCCACCCAAGGCCGCACCGCCTTCCGTGGCCGATGAAAGCAAAATCTGCCGCAGCCCCATTGCCGGCACCGTTGCCAAGATCCCTATCCAGGTCGGTCAGTCGATCCAGGTCAACGATGTAATGCTGATCCTCGAAGCGATGAAAATGGAGACCGTCATCACCGCTCCCGTCGCCGGCAAGGTTGCCAAGATCAACGCAAATGTGGGCGACTTCGTGCAGAGTGGACAAGTCCTTGTTGAATTCGAGTAAATATCTTCCTTGGCCCGTTCCGCGATGCATTCTGGTTTCTGACGCGGTACAATCGATTAGTTGCTCCTATCAATAATTGACTCGCATTGGGCCAGAATGTGATGAGTCAGCCACCTTCTGCCGATCCGCCGGACCCCATACTTGAGGACACAAGGATCATCGAACCGGTCCCGGCCGGCAACGAAGGGCAGCCGAGGATCGAAGCTGCATGTACTCCGAACGTCCCGCCGGATCCCGCCTGCATTACCCCGACCATGCCGGCCTCGTCGGTCGATGCCCCCGTCGCGCCTACGGCCTTCGGGCGTTATCAGGTTCGACACGTGCTGGGATCAGGCGGCTTCGGCGCCGTGTTCCTCTGCCACGATACTCAGCTCGACCGCCCTGTGGCCATCAAAGTTTTGCGTGGCACCTCTAAGCAGCCGCAGGTCGAGGGCGAACGGGCCTTGAAGGAGGCGCGGCGGCTCGCCCGCTTGCGTCACCCGGGAATTGTGGCGGTCCACGATGTCGGCATCCACGAGGGGCAAGTCTACATCGTCTCCGATTACGTTGACGGTCCCGACCTCGACCGCTGGCTGAGGAACAATCGTCCGATCTGGCCGGAGGCAGCCCGGATCGCGGCCGCCGTGGCCGACGCCCTGGCCCACGCCCATGGCCAGCTCATCGTCCACCGCGACGTCAAGCCGGCTAATATCCTTCTCACCACCGATCACACGCCGGTGCTCGTAGACTTCGGCCTCGCACTGGACGAGACGCAGGCGGGCGGTCGAGAAAGGGGCATGATCACCGGCACGCCGTGGTACATGTCGCCGGAGCAGGCTGCCGGCGCCGCCCACCGCATCGACGGCCGCACCGATATCTACAGCCTGGGCGTGGTCCTCTACGAGATGCTGACCGGCCACGTCCCGTTCCGGGCGACCGAACTCTCGGAGCTTATGCGACAGGTGCGTGACGACGAGCCGCAGCCGCCTCGGCAGCTCGTCCGTGACATCCCGCCCGAGCTGGAACGTGCCTGTCTCAAGGCACTGGCGAAGCGGCAGCAGGACCGCTACACAACCGCCGCCGACTTCGCTGAGGATCTTCGCTCCGCTCTCCAAATAGCGATCGATCCCTCGCCCTTCAGGACTTGGTCTCGATCTGGAGTACAGGCCCTGTCGCCGGCTTCCACGGCTAGGCCGCGTGCGGCGCAGACGTCTTCGTCCCGACAAGACTCGCTGTCACCGTCCTCATCCCTGCGCCGCGCCCGTGAGGCAGAGCGCCGCCAAGTGACCGTCCTGGTTTCCGGTACGGACCTATTCGAATCCGAGGCGTATTTGACGCTCGAAGCGGAGGATCAAGCCGAGTTGCTGCGGGGTTTCCAGCAGACATGCGAGGAGGCGGTGCGCCAGTTTGACGGGACGATCGTACAGTGCAACGAGCAGGGGCTTCTCGTGTGTTTCGGCTATCCGGTGGCTTACGAGGACGGCGCGCGCCGGGCCGCCCGGACCGGCCTGGGACTCCTCGAAAACCTGAAAGTCTTCGGCGAACAGACCCGCCGCCAACACAAATTGGAGCTGAACCCTTGGGTGTGCCTCCACACCGGGTCAGCCGTCGTCGAGTCGAAGGAGGGCGCGATCTCGTTGGTGGGGGAGGCGCGGAACGTGGCCGTCCGGCTTGAGGACGTTGCCGCGCCCGGCCAGGTCCTTTGTAGCGAGGTCACCCACCGGCTGATACGGGGGCAGTTCCATTGCACCGGCCTTGGTTCACGGAAGCTCAAGGGGGTAGCGCAGGCCGTCGAACTTTTCCAGGTCCAGGAAATCGGCGAAGTCCGGAGCGCGTTGGAAGCGGCGGGTCCGGCCGAGCGGACGCCGCTGACAGGCCGCGACCACGAAATCAGCCTGCTGACGGAACGGTGGGAGCAAGCCCAAGAGGGTATGGGGCAGGTCGTTCTTCTTATCGGCGAGCCGGGCCTGGGCAAGTCGCGGTTGGTGCTCATGCTCAAGGAGCACGTCCTGGGACAGCTGGTCGAAGGAGAAGTGGACGCGCCCGTCATCGAGTGGCGCTGTGCGCCGCACTATCAAAACACGGGGCTATACCCGGTTATCGACTTCTACGAGCGAGCCCTCGGCTTTGGCCGTGAGGAGCCGCCGCAGGCTCGGTTCGACCGACTTCTCCATCGCCTGGAGCAGTACGACCTGGCCCGGCCGGAAACCGTGCCGCTGTGGGCGTCGCTGCTGTCGCTGCCGACCCCGGACCGTTTCCCTCCGCTCTCGTTGTCCCCGACTCGGCAGAGAGAGGAAACATTCCGCGCCATGCTGGAGTGGCTACACACTCGTGCTGCGCGGAAGCCGATCCTGTTGATCGTCGAGGATCTACACTGGGTGGACGCTTCCACCCTGGAGTTCCTGGGGCAGTTTCTCGCCGAAGGCCTGCACGACTCCATCCTCACTGTGCTCACGTTTCGACCCGAGTTCCAGACACCGTGGCCCGCTCTCGCTCACCAGACCAGCCTGGCCCTTACTCGCCTGACACGGCGTCAAGTGGGCGAGCTGATGCGGAAGAAGACGGGAGGCATGCTGCCGGAAAACGTGATCGAGCAGGTTTACGACCGGGCCGGCGGTGTGCCGCTGTTCGTCGAGGAATTCACGAAAATGGTGCAGGAGTCAGGTCTGCTGGAGAAGGAAGGGGAAGGCGGCGCGCGCGGCCCGACACTACTCGGACGCGAGATCCCCGCCACCCTTCAGGATCTGGTGACGGCCCGGCTGGACCGGATGGAGGGGGAGCGAGAGGTGGCCCAACTCGCCGCTACGCTCGGCCGCGAGTTCAGCTACGAGCTGCTCGCCGCCGTCGGGACCTTGGATGAGCTGACGCTCCAGGCAGAGCTGGCCAAGTTGGTTCAGGCGGAGATCCTGTACCCGAAGGGCCGCCCGCCCCGATGTACTTACATGTTCAAACATGCCCTCCTTGAAGATGCACTGTACAACGCACTGGTCAAAAGCAAACGGCAGCAGTTCCATCGGCGGATCGCCGAGACGCTGGAGGCGAGGTTCCCTCAGACCGTCGAAACCCGGCCGGAACTGCTCGCCCACCACTTCACCGAGGCGGGCTTGCCCGACAAAGCGATCAGCTACTGGCTCAAGGCAGGGCTACGTTCGCGGGAGCGATCGGCCAACGTCGAGGCGATCGGCCACTTGACGAAGGGCCTTGAGCTGCTGGGTAGTCTCGAGGAGTCGCCAGAACGGGGTATGCAGGAACTACAGTTCCTGAACCCGCTGGGCACGGCGTACATCGCGGCCCGCGGCTACGCCGCGCCCGAGGTCGGTCCGGTCTTTCGCCGCGCCCGGGAGTTGTGCGAGCGGATCGGGCAACCGCCGCAGCTCTTCGCCATCATGTGGGGGACCTGGGTGTGGCACGTCGTCCGCGCCGACTTGCGGCTGTGCATGGAGTTGGCCGGCGAGGCAATGGCACTCGCCGAACGCGTTAACGACCCCGGCATGCTGATGGAAGCACTGTTCCTGCCCGCCGTGACGTTGGCCTTTCGTGGAGAGTTCGCCCCTGCCCACGCTCACTGCGCCCGCGCGTTGACTGAGTACGACGACCGCGCCCGCACTCGTTTCTGGGCCGGCATCACCGGCGAGGACTCCGGTGTCGCCCACCGGTGCTATCTGTCGGTTTCTCTTTGGCATCTAGGCTGTCCGGACCAGGCTCTGAAGCTCAACCAGGAAGCGATTGAGTTGGCCCGCGCGATCGGCCACCCGTTCACCATGACCTTCGCCCTGGAGCACCGGGCCTGGTTGCACAACCAATGCCGGCTCGCGACCGAGGCCCGAGCAGCCGCGGAGGAAGAGATCGCCCTCGCAACGGAACAAGGGTTCGCGTACTGGCTGGCCTCGGCCACACTTTTTAAGGCTGACTCCTTGGTCCTGCAGGGACAATGGCGGGAAGCGCTGCCACAGCTCCTGAAAGGGCTTCACGACCTTCGCGCCACCGGCGCCGGTCTAGATCTTACGCTCCACCTCGGATTCCTGGGCGACGCATACACGCAGGCCGGCCTGTTCGAGGACGCGGTGAAGGCGCTCGACGAGGGTCTGACCGTCGCGGAGAAGAGCGACGAGCGTTTCTATGAGGCCGAGTTACAGCGGCTCAAAGGCGAACTGGTGCTGGCCGAGTCAGCCGACTCGGCCGCTGCTGCAGACTGCTTCCGCCAGGCAATCGAGACGGCTCGTCGCCAACAGAGCAAGGCATGGGAGCTACGGGCCACGATGAGTCTGGCCCGGCTCTGGCAACAGCAAGGCCGCCGCGACGAGGCCCGCGCCGCGCTCTCGGCCGTCTACGACACTTACCAGGAAGGTTTCACGACGCCAGATCTGTTGGACGCCAAATTGCTTCTGGAATCCGTGGCTTGAATTCGCCTTCCGTGCCAAACTCGGACTCGCACGATGCAGACAATTCTTCGGCGTTCCGAAATCCCATCCTGAATGCACGTCTCGGAACCGGCCGCCTTGGCAGGGCCGCCTGGCTCCACTGTGCGGTTTCGGCCCCGGTTGGAGCAAGCTGTGCGATTCAGTCGCGCTGACGTAGCGGTCTTTGAAACGGAAAAACACCCAAGACCGCGAGAATACGCGGGAAAACAAGGCTTTCAGTGAGAATCGGTTGCGTGTTCGGCAGCCGGCACTCCGCTTGCTAATACCCAACAACCAGGAAGCGAATGAGCTACTCGCCCGGAGCGCCACAGCGACGGGTGCCAGCAGTAATTAGGAGTGATCGATGACACCTGTTAAAGCCGTGAATCACATAGGAATCGCTGTCCGCTCGATCGATGCCCAGCGCGGGTTCTACGAGGGCGTTCTAGGGGCAGTGTTCGAGGGCATCGAGGTCGTCGCGGATCAGAAAGTCCGCGTCGGTTTCTTTCGCGTTGGGGATGTTCGTTTCGAGCTGCTCGAACCGACGGAGCCGGCCAGCACCGTTGCGGCCTTCCTCGAAAAACGGGGCGAAGGTCTCCACCACGTCGCCATGACGGTCGAGGATCTGGAAGCCCGGATCGCCGAGCTAAAACAGTCGGGCGTGCGTATGATCGACGAGGCTCCTCGCCCCGGCGCGCACCACATGCGAATCGCGTTTCTCCACCCAAAAAGTAGCTTTGGAGTGTTGACCGAGCTGTGCGAACCGGCAGTTTAGCGACGCTTCGCAGAAGCGTCGGGCAGTGCCAAGGAAGTAAACCTTATGCTTGCACCCGAATTCACCCTTCGAGACGACTTCCCTCCGATCAGCTATGAAGCTTGGCGGTCGCTGGCGGAGGCCGATCTGGAAGGAGCGCCGTTCGAGCAGAAGCTCGTAACCCATACCTACGAAGGCATCGACATCCAACCGGTCTATACCCGTGCGGATTGGCCCAGCGAGAAAGACCCGGAAGGCTTTCCAGGGCTTGCGCCGTTCGTGCGCGGCGCTCGGCCTCTGGGGGCGGTGCAGACCGGTTGGGATCTTCGTCAGGAACATGCTCACCCCGATCCGGCCATCACGAATCAGGCGATCCTTGAGGATCTCCAGGGTGGGGTAACGTCGCTGCTCCTACGGCTTGACATCGCGGCACGGAATGGCCTGGATCCCGACGATCCGGCGGCGGACGCACTGGCGGGGCGCGACGGGCTGATGGTTTACCATGCCGACGACCTGGACCTCGCTTTGGCCAACGTCCACCTGGATATGATCGGCGTGACGCTGGAAGCGGGTGCGGCGTTTGTGCCGGCCGCGGCGATGTTGGCCGCGCTGTGGCGGCGGCGGGGCGTCGCGCTGGAGCAGGCACGGGGAGCGTTCAACGCCGACCCGCTCGCCGTGCTGGTTCGCGATGGCCACTTGCCGATTTCGCCGGCGGCGGCCCTAACTCTGATGGCAGAGTTGGCCGCGTGGACGGCGAAGAATTATCCCCAAGCCACCGCGGTGCGTGTCGGCACGGCCCCCTATCACCATGCCGGCGCCACCGCGGCGCAGGATTTGGCCTTCGGCATGGCCACGGCCGTCGAGTATCTGCGCGCCATGTGCGGAGCCGGACTGGACATCGATACCGCCGCCCGGCAGATTCTTTTCAGCATCAGCCTGGGTACGCACCACTTCCTGGCAATCGCCAAGCTGCGGGCCGCCCGCCGGCTGTGGGCGAGGGTCGTCGAAGCGTGCGGCGGCTCGCCGTCCGCCGCGGCCATGCGCATTCATTCACGGGTCAGCAAGCGCGTCTTGACCCTGCGAGATCCCTACGTGAACGTGCTGCGCAACACCGTTGCCTGTTTCGCGGCCGGCGTCGGTGGGGCCGAGGCGATCACGTCGGTGCCGTTCGATGCGGCGGTTGGACTGCCGGACGAACTCAGTCGTCGCATCGCCCGCAACACCGTTCTCATTCTCCAGGAGGAGGCCCATCTAAATCGCGTCATCGACCCGCCCGGCGGCAGCTGGTATCTGGGATGGCTGACGGATCAGATTGCGGATAAGGCGTGGGGCATTTTTCAGGACATCGAGCGCGGCGGCGGCATGCTGCGGGCAATCCAGGATGGCTGGGTCGCGCGGCAGATCGACTCGGCTTTCGCACCGCGAGCGAAAAACCTTGCTCGCCGCAAGGAAGGTATCACCGGAGTCAGCGAGTTTCCCAACGTTGCCGAGCAGCTTGTCGTTCGGCCGGCACCCGACCGAATCACCTTGCGGGCCGACGCCGTGGCGCGAGTGGCAAAGGCTCGGCATAGGAGCATGATCCTAGGCCATCTCTTGACCATCAACTCGCGTCCGACCGGCTCCACCGTCGCGCTCGCAGTCGAGGCGGCCCTGGCCGGAGCGTCGATTGGCCAATTGGCCCGAGCTCTGGACTTCCACACCGAGCCGACCGCGATCCCCCCTCTGGCGCCCCACCCCTTCGCTCAGCCGTTCGAGGAGTTGCGTGCGGCCAGCGATTCCTGGCAGATGTTCCACGGCAAGCGTCCTCGTGTGTTCCTGGCCAACATGGGGTCGGTCGCTCACCACACGGCGCGGGCGACATACGCCAAGAATTTCTTCGAGGCAGGCGGCTTTGAGATCATCGGCAACAACGGCTTCCGCGAGGTCCAGGGCGCGGCCAGGGCGTTCACCGAGAGCGGGGCGAGCATTGCGGTCATTTGCTCTTCCGACAAGCTGTACCCCGAAATCGTGCCGCAGCTTGCCCCCGCCTTGAAGGCGGCCGGGGCGCGCACGGTTGTCTTGGCCGGCAACCCGGCCGCGAACGAAAACGCCTGGCGCGAAGCCGGCGTGGATCGCTTTATCTTCATGAAGTGTGACGTGCTGGGCATTCTGCGCCAGATGCTTTGCGAAGAGGGGGTATCGGAACATGCCTGATGTATTTCCGAGCCTGAAGCGTTAGCGAAGACGGCCTTCTCTAACGCTTCAGGCTCGGAAACCTGCCCTGTAAGGAGTCGAATCATGAACGAGCCTCAGATGACGTTAACTACCGAAGAATTCGAGAATCTCCTGCGGAGGCTGCTTGAAGAGGAGTTGAAAAGCCCGCAAATCGAGGAGCGCCGGTTACGAAAGCGAAGCCGCGAGGAAGACGTGTCCCGGAAAATGGATCGGATCATTGGACCGCTGAACAAGCTCCAGCAGCCGATTGGATGACGACGAAATCACCTGAGTCCTTGAGGAGTGCGTGCTGTAATTATGAGTGCAATTCCGAATTTCGCCGATGTGCCTCTAGGTGGGGGAAACGCCGCGCCTTTCGATACCTGGCGCAAGACCTCCAACTCAGATTCCGACAAGCTCGCCTGGATGACTCCGGAGCAGATTCCGTTGCGGCCGCTCTATCGCGCCGCGGACCTGAGCGGGGTCGATCATCTTGACACCATGCCCGGCGTGCCGCCGTTTCTCCGTGGCCCCTATCCTACCATGTACGTCCTGCGGCCCTGGACGGTGCGGCAGTACGCCGGCTTCTCGACGGCCAAGGATTCCAACGCCTTCTATCGCCGCAACCTCGCGGCCGGGCAAATGGGCCTGAGCATCGCCTTCGACCTGGCGACGCATCGCGGCTACGACTCCGATCATCCGCGCGTCGCTGGCGACGTCGGCATGGCCGGTGTGGCGATCGACAGCATCCTCGACATGCGCACGCTGTTCGACGGCATCCCGCTCGATCGTATGAGCGTATCAATGACCATGAATGGAGCGGTGCTGCCGGTGCTGGCCCTGTACATCGTCGCCGCCGAGGAACAGGGCGTGAAGCCAGAACAGCTTTCGGGGACCATTCAGAATGACATCCTCAAGGAGTTCATGGTCCGCAACACCTACATCTATCCACCCGAACCGAGCATCCGCATCATCGCCGACATCTTCGCCTACACGAGCCGGCGCATGCCGAAGTTCAACAGCATCAGCATCAGCGGCTACCACATGCAGGAGGCCGGCGCCACCGCCGACCTGGAACTGGCCTACACGCTGGCCGACGGATTGGAGTATGTCCGCACCGGCATGCATGCCGGTCTGGACGTGGACGCCTTCTGCCCGCGGCTGTCGTTCTTCTGGGCCGTGGGCATGAACTACTTCATGGAAGTCGCCAAACTGCGAGCCGGGCGAATGCTGTGGGCGAAACTCATTAAGCAATTCAACCCGAAGAATCCCAAGAGTCTGTCGCTGCGAACGCACAGCCAAACCAGCGGCTGGAGCCTGACGGCCCAGGACGTGTACAACAACGTGGCGCGGACCTGCCTGGAGGCGATGGCCGCCGCGCACGGACATACCCAGTCGCTGCACACCAACGCGCTGGACGAGGCCCTGGCCCTGCCGACCGATTTTTCCGCCCGGATCGCGCGCAACACGCAGCTGTTCTTGCAGCAAGAAACTGATACTTGCAATGTCGCCGATCCGTGGGGCGGCAGCTACTATGTCGAGCGATTGACGCACGATCTGGCCCTGCGGGCCTGGCAGCATCTCCGCGAGGTCGAAGAGCTGGGCGGCATGACCAAGGCCATCCAGGCGGGCATTCCCAAATTGCGTATCGAGGAGGCAGCGGCGCGCACTCAGGCCCGCATCGACTCTGGCCGGCAAACGGTTGTCGGCCTCAACAAGTACCGCCCCACCACGCCCGAACAAATTGAGGTGCTGAAAGTGGATAATACCGCCGTTCGCGAGGCGCAAATTGCCAGCCTGAAAACGTTGCGAGCGGAGCGCGATCCGGCCAAGGTCGAATCGACCTTGCAGGCCTTGACCGAGGCAGCCCGCTCCGGCTCCGGCAATCTGCTGGAATTGTCGATCGACGCGGCACGAGCCAGGGCCACAGTGGGCGAAATCAGCGAGGCGCTGGAACGAGTTTATGGCCGCTATGAGGCCCCGGTACGGGCGTTGCGCGGCGTTTATGCGTCCGAGGTCGAGAAAGGACAGGCCGCCACGCACGACGTGCGCCGCCTGGTTGAACAATTCGAGGAGGCGGAGGGCCGCCGGCCGCGCATCCTGGTTGCCAAGATGGGACAGGACGGCCACGATCGAGGGCAAAAAGTGATCGCCACGGCATTGGCCGATCTAGGCTTCGATGTGGACATCGGTCCGCTGTTTCAAACGCCCGCGGAGACGGCGAAGCAGGCGGTGGAAAACGATGTGCATATCGTCGGCGTCAGCACGCTGGCTGCCGGGCACCTGACGTTGGTGCCCCAGCTCAGGGAGGAATTGACGAAACTCGGCCGAGAGGACATTCTCATTGTCGTCGGCGGCGTGATTCCGCCGCAGGACTACCCGGCCCTGTACGATGCCGGGGCGGCAGCCGTGTTCGGTCCCGGCACGGTGATCAGCGAGGCCGCGGCCGAGCTTCTCCGGGTCCTGGCGGATCGATTGGCGATTAGCATTGAAAAATAGACCACGGCTCCTCGGCGAACGGCCGGCGTCAGCCGGCTGGTAAGACCGACCAGCCGGCTGACGCCGGCCGTTCGCCTACTCGGAAGGACGAAGAATGCAGGATGACTCAGAGAGGCGGGCTGTCCCCCGTCGTCGCCAGCTGACGGCGGAGGAATACGTCGCCGGGGTGCGGGCGGGCGATGTGGCCATCCTGGCCCGCACCCTGACGTTGATCGAATCCAGCAGTCCTCGTCATCAACCGCTGGCCGAGGAAGTTCTCACCCGCCTCTTGCCGTATACAGGCCAGTCGGTGCGGATCGGCATCACTGGAGTGCCCGGCGTCGGGAAAAGCACGTTCATCGAAGCATTCGGTCTCCACCTGGTTAGCCGCGGTCTGCGCGTCGCTGTCCTGGCCGTGGATCCTTCCAGCGGCATCAGCGGCGGCAGCATTCTCGGCGACAAGACGCGCATGGCCAAGCTCTCCACCAATCCCGCCGCTTACATCCGCCCCTCGCCCTCGGCCGGCACCCTCGGCGGCGTCGCAAGGAAAACTCGCGAGGCCATGCTGACCTGCGAGGCGGCGGGATACCAGGCCGTGCTCATCGAGACGGTCGGCGTCGGCCAATCCGAGACAGTGGTGGCCGATATGACCGATTGTTTCCTGGCCCTGATGCTGCCCGGCGCGGGCGACGATTTGCAGGGCATCAAACGCGGCCTGCTGGAACTGGTGGACGTGATCGCTGTCAACAAGGCCGACGGCGCGATGAGGTCGGCCGCTGAGCTGGCCGCCGGGCAGTACCGTGATGCTCTCCACTCGCTGGCCGGACGAGCCGACAATCCCCCCAACGTGCTGACTTGCAGCGCCCTGCACCGGCAGGGCATCGATGCCGTTTGGGAAATCATCGAGCGACGACAACAGCGGCTGAAAACGACTGGGGAGCTAGCCGACCGGCGCCGGCGGCAAAACCTCCGGTGGATGTGGTCCCTCGTCGAGGACCATCTCCGCCAGGCCGTTCGCACTCACCCAGCGGTGCAGACGATCCGAGACGACCTCGAACGCGATGTGCTTGCGGGCGCTGTTCCGGCGGAGGCTGCCGCTCGGCGCATCCTGGAGGCATTCGGTATTTAAGGAATATTCATGTATCATCCGATTCCGATTTTGACCGCCGAGGAGGCGGCCGAGCTTATCCCAAACGGGGCGACCATCGGCTTCAGCGGCTTCTCGCCCGCGGGTTCGGCGAAGGCGATCCCGAAGGCCCTGGCGGCGCGAGCGAAGTGCGAACACGCCGCCGGCCGGGAGTTCAAGGTGGGTGTGCTGACCGGCGCATCGACGGGGCCGTCGTTGGACGGAGCGCTCGCAGAGGCCGAGGCGATCAGCTTTCGCACCCCGTATCAATCGAACAGCATCCTGCGAAAACAGATCAACGCGGGGCATGTGCGGTTCGTCGATATGCACCTATCGCAGCTGCCGCAGGTGGTCCGCTACGGGTTTCTCGGCCCCGTGCATTGGGCCGTGGTCGAGGCGTGCGACCTGACTTCAGCCGGAGGCGTGGTACTCACGACCTCGGTTGGAGCGTCCAATACCTATCTGCGCTTGGCAGAGCGTGTGCTGATTGAGCTAAACGCCAAGCACTCGCCTGAGCTGCTGGGAATCCATGATCTGTTTGAGCCGGACGATCCGCCGGCGCGGCAAGAAATCCGCGTGGACCACGTCCACGACCGGATCGGCTCGCCGGTATGCGTCGTGGACCCGCGGAAGATTGCGGGAATTGTGTACACCGACCTGGAAGACGAAAACGAACCCTTCGAGGAACCGACGCCGGCGACGGACCAGATCGGATACAACCTGGCCGACTTCCTGGTCAACGAAATGAAACGCGGGCGGATTCCGCCTCACTTCCTCCCTCTGCAATCGGGCGTGGGCAACATCGCCAATGCCGTGCTGTCGGCGATCGCGAAGCGGAAGGAAATCCCGGACTTCGAGATGTACACGGAAGTCTTGCAGGATTCGGCGCTCCCACTTCTCGAACAGGGACGCTGCAAGTTCGCGTCCACGTGCGCCCTGACGCTCTCGCCGAAGATGATGAAGCATGTCGCCGACGACGTGGCGTTTTTCAAGCATCGCATCGTGCTGCGGCCGCAAGAGATCTCGAACCATCCCGAGATCGTGCGACGGCTGGGTGTCGTGTCCATGAACACGGCCGTCGAGGTGGACCTGGGCGGCAACGTCAACTCGACGCATGTGATGGGCAAGTCAGTGCTGAACGGCATCGGCGGGTCCGGCGACTTCACGCGCAACGCCTACCTGTCGATCTTCTCGTGCCCCTCGACGGTGAAGGGAGGCAAAATTTCCACCATCGTGCCCTTGGCCGCACACATGGACCACAGCGAGCACTCGGTGCAGATCGTGGCTACCGAACAGGGCATCGCCGACCTGCGCGGCAAGGATCCGCACGAACGAGCGCTGCTCATCATCAACAACTGCGCCCATCCCGATTACCGCGACCAACTACGTCATTACCTGAAATTGACCAAGGAAGGGCACGAACCGCTTTCGCTCTCGCTCGGTCTGGCCATGCACCGCCAGTATCTGCGCCACGGCGATATGCGACACATCGACTGGGAGGAATACCGGTAGCTCAAGGGCATTACGAAGACCCGAGCACGGCGACGGCGAGGTTGCCGTTCGTGTGCCAGGGGTCGCCGCCTCCATTCCTTCCCGCGAGAGTCTTCTGGAACCCGTCCACGACGTACACTTTTGCCAGCTCTCCGGTGCCTTCCAGGTCGTGGATGAGGTGGTCGCGCTCGAAATCGATGTCGGCGGAAATGTGATGGGTGACTTGGCCCGTGGTGTGACTCAAGCCGACACGCTCGTCGTAGGTGGCTGACCCGAACCACACGGGTTGTCCCTCTGGACCAAGCTGGTCCCATTTCCAGAACCGGACGTGGTGGCGTTTCCGAGGGTTGTTACCGACTGGACGCTCGAAGGCCAGATCCTGCTTGCGGCCGAACAGGAACAGGTTGCTGACCGGCGCATCCTCATAGGTTCGCTTGAGGACGGATGCTTCCGCTATCTCCAGACAACTCTTAAGAGTGAGGGGATCGGCCGGATGCCACCCCGCGGCCAGCATGATTTTCTTCACCCCCGTTTCGCTGCCGACCAGGGCGACGTTGAGCGGATCGCCGGGAATGTCCGCGCCCGTGTGGGTGATGCGTGGCGCATCTTCCCAGGCAGGATGGCGGTGAGCATAGCGCACCCAGCCCAGGGGCAGGAGGACATAGGCCAATATCAGGTAGAGCAGCAACAGAACGAGGACGGGTGTAGCTGCTTTTTTCAGAAAGCGCGAGCGATTGTGCGGTAAGGATGTCGTCATGGAACTCACCTTGTGCGAAACGGATTTTCCGTCATTATGCCTGGATTCTTTCCCTAGGTCCTGCCCTCTGACCCGAGGGCAGGAACTATCGAGCGTTGTTTTGGCCTTTCCAGCTGTCGCTTCAGCCACGCTCACATCCTTCTCTTCATTCCTGCGATTTCTTTGGCCCAATTCGTCGTCGAACGCGGTTTGCCAGACCTCGAAACACCAAATACGGAACGATGGCCAGCACGGTGGCCACAATCAGGGTCTGCACCGGGTAAACCCAACGCAGAACGATGATCTGGTAAACCACATCCAGCACGACGGCAACGAGGAACAGCTTGCCCACATCCTCCCAGGCCTCGCGCATGAGGAATCGCCATTTCGCTGGCTCCCCGAAGATGGTCCAGAAAAAGACCGGCCTGCCTTCGTGGGCATCCTTAAGTCCGGACCGAGTCGCGAGGATGGTTGCTACCAGGGGTTGGAGGATGAGCCGAATGTGCAAGGGACCACTATCCCGAGCGATGAGTTCGGCCCAACCGCGAGACAACATTTCTTCCATTGGGTTTAATCACGGTCCGCAGCATGTAGTTTCCTGTCTAGCGAAGATGAGTGTATTGTCCCGACAAGCAAGGGATATTGGGCTTTGGTCCAAAAATGCCCGAAATATTTGAGGAATCGCTTGCTTCTCACAGAACACGGCAATCGAGGTGGACCTAGGCGGCAACGTAAACCCGACGTGTGCGGTTTCGGTACTCTACTCCGACTCCGGCAGATTTGGCCTCGCATTCGGTCAGCGCAAACGTCGATGGGTGCATTTTTTGCAAATGCTGGCTCTGCCATAAGTTGTTATTCCGCATTCGCTTCTAGATGGAAGGCCCCTGCGCCAGCACCCCAGTCAGGCTTCCGGCACAGTACTTGCTCTACCAGCGCCGTAATCATCCCGGAACAGTAAGAACCGTAGGCACTTTCTTTCGGGAGACACTCATGCCTTTTACATCTTCG
Source organism: Gemmataceae bacterium (assembly GCA_035653735.1). Taxonomy (GTDB): domain Bacteria; phylum Planctomycetota; class Planctomycetia; order Gemmatales; family Gemmataceae; genus JAJPHU01. The sequence continues at coordinate 16,628 of DASRBG010000231.1, forward strand.
CAGATCAGGAATATCGCCTTCTGTGTGACGGTTTTGATCTTCGCGCTATTCGTTGGCTTGATCAGCCTGGATGGGCGACTCAATTGGCTGCCTACCTCACTGCTTGTTTTCCTGGCGATTGTCTTCGCTCTCCTGGGACTTGTGGTGGTCGTGCTGACCGTGAGGCTCCATGAGGCCAGGGCGCAAAAGGCTTTCCTCTTGTTGGCGGGCATTTCCGCCGTCGCGATTCCCGTCTGCGCCGTGCTGCATAATGTCGTCTATGGCCTGTTCATTTTGTGGTTTGGTGAGGGCTTATGGGAAAGGCATGGTGCGGACGAACCCGTGTTTTTCATCCTGGCTATCGTTGTTTTCCCCGCTTTGTTCTTGGTTGGCACCGTAGGCAGCCTTGTCTTTCTCAGAAAAGCTTCCAAGGCTCGAAGCGAACAAGTAAGAGAAGCCAGATGACTATTCTTGGCCTATTTCCTCGAAATAGGAGGACTCCTCAATGATCTCCTTCATTAACTGGTTCGTACCGGCATTCGTCGGAATCACCTTCACAGTGATGGGCGCACTGAAACTCTACGGCTTTGTCAAGGGAACCGTGGGCGGTGCAGACAAGCCATTCATGACCAAAATGTGCGGGACTTGACCTAGCTGGGAAAGCCGCAGTTTGCGGCTGGCACTGCCATTGCTGTTCCTGGCGATAGGGCTAGCGGAACTCGTGTGGGCAATATGGGTGCTGTTAAAGGGAGGAGGTTCGCCATGAGGAACCACTAGGACACTACCAGGCAAAGTTGACGTGCGGGACGCAGCATCAATTGCAACAGATCCGCGGAGCTGACATGCGTGGCATAATCGCGATCGTGGAGCGGCTTCCACCAGCGCAGCGGCCATTCCCACGCGAACCGCACGAGCGCCTCGGCCATCAGCGTTTCGTCCAGCAAACCAGCAGGCCACACATCTGCCAATACGCCCTCGATCGTCAAAAATGCCTTGCGAAAAAGCAGTAACCGCGGCGGGAAGCGGACGCCGGCACGGGTCAGGTTATCGAGGAGGTCGATGACCCATCGCGGTCCCGGCGGTCTGCGCCAGCGTAACCCCATCACCGCCTTTTGGACATGCCGGGCGACGAGATCCTCGTCGGCAGCTTCGTTGGATAACCCCACGACCCCGGTCGCAACTTTGTCAAGGTCCAACGCGAGCGCACCGACGAGTATCTGCGACATCCGTTCCCGGTCTTCTGTTGTCAGTCGTCCCGTGAGACTCCAATCCAGGAGCGCCAGCCGCCCGTCCCGCGTGGCCACGAGATTGCCTGCGTGCGGGTCGCCGTGGAACAACACCGACTCGTCACGACTGAACAGAATGTCCGACACGAGCGATCGCACGGCCGCATAGTACAGGGCCGGACGCTGCCATTCGCTCAATCCATGCGGGTCGGTAATCTTGCGGCCAAAGACGCGCTCCATGGCCGTCATCGTGTCGGTACAGAACGGCAACCGTTGGGGAATTTGAATGTCCGAACGCCCCTCGAATTGATCCGCGGCACAGCGCAGGGCCGCTTGTTCTTGCGGCACTCGCACTTCGTTCGTGAGCAGGTCTGCTGCCTCATCGAGGATCTGCCGGTAGGCCAGGGGCGGCAGTCGGTACGCGATCCACTTCTCCTCCAGGTAATCGGCCAATCGGCCCAAAATGGCAAGGTCTTCGGCAAGTCGTTCCACGATGCCGGGTTTGAGCAGTTTGGCCACTCCGTGCCGCCGGCGACCGTCGGCCGGATCGCACCAAGTCAAAGGAACAACGATGGCAACACTCGCTTCTGCCAAAGGCTGCTCCTCGACCCGGATACGATACTTCTCCACGACAGGAGCCAGCTCGCGTTCGAGAATTGGCCGCCACTGCTCGCCCGGCGTGTGCGGTTCGAGACTTTCCAGTTCTTGCAAATGCCGGCGGAGTTCCAGATCGAGGTGCCGATTGCGCGCGACGACCTGCCCGATCTTGTGAAGGGCCGGGCAGGCGTGCAGAAACAGGACGAGCCGGCGCGGCAAAGAGGCATCGGCAGGTAATTCGGCCTGGGCCTGAAAGACCGCGGCCAGTCGTGGCGGCGAGAGGCGTTCCAGGAAAAACGACAGCCCGTCGGCCACGACTGGCCGGAACTCGGCGTAACAGTCGGGTACAACCGCTGCCAGCTCCTGCGGATCGATGTGGAACGCTCCGAAGCTCATGATCGTTCCTGCTCGCGTTCCGTTTCCAATAGGCCATCACTCGCGCTCGCGAATCGACTGGACATGGCGTACGTCCGGACCGATGTAGCGTGAGCGTGGGCGGATGAGCCGGTTGTTTTCGTGCTGCTCGATGAAGTGGGCACACCAGCCCGCGACACGGGCCATCACGAAAATGGGGGTGTACAGCGGGATCTCCAGACCAAGAGCGTAGTACAACCGGCCGGCGGGCCAATCGAGGTTGGGAAACAGGTGCTTCTCCTCGGCGAGGACGCGCTCGATGATTTCAGCGGTTTGCTCCCAGTGGAGCACGCCGGCCGCCTCCGCCGCCCTCCGTGCGTACGGCTTGAGGATACCGGCGCGCACATCGCCCGTCTTGTAGACGCGGTGGCCAAACCCCATGATGCGCTCTTTGCGGGCGAGAGCATGACGCAACCATGACTCCGCCTGCTCCGGTCCTCCCGCGGCTTCCAGAATTTCCATCACCTTCTCGTTGGCCCCTCCGTGCAGCGGACCTTTGAGAGCGCCGATGGCGGCTACGATGGCGGAATGCAGGTCGGCCAGTGTCGAGCAGGCTACCCGTGCGGCGAAGGTCGAGGCGTTGAATTCGTGTTCGGCATAGAGGATCAGCGAAACATCCAAAGCGCGTACGGTGTCGAAGGAGGCTTCCTCGCCGCGCAGCATATAGAGAAAGTTGGCAGCGTTGCCGAGTTCCCGGCGGGCCGGCACCGCCTCCATGCCCCGACTCAGGCGGTAGTGGGCGGCCACGGCCACGGGAATTTGGGCCACGAGTCGCTCCGCCTTGCGCAGATTGGATTCATGGGCGCCGTCTTCGGTTTCCGGGTCGTAATGAGCCAGGATGCTGACGGAGGTGCGCACCACGTCCATCGGCGAGATTGCCGGCGGCAGAACACGCAGCAGATCGAGCAAGGGATGCGGCAAGCTTCGAGCCGCGGCCAGACGGCGCTGGAAACTGGCCAGCTGGAAGCGATTGGGCAGGTTGCCATGCAGCAGCAGGAAAGCCACCTCATCGAAGCCCGCGTTTTCCACCAGTTCTCCAACTGGATAGCCGCGGTAGCGTAGCCCGCCCTCAATCGTGGAGACCGCCGTCTCACCCGCGATGACCCCCTCCAGCCCGGGAGAGTAAATGGGTTCGCTCATGGGACACTCCTCGTGGGCAAAGATTACTTGCGTCCGACCACTCCCAGGGAGCAATCCGGGTGCCGTCGTGTGGAACACCTTCGCCCCCTCGCTGAACTCTTCTTTTTTGCGGATCCTCATCAGTACCGAAAGTGGCAAAAGATCCCTGCCATGCGCCGGAACCGCACAGCGCTTTTCCAGGAACGCACAATCGAGTCCGCGCGGCGCCGACGAAATCGGCGGGGACAACCGTGTTTCTCCGTCCAAAAAATCTACCTGGGAGAGATACAAAGAAAAAGCTCTCCGGCATGGAGCGTGCTATCTCCAGGAGGGGAGGTCCACTCGAGTCAAGCGCCAAAGAGGAGCCGGCCATGCGAAGCGAAATCGATCTCGCCGAGTACATGCGGGAAATTCGCCGGGAGGTCTGTCGTTACTGTGTTGAGTGCCCTCCGGGCGGCCCCCCCTGTGCTCCGCGGGGAAAATGGTGTGGTATCGAGTATTTTTTTCCGGAGCTGATCGACGCGATCCACGGAGTACGGAGCAAATGGGTCCTGCCGTATCTGTTGAACAATCGCCGCCGGATCTGCGAACACTGCGTTAACTGGGACTCCGCTTGCTGTCCTTGCCCGCTGCATTCACTCGCACCGTTAATCGTTCGCGCGGTCAAGAACGTCGATGAGCGCCGAGCGCTTCGATTGCATGTTTCCGAGCCTGAAGCGTAAGCGAAGGATCGAATTGCTCTTCCCTTACGCTTCAGGCTCGGAAACGACTCTAGGGGAGGGATCGCGATGGACATTCAAGAGAGCTTTCATCGCATCCTGGAACAGAGGCATGCGGTGAGCCGTTCATTCTTCACGGGGGCCTTGAGTGGCTGTCCCGAGGTACGGTTGATTTTCTGGGGGACAGAGGGGGCAGGGCCTCCGGTGGAACCTTCTAGCTCGCCGCAGATGTTGTGCGCGCCCTTGGCGATGTACGCGCAATTCACCAGCGACCTCTTGCGGACGCTCCGCGAGTTTCATGGTGCGGACTGGAACCCGGAGTTGATGGAACAATGGAAGTTGGCCATCGAGCGCGTCGGTCAGGCCATCTTCGCGGCTTACCAGAAATCGGTTCCGAGTTGAATGATGTGTTCCGTTGTGTGTGAGGGCAGTCGATGTTTCCCATTGTCGAGAGCGCGTTTCTTGCTCCGGATATCAAACGGTTCGTGATCGAGGCGCCGCGCATCGCTCGAAAACGCCAGGCCGGCCAATTCGTCATCGTGCGCGTGCATCCACGCGGTGAGCGCATTCCTCTTACCATCGCGGACGGCGACGCCGCTCGCGGTACGATCACGCTCATCGTCCAGGGCATCGGCAAAACGACGAAGCTGATGAACATGCTCGAAGCGGGCGATGCTTTGCTCGATGTGGTCGGGCCGCTGGGCAAGCCGTCGGAGATCAAGAACTTCGGCACCGTCGTCGTCATCGGCGGCGGCGTTGGCGCGGCCATCGCCTATCCGACGGCCAAGGCCATGCACCAAGCCGGAAACCATGTGATTTCCATTTTGGGCGGGCGCTCCCGCGATCTGGTGATCCTTGAAGAAGAGATTCGCGCCATCAGCGACGAGGTCTTTCTCACGACCGATGATGGCAGTTATGGCCTCAAGGGATTGGTAATCGACCCCTTGAAAGAGATGTTGGAAGCCGGGCCCCCCATCGGCCTGGTCCTGGCGATCGGGCCGGTGCGCATGATGCAGGCTGTGGCCGAGGTTACGCGCCCCTATCGAGTGCCCACGGTAGTCAGCCTCAACTCGTTGATGGTGGACGGCACCGGCATGTGCGGGGGGTGTCGAATCATCACCTCCGAGGGTGCGAAATTCGCCTGCGTGGACGGCCCCGAGTTCGACGCGCACATCGTGGACTTCGACATCCTCGCCCGGCGGAACCGGACCTACGCCGACCGCGAGTCGGAGGAGTTGCGGGAGTTCCGCGAACACGCCGAGGAGTTTGTGCAGGAGGTCCGCGAGTCGTGCCGGCTTGAGGCCGCCCACCCGGAAGTTCGTCACATTGTGGAGAAGGTCTGATGAGCGAGAAGAAAATGTCGCCCAAGGAACGGATGAAGATCCCGCGCCAACCGATGCCGGAGGAGCCGGCCGAACAGCGGCGATGCAGCTTCACCGAAGTCAACCGAGGGCTGACCGTCCTGGGCGCGACGACGGAAGCCATGCGCTGCCTGGAGTGCGTCAAACCCCATTGTCAGCAAGGTTGCCCCGTCCACGTCAACATTCGGGCCTTTGTCCATCTCATCGAGCAAGGCGACTTTCTGGCTGCGGCTGCCAAGATCCGTGAGGATAATGTCCTGCCGGCCATCACTGGCCGGGTCTGCCCCCAAGAAACGCAGTGTGAAGAGTGTTGTATCCTGGGCAACAAGTTTGAACCTCTCGGCATCGGCTACCTGGAACGTTTCGTGGCCGACTACGAGCGCGAGCACGGGGAGTTCGGACTGCCCGCCAAAGCTCCGCCCACGGGCAAGAAGGTCGCCATCGTCGGCAGTGGGCCAGCCGGCCTGAGCGCCGCAGGCGACCTGGTGCGCTGGGGCCATGCCGTCACCGTTTTCGAAGCGTTGCACGAGATTGGCGGTGTGCTCCTCTACGGCATCCCCGAGTTCCGTTTGCCCAAGGAGATCGTCCGCCACGAGATCAACGTGCTGCGGCAGATGGGTATCGATTTCCAGACCAATGTCGTCATCGGCAAGACTGTCACCATCGACGAGCTGCTCAACGAGGAGGGCTACCATGCCATCCTCATCGCCACCGGCGCCGGATTGCCCAAGTTCCTTGGCGTGCCGGGAGAGCACCTCAACGCGGCGTACTCGGCCAACGAATTTCTGACCCGAGTGAATCTCATGAAGGCCAACGACCGGACTTTCGATGAGCCGGTTTTCGATTGCCGGGGCAAGGACATTGCGGTCGTCGGTGGGGGCAATACCGCGATGGACGCCGTCCGCACCGCTTGCCGTCTCGGCGCCCGCACGAGCTACCTGATCTACCGGCGCTCCGAGACCGAGATGCCCGCCCGCGCCGAAGAAGTGAAACACGCCAAGGACGAGGGGATTCAATTCCTCTGCCTAACCAACCCTGTCGCTTTTTTGGGAGACGAACAGGGACGGCTCAGTGGCGTGCGTTGCATCAAGATGGAGTTGGGAGAGCCGGATGAATCCGGCCGGCGCGCGCCCGTTCCCGTGCAAGGCTCGGAGTTCGATCTTCCCATTCAGATGGCCGTCATCGCGCTGGGGACGGGCGCCAATCCCTTGGTCCAATCGACGACCCCCGATCTGAGGACGAACCGCAAGGGTTACATCGCGGCCGATCCGGAGACGCTGCGTACCTCGAAACGCGGCGTGTTCGCCGCGGGCGACATTGTCACCGGCTCGGCCACCGTGATCTTGGCCATGGCCGCCGGGCGGAAGGCGGCCAAATCGATCGATGAGTATCTTCGGCAGGAGTTGGTGGAGTAAGCGAAGCCATTGTAGGGTGGGCCGACGAAGGAGGCCCACCACACCGCCGCTGGTGGGCCTCGAAAACTCGGCCCACCCTACAACCGTTAACCGCTTCGCGCTGCCTCCTTGGGGAACGAGCTTTCAAACCACTGGTGGATCGCTTGCGTTTCAACACGAGCGTGGTCGTCCAGCGACTCCCAAAGCTGCCACCCGTAGATGAACACATCTCTTAGCACGATTTTGTTGATACCTTCCTCCAGATCGAGGGCGAATTGCAAACTGTTATCGAAATCCGCGCACTGTCGGCAAATCTTGTCATGTTCCGCTCGGAGACGCGCCACCAACTCATGGCCTTCCGGATTGTCCTGCTCAAGAAGCGAAAACAACGTCTCTTCCTCTTCTTCCGAATGGCAGGTGAACTCCGTGCTAAAGTACTTGTTGATTTCGCGGAGTTTGAAGAGGACCTGTCGAACGTCCTCGGTTTTCCGATACATTAGACAACTCACGGTCTCTTTGAGGGCCTGCATCCGGTCCAGCACGAGCCGATGATCTTGTTCGATGGTGTTGAGTGCGGCCATAACTTTCGTAGCGTCCATCGTAACTTCCTCCCTCTGTGCCTGATTTAGGACCTCTAATCAATTGAACCGCCAAGGCGCCAAGAACGCCAAGAGAAGAAAGAGAGAAGAAGAGATAATTAGCCACAGATAAATACGCATGGACACGGCTAAGAAGAGCACATGAATTCTTTGATCTGAGTTCATTCGGGTTCAACTATGGCTCATTTCTCTTTCTTCTCTTGGCGTTCTTGGCGCTTTGGCCGTTGATTCTTGATACCGCTTCTTAGGCATCGACCGCAATGGATCGTCGAGGCGATTTACCAACTCTGGAGCAGCCGCATGTAGTTGGCACGCTCGTAGGCTTTCGGATCGGCGCAGCGTGCCAGGCTCATGCTCCCTCGCATTTGCGCCAGCGAATCGTAAGCATGTTCTTCCAGCCAGTGGGCCATCCCTTCGCGCACTTCCTTCAAATAGGCCGGGCCGCGTTGCAACAGGGCTGAGACGATCTGGACCCCGTCGGCTCCCGCCATCACCGCCTTGATCGCGTCGGCGGCCGTGTGGACGCCGCCCGTGGCTGCCAGCGAGGCCCGCACCTTCCCGTGCAACAACGCCAGCCAGCGCAGCCGTAAGAGCAAATCTGATGCTGTGGATAGGTTGACGCGCAATGTCCGTAATTCCTCAATATCGATGTCCGGCTGGTAAAAACGGTTGAACAGCACCAGGGCGTTCACGTTGAAGTTGTCCAGCTGTTTGGCGAAATTCGCAATCGATGAATAGAACGGCGATAGCTTGACGGCGATGGGGATGGTCAGGGTGTCGCGGACCGCCTGGACAACCCGCAGGGCGCGGGACTCTACTTGCTCGCCAGTCTCGTCGGGGTTGGCTGCCAGGTCGTAGATGTTCAACTCCAGTCCATCGGCTCCAGCCTGCTCGATCAATCCGGCGTAGGCGAGCCAGCCTCCCTCAGTGGTACCGTTGAGTGAAGCAATGACCGGCACGGATACCACCCGTTTGAGCAGGTAGATCTGCTCCAGGTACTCGTCCGTGCCCAGGGCGAACTCGGCCGGCTGCGGGAAGTAGCTCATCGCCTCAGCAGCGGCATGATCCGTATGCTCGATCGCGCGCGTGAAATACAGCTCCTCGTTGACGATCTGTTCCTCGAAGAGCGAGTGCATTACGAGGAGCGGAGCGCCCGCGTCCTCCAGGCGTCTGACAGTGTCGAGGTTATCCACCATGGGCGATGCGCCCGGGATCAACGGGTGCGGCAGCTTGAAACCCATGTAGGTCGTGGAAAGGTCCATGGGGCGTCCTCCTATTTCTGCCCGTTGCCGTTGGTCGAGGCGGCATGCTCTGTCGAGCAGGGGAGAGTGATGTGGGCCAATTGTTCGTAGAGGGCGATGCGCCGCGTGGATTGGGCACGGGCCGCTGCCGCCAGGCGGCGGAAGCGCTCGGCGTCAATCTTCTCCACCATGCGGAAGCGCGCCTCGTTCCGCATGTATTCTTCCACCGTTTTCTTGCCCGGCAGCATATCCAGGACCAAGGGCGGCTCACCCCGCTCGACGCGGCGCGGGTCGTAGCGGTACAGCGGCCAAACGCCCGAGCCGACGGCCAACTTCTGCTGCTCCAGGCCAAAGCGCAGGTCGTAGCCGTGGGCGATGCAATGGCTGTAGGCAATAATCAGCGCAGGGCCATCATAACTCTCGGCTTCCTGGAAGGCCTGGACGGTCTGGCTATCCTTGGCCCCGAAGGCGACCGAAGCGACGTAGACGTGGCCATAGCTCATGGCCATCAGTCCGAGATCCTTTTTGGGGATCTCCTTGCCGGCCGCGGCGAATTTTGCTGCGGCCCCCAGCGGCGTGCTCTTGGATGCCTGACCGCCCGTGTTGGAGTACACCTCCGTATCCAGCACCAGGATGTTTACCTTGTGGTGCATCGACAGCACATGGTCCAGGCCGCCGTAGCCGATGTCGTAGGCCCAGCCGTCGCCGCCGATCAACCAGACGCTCTTGGGAGTCAGGTAATCGGCCAGCAGATCCAGCCGCCGCGCCTCCGGCGATTCTATCCCCGCCAGCTTCGCGCGCAGGGCGACCACCCGGCCGCGCTGGGCTACGATGCCGCTTTCGTGGGTTTGATCGGCGCTGAGGATCTCACGCACCAGCTGCTCCGGCAATCGAGAAGCGAGGCGATTAAGCAAGCCGACCGCCTGGCGGTTCAGGCTCTCCACGCTCAGCCGCATGCCCAGGCCGAACTCGGCTGTGTCCTCGAACAGCGAGTTGTTCCAGGCCGGCCCGCGGCCCTCGGCGTTCTTCGTGTACGGCGTCGTCGGCAGGTTGCCGCTGTAGATGGACGAGCAGCCGGTCGCGTTGCCGATCAGCGCTCGATCGCCGAATAGTTGGGTTAATAGCTTCAAGTAGGGCGTCTCGCCGCAGCCGGCGCAGGCACCGGAGTACTCGAAGAGCGGTAGCGCAAACTGGGAAGCCTTGACATCGATGTGCGCCGATCGATCGCGCGGCGGATCGGGGAGGCCGAGGAAGAAGTCGTAATGTTTCTTCTCCGCCTCCAGTACCGGCAACAGCGGAGCCATGTTGATCGCTTTGTGCTTCGGGTTGGCCTTGTCCTTGGCGGGGCACACCATGACGCACAAGTTGCAACCCGTGCAATCCTGCGGAGCTACCTGGATGGTGTACGAACATCCCTTGAACTCCGCGGCCTTATAGGGCATCGACTGGAAGCCCCCAGGGGCCGTGTCCAAGTGGTGCGGCTCGTACACCTTGGCGCGGATGGCCGCGTGCGGGCAGACGAAGGCGCACTTGTTGCACTGGATGCAGATCCCGGGATCCCAGATGGGCACTTCGTCGGCGATGGTCCGCTTCTCCCATTTGGTGGTACCCGTCGGCCAGGTACCATCGACGGGGAAGGCCGAGACGGGCAGTAGGTCGCCCTTGCCCGCCATCATCACCGCCGTCACCCGCTGGACGAATTCCGGCGCCGCCTCGGATACCAACGGCGGCCGGGTCGCAGTCGCCGTCACTTTGTCCGGCACCGAAACCTCATACAGGTGGGACAGCGTGTGATCGATCGCCGCGAAATTGCGGCGGACGATCTCCTCGCCCTTTTTGCCGTAGGTCTTCTCGACCGCCTTCTTGATCTGCCGGATGGCCTCGTCGCGCGGCAGGACGCCGGACACCGCGAAGAAGCAGGTTTGCATGATCGTGTTGATTCGCCCCCCCATGCCGGTGTCCTTGGCCACCTTCAGGGCGTCGATCACGTAAAAGCGGAGGTGCTTGTCGAGGATTTGCTCCTGCACTTCGCGCGGCAGATGGTCCCACACCTCCTCCGGCCTATAGGGAGAGTTGAGCAGGAAGACGGCACCGGGTGCCGCGTACTCGAGGACGTCGATTTTTTCCAGGAAATTGAACTGGTGGCAGGCGACGAAGTTCGCGGAGCTGATCAGGTAGGGCGAGCGGATTGGCCGAGGTCCGAAGCGCAGGTGAGAGATCGTCATCGCTCCCGATTTTTTGGAATCGTAGACGAAGTACCCCTGCGCGTAGTTGTCGGTCTCCTCGCCGATGATCTTGATCGAGTTCTTGTTGGCCCCGACCGTGCCGTCGGCGCCCAGGCCGAAGAACACCGCCCGCACTACATCATCGGCCTCGATGCCGAATGCCGGATCGTAAGGCAGCGAAGTGTGCGTCACATCGTCCACGATGCCGACGGTGAAATGGTTCTTCGGAGTGGGCCGGGCCAGCTCGTCGAAGACGGCCTTGGCCATCGCGGGGTTGAATTCCTTGGACGACAGCCCATAACGTCCGCCGATAACGCGCGGCGGAGAGGCGAATTTATCGATCCCCTGCTCGGCGGCCTCATGGAGGGCCGTCACCACGTCGAGGTAAAGCGGCTCACCGAGAGCGCCCGGCTCCTTGGTCTTTTCCAGGACGGCGATGGCTCGTGTTGTCTTCGGTAGGGCGGCGATGAAATCCGGTAACGAGAACGGGCGATAGAGCCGGACCTTGAGGACGCCGACTTTCTCCCCCTTGCTGTTCAGGTATTCCGCCGTCTCTTCGGCCGTTTCCGCGCCCGAACCCATAAGGACCACGACGCGCTCGGCCTCGGGGTGGCCAGCGTAGTCGAACAGGTGATAGCGGCGCCCCGTGCGCGAGGCGAAGTCGTCCATGACTTGCTGGACGATGCCGGGCAGGCGCAGGTAGTAGGGGTTGACGGCCTCGCGGGCCTGGAAAAACGTGTCGGGGTTCTGGGCGGTGCCGCGCAGGATGGGGTGATCTGGGGTCAAGGCCCGGCGGCGATGGGCGGCGATCAACCCCTCGTCCATCATCGCTTGCAGGTCCTCATCGCTCAGCTCCTCGATTTTGGCGACCTCGTGGGACGTGCGGAAGCCGTCAAAAAAATGCAAGAACGGCACGCGCGCCCGCAGCGTCGCCGCTTGGCCGATGCAGGCGAAGTCATGAGCCTCCTGCACCGAGTTGGAGCAGAGCAGGGCGAGGCCGGTCTGACGGCAGGCCATGACATCGGACTGATCGCCGAAAATGGACAGAGCGTGGGGCGCCACGGTCCGTGCGGCCACGTGCATGCAAAAACTGGTCAGCTCTCCCGCGATCTTGTACAGATTGGGGATCATGAGCAACAGACCCTGCGACGCGGTGAACGTCGTTGACAGACTGCCTGCTTGCAGGGCGCCGTGGACGGCGCCGATGGCGCCGGCCTCCGACTGCATCTCGGTGACCTCGGGCACGGCGTTCCAAATGTTCGGCCTGTGGTGGGCGGACCATTCGTCGCACCATTCGCCCATCGGCGATGAGGGCGTGATGGGATAAATAACGATAACTTCGTTGGTCCGATAAGCCACCGACGCGGCGGCCTCGTTAGCGTCCAGGGTGATCATGCTCGTGGTACTCCACTCCATCCGGGCGCACGGCGTATAGGCAAGCGATGTGCCAAGCAGCGCGTTCGAGCGAGAAAACGGCCTTTTGCGGCCATTCCGAGCGGTTCTGTCGGCTCGATGGAGACGGGTGATGCGAAACGGATCGGCGTTCGCGGCCGGGAAGTGTGCGGTTACGGAAGGATACTGAGCGATCCAGGCTCATCCGCCAGCGGGTAGTATGGTGGATGTGGCCCGGCCGAATGTCGCGGTATGCCAAACACGGATACGGCCCTCAGGAATGGATCGAAAGTGCTTGGGGGGAACGCGGTGAATCGCCTGCATCAAATCGTCCTCATCGTCTCGACGGTTCTGGGTTCATGGCTCGGAATGCAGGCGGTTCATGAATCCGGCCATGTCCTTGGCGCGTGGCTGACCGGCGGCAGAGTCGCTCGTGTCGTCCTGCACCCGTTAACCATCTCGCGGACGGACCTGGAGCATAACCCGAATCCCCTCGTCGTCGTCTGGGCCGGCCCTCTTATCGGCATAATGGGACCGCTGCTGGCCTGGACCATCGCGGCCTCCATTCGGCTCTGGGGCGCCTTCGTGCTGCGGTTCTTCGCGGGTTTTTGTCTGCTCGCCAATGGATTGTACATCGGCGTCGGCTCGTTCGACTCGATCGGCGACTGCGGCGAGATGCTCCGGCATGGCTCGGAGATGTGGCACCTCTGGCTGTTTGGCGCGCTCACGGCGCCTGCCGGCCTCTGGCTCTGGCACAACCAAGGGCGATACTTTGGCCTCGGTCCCGCTCGGGGGCAAGTCAACCGTGGCGTGGCGTATGGCAGTTTGGTGGTCTGCGTCGGATTGCTCGTGTTCGGATTTTGGGTTGATGGAGAATAGCCCGGCACACTGCTGCATCCAGCATCAGCGGGTCCGATTCTCTGGTTTCTCTGGTTCCCAAACTCCGTTTGGGAACCCACTTCGCGAAACTCTGTTTCGCGTGAACCCTCACACGCTAGCGAGGGCGGTGCGAAACGGAGTTTCGCGGACGGCGTTCCCAAACGGAGTTTGGGAACGAGATGACGAGATGGCGAGATGAGCGAGATGAGCGGTGCAAAAACCCCGCTGATCCATCGGGAACAGCGGGGCGGTACAGAAAAATGCATCTGCTGATTAGCGGTTTCGTTCTTCCCCGGGCGCGTTCGGCTTTTCCTTTTCTTTCAGTTTTTTCAACGCGCGCTCCAAAGTTTCGATCAACTGCTGATCGTCGGTTTTCTCGCTGAGTTTCTTCAACGCCGACTCTGCCTGGGATAACAGTTCGTTGGCACTTCTCGTTCGCCGCGTTGACTCCACCTCCTTATCTAACGCTGCCTTGAGATGTTCGCGATCCAAGAGAAGCTGTCGGCGTGCATCCTTTAAATCGGCCGAGTTTCGCCCTATTTGGCCGCGCACCGCGTCTGGCCGTACTTCGGCACTCGTAGGCGGTATCGCGCTTCGTCCTTTTTCTTTTTGGACGCGGGCCTCCTCCTCCAATGCTTTGACGCGCTCCTTCGTGGCCCGAAGCTCCTTCCGCAACGACTCGATTTCCAGACGCAGCGCATCGAAATCGTCCGTCTGCGGCCGGCTCGCCTCGCTCCTCGTGTACCCCAAGCGTCTCGGCTCTTCCGCCGTGCCCCGGTAGGTCAATCCGGTCGTGCCAATACCGGCCGCCAGCATCAGCGTGGCGGCGCAAACGGTAATCTTGAGCTTGCTCAAAAACATGGCTTTCATCACCCCTTCGGTTAGTGCCAACACCTTCGCCGGGATGGATCCGGCTGATAACACCGTCTTCACGGTCGATGCCCTCAGGCACGCGGATGCCGCACTTGGCGCCATTACCGCCGCCAGGGCGACTCCCGAAATCGCCATTCCGTGCCGCGATAATCGCTTCGCCAACATCTTCTTCGCGTGCGCCAGCCGCCAGGAGAGCGTCCCTTCGGGCATGCCGAGCAAGCGTGCCACTTCCTTGCGGCTCCTTCCTTCCAGCTCGCACAAAACAACCGGGACTCGGTACTTGTCGGGCAGACGGCTTAGCTCGTGGTCCAGCTGCGCTAATAACTCCTCGTGGGTGCTGTCCGCGGATGTTTCAGAGCGCGGCATTTCACTGGCCTGTTTCTCTCGCGCTCGGTGTTTCGCGTTCATGGTCCGTGCCTTCATCGCCGTTCGGTAGGCGACTCCGTAGAGCCAGTTGGCCAGCAGCTCCCGCGACCGCAGCGAGGCAGCCTTGCGCACCAACACGAGAAACGTGGCCTGGAAAGCGTCCTCGGCATCATGGGCGTTGCGCAGCACGCGCCGGCACACGCCGAGGACCATCGGGCCGTGGCGGCGCACCAGGGCCTCGAAGGCAGTCTCATCACAGCCAGCCAAGAACAACTCCAGCAGCTGCCCGTCGGCGGGGCCGTCGCCTTGTTGCAGAAGGGCCGCTCGACGCAGATGTCGGATGACCGTTTTCATTCCCTCATCCTTCGGTCGACGATGCCTGTCTCTCTCTTATACTGCCCGGAGCACCACCGGCGCGTTGATTTTTTTGCCGGCAGGACGGTGAAATTGTCCGCACTTCCAACACGTCGATCAAATGGGTCAAGCAGAAGACCTCGTAGACCGCGGTGGCGACATTATTCAGGACCAACGCCCCTCCTCGCGCACGCAGCTCCTTGTTCAAGACGGCGAGGGCGCCCAACCCATCGGCGGTCGGGCATCGCACGCCGCCCAGGTCCAGATGAATGACCGGAGCGCCTGGCTCTTCGAGGCGTCGGTGGACGATGCCGAGACTCTGTGCGGTCAGCACCTCATCCGAGAGTTGAAGCAGGGTTATGTTTTGGACACGCTGCATGGCGGACCTCCTCGATGATTGGCACTCCGGGTAAGGTCAAACAGATGCCTATCCTAAGACATTTCGTCTGAGAAATCAAGACATTTTGTCTGAGGCACGGACGGCGCAAATAAGGGTGAGTGCGAGGACTTACAAAGTCCGGCCCCATCTTCGCCCCATGGCGAATCTATTGTGGGGAACAGGCAACGAGATGCAATTTTTTGGGGCGATGCCGGTCTGGTTCAAGGGCAAGTCGTCCCCGATCCATGACGAAATGGCAATTCGTTGCAGGGTTTCTAGCAGGCAGGTTGAAGCGCCCACACCAGCGCCCCTCTGTCCGGCCCACACCGGCGGCAGAACCAACCCTTCATCCGTTTAGGCCGGCGGTACTTGTGATGCCGCATGCCGCAGCCCTCACATGTCGCCTGCCAACGTCCCTGGGGCATGTCCGGCTCGTTCGAGAGACGCTCCGGCTTCGCCCCCACGCGCAGGCACATCGCCTTCCATACGGCATCGTGACCGTGTCCCGGTCCGACCAGCGCGTGGGCAATCTCATGCAGGAGCGTGTCCCGGATCAGGACCAGGGTGTTCCGCTCGACAAAATGGCGCGATAGCTCGATGACTTTTGGATCGTAGCGGCAACAGCCCATTTGCCTTTTACTGCGATTAAAGGCGAACGACCAATCTCTCAGGCCGTAGGCGGTGAGCAGGCGGCAGGCCAGTTCGCAGGCCTGGAGGCAAGAAGGCGAAAAGCCTTTCGTCATCGTTGACATGGCTTCTCCGTTGAAAGCGTGGAAGGCGATCTTCCTTACTTTGTCGTGTGGCGCGGCCCTGGTCAAGAGAATCCGGATGCGCCCGCACAAGCACAGCCGAAGATATTTCAGCTCGCGGGGCGGGCCTCCTGCGTCGGTCCCATACGCACAAACTTCTACAAAGCGTCGCTAACCGAGAATCTAGCGTAGGGATTCCAATGGCCGCACGCGCATGGCCGACAATGCGGGGAGCAAACCGCCGATATTGCCCATGAGCAGCGAGAAGGCGAGACCACCGAGCAAGATTTTGCTATCGACAACCAATTTGAACACCACGCTTCGGCCGCCTCCGCCCGAGCCGCTACTGATGATGCTCGACGCGCTCCAGCCATCCACCATCCAGCCGAGCAAACAGCCGATAGCGCCGCCGATCAGCGCCAATAGAAGCGATTCCAGAAAGAACGATTCGAGGATTTGCCACCGTGCATATCCCAGAATGCGCAGCACGCCGATATCTTTTTGGCGCTGGCTGATGGCGGCGAACATGGTGTTCATAACGCCGAGCACGCCGCCCAGGGCCATGACGCTGGCGACTGCCAGCGCGGCATAGAGGAAGGACTGGTTCGTGCCGTTCAGCTTCTCGTAATACGCCGTCTCCACCTGCGCGGCCACGGCGGGCTTGAAATTGTCCGAGAGATCCTGAGCGGCGCGGCGGGCCGCGTCGGTGTCGGCGGTGCGGAGGACGACCGTCGAATAGCTCGGCTTACCGAACTTCTCGCCGACGATCTGCTGCTTGGCCCAAATTTCGGAATCGAACGTCGAACCGCTCGATTGCAGGATGCCGACGACAATCCATTGCCGCTCGGCCATCGGGAAAACATCGCCGACTTCCAGCGATGGCTTGCCCTGATCTGTGCCGAGCACGCGCGCGATGCCTTCTCCGAGAACAACTTGAACAGCCTGTTCGCCCGTCGTGCTGCCCGGCAGCGGTTGGACGCCGGCTTGCGTGAACCAGGCGCCGCCGGGATGGAGAGCGATGTTGTGGACTCGCCCCGTGCGTGCCGGGTCCATCAACCCGCGCACTTGCAAAAAGCGACGCTGCTGGCCGCCCGGCTTCGCGTTCTGGATGGGCTGATTGACGACAAGGTAAACCTCCCAACTGATCAACGGCTCACCCTTCTCATCTTTGACGATGGCCGGGTACTGGTTGAGGGTGGTGATGTCGCCGTAGCCGAGACTGCTGACAGATTCTTCGGTGGCTCCGTCGGAAAGGACCAGGACGTTGACGGTTTGGCCGCTGGCCTGGGTCAGTTCAAATAAGCCGTTGACGAACGCGAGCATCATCACAAGTAGGGAGACCACCACGGTGAAGGCCAACGCGGTCAACAGAGTTGTCGGCCAACGGACGAAGAGGTTGCGCAGATTGTAGCCGAGCGGAATGCGACGCAACACGCCAAGAAACTGCAATAGCAGCACGAGCGTCAGCCCGCACCCCAGCAGCAGCATCAGGGCGACGGCAACAGCGATCAAACCACCGAAGCCGACCACCAGAATCAACAGGATCTTGACGAGAATGCTCATGAGCCGAAACCGTCCTCAAGCCAACTTGGCGAACACTTGCGCGACCCGCACGCTGCGCGCCGACCAGGCGGGCACGATGCTGCCGACCAGGGCGGTCAGTCCGCCGATCATTGGCCCCCACCACAAAGCGTCGAGCGGGACACGGAAGGGCGGGAAGAAGGCGATCGGAAAGCGCAGGCCGCCCATGACCTTGTTGATGACGAGCCAAGTGCCGCAGGCGCTCACGAAGCCGGAGACGGTGCCGATCAACACGGCCTCGGCTAACACCATGAGCATGATCGGCGTCGGCCCAAAGCCAAGGACCTTGAGCACCGCCATCTCGGTGCGGCGTTCGCGGACGCTGATGCTGATTGCCGTGGCCATCACCAGAGACAGCACCGCGAGTATGGCCGGCACCAAGAGCCAACGCATGCCCCACAGCATATCGCGGTAGGCATCCAGGAAAGCCGCGATGCCCGACGATGCGGTTTCCATCTTGACGGCAGGATCGGTGAATGACGACGAACTACCGATTTGATCGGCCAGTTGTCCGTAAGTCACCGTGTCCGGGATTTGCAGCCATACCAAGTTGAGCGATTTCCGCGCCAAGGGATGCGGCTTGCCGTTCTTCCGCTCGTAGGCGTCCAGGGCGTTATTGAGGCGGTCGCGGTGCATCAGGCCGAACAGCGTCAGCCGGCCCTCCGGCAGGGTCGCGTAAATTTCGCAGTCATCAAGGTCGATGCCCAGGTAGTTGATGCTGAATAGCGAGATGCGCTCGCCGACTTGCTTGTTGATCCGCCGGAGGCAATCGCGTCCCAGGATGATGCGGCGTTTATCTTCTTGCACGGCTCGAATGGCGTCTTCCAAATCCGCCCGTTCTTGATCGGAAATGTCGCGGAAATCTTCCATCATGGGCAGCACTTTCGCCGGGTCCACGCAGAAGAAGAAAATCAGGTTCTCGCGGCTCTTTTTGGCGTCGAGCGTGGCGCCGTAAAATTGCCAGCTCATGATGTTCTGCGGTTTGACGTCGCCAGGCTTGACGGCCGCGCCATCTTGCAGGATGCGCTCGTAGGAGAGAGGCATCTGGCTGGGAATCTGCCAACGCTCGGTGACGATGGCCTTGAAGTCCTTGGTGCGTTCGGTCGTCACCAAGTCCAAGAGCCACAGCACGCTCCAGATTGAGATGATCGACAACACGAGCTTCATCGTGGCCGCGCTCATCAACATCGTTCGCAGCGGATTGCGGCGCAGGCTCTTGAAAATCAGCCGAAGATACGGCGCCCAAACATAAGCGAGGACAACGCCGAACAGGAACAAGGCGACGCCGATAACGTTCCAGGGACTATCCAGGAAGGCCATCAACCAATCGTCGAGATAATGCGGCATGAGCAACTCTACCTTAAAGTCCGTAGTCCATAGCAAAAGACAACCAAGGGATTTTGCTACGGACTACGGACTATGGACTACGGACTGCCGGTCCGTTTCACCGACGAGTCGCCCCTTGTCGAGATGGAGGACGCGCGCGGCGCGGGCGGCGGCGCGGGGATCGTGCGTCACCATGACGATCGTCTTGTGCAGACTCTTTTGCAGAGCGCCAAGCAAGTTCAAAATCTCTTCGGCCGAGCGTGCATCCAGATCGCCGGTCGGTTCGTCGGCGACGATGAGGGTCGGATCAGTGACGATGGCGCGGGCGATGCCGACGCGCTGCTGCTGGCCGCCGGAGAGCTGGCCGGGTCGATGCCGTAGCCGATCGGACAGTCCCACCAGATCGAGGGCGGTCGTCACTTGCTGGCGGCGCTGCGACGCTGACAAGGGCAACAACAACAAGGGTAGTTCCACGTTTTCGTAGGCGGTCAGGACTGGCAGCAGATGGTAGAACTGGAAGACAAAGCCGACGTGCCGCGTGCGCCAGGCGGCGAGCTTGCCCTCGCTCATGCCGCTGATGAGCTGATCGCCGACGCGAATGATCCCCCGGCTCGGCGTGTCGAGTCCGGCGATTAGGTTCAACAGCGTCGTCTTGCCCGAACCGCTCGGCCCCATGAGCGCGAGAAACTCGCCCTCGGCCACCTCCAGGTTCAAGCCGTTGAGTACATCGATTTGCTCGCTGCCGCGGCGGAAATATTTGTGCAGATCGTGGACTTCAACGATGGGTTCCATGCTAATTGCTGCTCTCTTACAGGCACCTTCAAAGGATCGCCAAGGACATCAAGGACAAAAATGACAAAAAGGACAAAAATTGTGATTTTATTTTTTGTCCTTTTTGTCCTTGGTGTACTTTGCGGTTCATTTGTTGACGGCGGAGTTGAGGAATGACACCAACACGCTCATTTCCGGTTTCAGATACTTGCCGACCTCCTCGGAAGGGATCTCGACTTTGACGCGCACGTTGATGGCGCCTTTGGAACGGTCGGCGATCGGCATCAATCGGATGACCCGTCCGTTGTAGCCGCGGGAGTGGTTTTGGCGGAACGGTTCATGATTCTGAAACGCCTCCGGCATGACGGTGCAGTGCTGCCGCTCTCGGATGCGGGCGATGTCCCGTTCCTGGATGGATAGATCGATTTCCAGATCGCCCAGGTCGGCCATTTCGCAGAGGGCGACGGAGATGCTAAAGGCCAGGGGATTGACGACGTTGCCTTTCTCGGCCTTTTTGGTGAGGATGTGTCCAGAGATGGGCGCCCGGATGACGCAGTCTCGGAGGCGCTTATGCGCCTTGGCAACGTCGGCTTTGGCCGCCTTCCAATCGGCCTCGGCCGCCTTTCGGCGCTCCTCGCGCGGTCCGTCTTTCATTAGCTCATAAGCGAAACGCAGACGATCGACGCGCCCCTTCATGGCATCGCGGGCGAATTTGGCCTGCTCGTAATCCTTCGGCGTCAGAGCGGCGGTGCCCATCAGTCGTTGATCGCGGCGCAAGTCGCGGTCGAGCTGCTGGAAGGTGGCCTCGGCTTCCCGCAATTCGTTCAGCGACGCCTGAACCTCTTTCTCTCGATTGCACTTGGATTCCTCGAATCGCTGCTCGGCGGCTTTGCACGAGGCCACGGCACGATCGTATTCAGCCTGATAGTCCTCGGTCTCCAGCCAGGCGAGCGGCTCTCCCTCCTTGAAAAATTGACCTTCTTCGAAGCGCTCGTTCAGTTTGTCGATCATGCCGCCGACTTTGGGGCTGACCTGGACCTGATGGGCCGGCACAACGTAGCCCTTGGCTTGCAGCACTACATCCCCCGTATCCGCGGACGGAACGCGCGTCGTGGGCGCAACGCTCGCCGCCGCGGGAGGATCGTCGGAAGGCGGCGAGGAGGGAGCCAACGCCCCGATGCGATAGGCCCGGTAGCCGAAGGCCGTGGTGGTGAACAGAAGGATAAGGCACAAAGCCCACGGCAGAACGCTCGTGCGCGGCTGCGCTGCCGCTTTTTCCTCCAGACGCAGCGATCGCACGCGCGCGTCCAGAGAGGCCGTGCCGTTTTCGAGCCTGGGCCGGTCCAACTCGCTGACTGGATTCATGGATCACCTGGAACATCGCCTGCGGCCGGCGCTCGGAACCGTCCGAGCCTACCTGTTGTTCGCCGATTCACCGGAGAGATTGTCGAAAATGGGGTGCAATCCACTCGAATACGGTCGTGAATGCACGTTCACAGTTATAACTTCGCCGGAGAGAGGAAGTCAAGATAGGTAAAGTTAAAGGGTATGATTCCGCTCGCAACTGCGTCCACCTTCCGTTGTGTGGGCGCGATTTCAGCGGCTCGGTAATCTGGGAGGGTCAGGGGCTGATGGGCAGCCTATCGTACCGCTTGATCAACAATCTTCAGCAAAAAAAGGAATTGCCTTCGCTTGCCAGGGCCGATATGGGGGGGAGGGACATACAACTTAATGGTCTATCGCTTCACAAACGGGAGGGCGTAAAATAGAGTTAAGGAAGCCCTCCCGGCACGGATGATCTCGGGGGAGCTTTGACCTCGCGGCGAACTTCGGCGACGAGGGAAGCAACGATCCTCCGAGGAGGAACAGTGGCATGCCGGAAAAAAATAATGGCTTCAGGAACGAGGGAGTGGCCCTACTCGTTCCGGAGGTTCGCAGCGGGCGCGACATGCTGCCCGCTGATAGATGCTTAGAAATCTACCGCGTCATGGTTCGTAGCCGAGCCATGGAAGAGCGGATGATCAAAATGAGCAAATCGGGACAGGGCTACTTCTGGATCGGCGGGCCGGGCGAGGAAGCGTTCAACACCTGCCTGGGGCTGCAAGTCAAAAAAGGCCGCGGACCCGCCTACGATTACCTTCACCTCCACTATCGCAACAGCTCCACTCTCATTGCTATGGGTATGCCGGTGATCGACTGCATCCGGCAGATGGCCATGACCTCCACCGATCCGCATTCGATGGGCCGCAATTTCGCCGGCCATTTCGCCTATCGCGATTGGAACGTGATCCCGGTCACGTCCGTGGTCGAGGTGCAGTACGTCATGGCGCCGGGCACGGCGTTGGTGCAGAAACGGCTCGGCGGCGACGGCATCACGATTGTCACCGGCGGCGAGGCCGGCACCGCCGAGGGCGATTTCGCCTCGTGCTTGGTCTGGAGCAGCCGGCCCGGCAACGAATTGCCGATTCTGATCATCGTCACGAACAACGGTTGGGGCATCTCGACGCCGGCGTGCAGCCAGCACGGCGAGAAACACATCATCGACCGCGGCAAGGGGTTCGGCATCCGCGGCGAAGTCGTCGATGGCAACGATGTCCTCGCCAGTTGGCACGCCGTTCGCCGGGGTATGGATTATTGCCGCCGCGAGCGCCGGCCTTACATGATTGAAGCGATGGTCTCGCGGCTGTACGGCCATTCTTCTTCCAGCGGCGCCCAGCGCGTGCGGAATGAAGCCGATCCCATCGAGTTGTTCGAGCACAAACTGACGGAAGCCGGTCTGCTCGACGCGGTGGCCATTGAACACACGCACGAGGAAGCGCTGGCCGAGGTCGAGGCGGCGGTCGAACAGGTGCTGAGCGAACCGATGCCGGAACCATCGGACGTGGAGAAATACACCTACGCGCCGAGCACCGTCGATGTGGTGTACCCGGAGGATTACACGGGACTGCCGACGAGCGGCGAACGGCCGGCGTAAGCCGGCTGGTACAGGCTCCACCAGCCGGCTTACGCCGGCCGTTCGCCCGCTTTTCGAGGATTTTCATGGCCACGCTGGTTCAAGCCGTTCGTCTGGCCCTGCATTATGGGGAGGAGAACCTCGGCGTCACCGATGTTTTCGGAGAGGATGTCGGGCCGCCGTTGGGCGGAGTGTTCACGGCGACGCAGGGACTCAAGACGGCCTGGAACTCGCCGCTGGATGAGCGCGGCATCATCGGGGCGGCGATGGGCATTGCCTACGCCGGCGGCCGGCCCGTTGCCGAGATTCAATTCTGTGACTACGGCTTCAACACGATCGATCTGCTCAAAGTCGCCGGCAATCAACGCTGGGCCGGCGCCGGCAACTATGACATGCCCCTTGTGGTCATGACGCCGAGCGGTTCCGGCATCCGCGGCAGCCTCTATCATTCGCATTCGTTCGAGAGCTGGGCGAGCCGATTGGCCGGCTGGAAGGTCGTCATGCCTAGCAATGCGCTCGACGCTTATGGGCTGATGTTGTCGGCCATTGTTGATCCCAATCCCGTGCTGGTGCTGTTGCCCAAGGCGCTGTTGCGTGTTCGGGGCGAGCAGAAGATTCCCGGCGAGCCGGACAGCGAAGAGGAATTGAAGGCACGCATCGACGCGCCTGTCGGCGACCGTAGCGGCTGGCAGCCGCGTTGGCCGGATGTTAAGCCGCATTTCGTGCCGATCGGCTCGGCAGCTCTGGTGCGCGAGGGCGAGGATGCCACGGTCATTAGCTATGGCCGAACGCTGCCCTTGTGCGTGCAGGCGGCCGACGCGCTGGCCGAGGAGACCGGCAAGCATTGCGATGTCCTCGATCTGCGCAGCATTTTCCCTTATGACTGGAAGGCCATCAGTGCCAGCGTGCGCAAGACGGGCCGCGTGCTGATCGTCAACGAGGACACGGAAGTGGCCAATTTCGGCGAGCACTTGTTGCGTCGGGTTATCGACGAGCATTTTTACGAACTGCTGGTGCGTCCACGGGTGATCGCCGGCAAGCATGTGCCGGGCATCGGACTCAACCACGTTTACGAACAGAACACTGTGCCGCAACTGCCGGTCATCCAGGACGCCCTGCGCGCGGTGCTCACGGAAGAGGCGTAGCTTCGGGGCGAACGGCCGGCGTCAGCCGGCTGGTCGAGAGCCAACACCAGCCGGCTGACGCCGGCCGTTCGCCTTCATGTGAGGAATGTCATGGACTTCGCGTTGCCTGAAATCGGCGAAGGCGTTTACGAGGCGGAGCTGATCCGCTGGCTGGTTGAGCCGGGGGCGACAGTCAAGCGCGGCCAACCGCTCGTTGAGGTCATGACCGATAAGGCTACCATGGAAGTGCCCTCCCCGTTCGCGGGCGCCGTCACCGAC
Organism: Gemmataceae bacterium; assembly: GCA_035653735.1. Taxonomy (GTDB): domain Bacteria; phylum Planctomycetota; class Planctomycetia; order Gemmatales; family Gemmataceae; genus JAJPHU01. The sequence continues at coordinate 40,528 of DASRBG010000231.1, forward strand.
CTGCGCGTTCAACCTGGACAGACGATTAAGGTCGGCCAAGTTCTGCTGAGCTACGACAGCGCAGCGAAAGCAGCACCGGAGCCGCGACCGTCAGCGAGCATCGCGGCGAACCGCTCCCTGACGGTCGCGGCTCAGACGATTCTGAATGGTCCGGTTCGCGCCGAGGCGGCCGACCGGCTACCCGTCAAGGCTGCTCCCTCCGTGCGACAACTGGCCCGCAAGCTCGGCATCGACCTATCCTCCGTTCACGGCAGCGGGCCGGAAGGCCGCATCCTTCTCGAAGATCTCGCGCCACGCTTTCAAGCCCCGGTGGTCCCGGAGACACGGGCCGAGGCCGTCGCCGATTACGGCAAGCCCGGCACGCGCATCAAGATGCAAGGACTGCGCCGCACCATCGCCCAACGCATGGTCCAATCCAAGCGCGTCATCCCCCATTACAGCTACGTCGATGAATGCGACGTAAGCGATCTCGTCCGCCTCCGCGAAAGCCTGCGCGACACCTATGCCCGCGCCGGCGTTAAGCTGACGTATTTGCCCTTTTTCATCAAGGCCGTCGTCGCCGCCTTGAAGGAAGTGCCGATCGTCAATTCCAGTCTCGACGAAGAAGCCGGCGAGATCGTGCTGCACGATCGCTACCACATCGGCATCGCCGCGGCCACGCCAGCCGGTCTGATGGTGCCCGTCATCCACGACGCCGACCAAAAGGACATCGGCACCATCGCCCGCGAGATCGAGCGCCTTTCGAACGCCGCCCGCGCCGGCAAATCGCGCCGCGAGGATCTCCTGGGCAGTACGTTCACCATCACCTCGGTCGGCAGTCACGGCGGCCTCATCGCCACGCCGGTCATCAATCCGCCGGAGGTGGCCATCCTGGCGCTCGGCAAGATCGTCCGACGACCGGTCTACGACGCCGCCGGACAAATCCGCCCCGCCGACATCATCTATCTGTCGCTATCGTTCGATCATCGCGTCATCGACGGAGCCGTCGGCGCCGTGTTCGCCAACGCCATCCTGCGTCATCTCCAAAACCCCGCTGCTTTCCTGTTGCCTGCGCGGCTGTAGTTTATGTGCGATAGCCAGCCCGCAGCGCATGCAAGGGCGAAACAACTCCTTGCTTGCGCTGCGGGCTGGCAGCGATGAGGATTGGCGGGGAAATCGACTTCACGGCCGCGTCTCAGATAGCATTTCCTGGAGCGCCTGACGGTGCTGCTGCCACGAAACCGCGTCCAACCAACGCACCACACCATCTTGATCCAAGGTCAATCCCGTGCGGACCTCCACTTGCAGCCGAGCGCGGTTCACATCATTGGGCCAGGGCGCCGGCAGGCGCCAGAGTCGCGCCGTTTTGTCGTCGCCGCCGGTCAATACGGTTCGGCTGGCAGGATGACAGGCCACCGCCCAGACGATGCCCTGGTGCGTCCACGGAGGACCGATCGGCGCGCGAGTCGGCACGTCCCAGAGGCGGACTTGACCGTCGCGGCAACCCGTCACCAGCGTGCGCTCGTCGGCAAAGGCAACTCCCCAGACCGCGCCAGAATGCTCGAACGGTTCGCCGTGCGCGGCACCCGTGGCGGTGTCCCAGAGGCGGGCCGACTTATCGGTGCTGCCGGTGGCCAAGAGCCGGCCGTCCGGGCTGAAATCCAGGGCAACGACGCGGTTTTGATGTCCCAGCGCCGGGCCGAACGGCTTGCGTAGCCGCATGTCCCATAGTTGCGCTGTCTCGTCGCCTGCTGCGAGAGCGGCGATTCGGCCATCCGGACTGAAGGCCGCCTGCCAGACAATCTCGTCTTGCGCCAGGGGTTGTCCGGTCGGCCGGCCTTGATCGTACTGCCACAGCCATGCTCCGCCGCGAGTATCTTCGCTCGCCGGGTTTCCGTTGCTAGTGAGAAAGGAGCGGCCATCGGGACTGAATGCCACGCAACGACAGCGACGGCCCAACTTCAACACGATCGGCTGGCCATGTTCGTTGAGGCACGGCTGTCGGCTGGCCACGTCCCACAAACGGGCTGTACCGTCGCAAGCGCCGGTCAGTAGAAAACGGCCATCGCGGCTGAAAGCCAGCGTCCAAACATCGTCGCCATGCTCGCCGGACAGCGCACCCAGGTCTTGTCCCGTCTCGGCGTTCCATAGTTGGACGCCGCGGCCGCTGCCGGTCGCCGCCAATCGGCCATCCGCGCTGAGGGACACGGCCATCACGGAATCCTTGTGGGCAAGCTCGTGCAGGCAGCCTTCGGGGTGAGGAAGGCCCCAGACGCGGGCCGTGCCATCGCGGCCGGCGGTGACAAACACGCCATCAGGTCCGAAGGCTGCCGCGTTCACCGCCCCAGGATGCTCCAGGGGCGGACCAAGAGGCTGGCCGTCGGCGGCATCCCACAATTGGGCCGTTCGATCGAAGCTGCCGGTCAACAGCCGTTGGCCGTCCGCGCTGAAGGCCACGACCTCCACCGCGTCCTGATGGGGCAGCAGGGCAAGCGCCCCCCCCGTGTGGACGTCCCAAAGCTGGGCCGAATGGTCCTCGCTGCCGCTGAGAAGTTTCCCCCCGTCGGGGCTAAAAGCCACGGCGCGCACGGCGTAGTGGTGCGATCGACCATCCATGCGATGGCCCTTGCAAATACGCAATTCTTGCTGTTTTTCGATATCCCACAGACGGACGGTCTTGTCCTCACTGCCGGAAGCCAGGATCGGTGCGCGGGGGCTGAACGCCAGAGTGAGAACCGGCCCTTCATGTCCGTGCAGCCGGCGCAGCCATTTATCCTTATTTGCGTCCCAAATGGCGATTTCCACTTTGCCCTTGTCCGGTTTGCCGCCGCCGACGGCCACCCAACCCAGCGCGCTGACGGCCACAGCGCGGATGGTCTGCGTCCGCATGGCGCCGGGAACGCGCAAGCGCTGCCGCATCTCCCCCGTTTCGACATTCCAAACGCGCACCACCTCATCGGCGCCGGCCGTCGCCAGCAAACGTCCATCGGGACTGAAAGCGGCGGTGAGCACCGGCAAGCCCGGCTCCAGCAGTCGCTCACTGCGCAGAGTGCCGGAGGCTTCCCAGACGCGGAGCCGGCCGCTGGCATCGACGCTGGCTACCGCTTCTCGGTCTCCACGGAGCGCCACGGCCACGACTGGGGCGGAGTGCGGCAATAGATTCCGGAGCGGGCAGAGCCGGCCATCCCATGCTCCCAGGTTGGCGAGGATGGGGCGGCAAAGCTTCTGCGTCTCGTCGTCGCTGAAGCCGGCGCTGTTGACGCGCTCCAGCGTGTTGGCCAGCCACAACATGCCGCGGGAGATTTGCCCTTTTTCGAGTAGATTTAATTCCTTGTCCAAAGACAAGCGAATGACCAATCGATCCGCCTCGCGGCGTGCCGCCGCCTCGGCGCGGCTGGCCGTCACCGCCGTGTACCACTGCCAGCTGCCTAAGAGCAGCGCGGTCAAGGTCATGACGGCGAGCGAGGCGGCCAGCCCAGCGACGGCCGGCCGCCGCCATGCCCATTTGCGCACCCGTTCTACCGTACCAACCGGACGGGCCTGGATTGGCAGACCCCGGAGCCAGCGCGTCAGGTCGTCGGCCAGCGCCTCGGCCGACCGATAGCGGGATGCCGGCTCCTTGCGGAGACATTTAAGGCAGATTGTCTCCAAATCTCGATCGACCCGCGGATTCAGCGTTCGCGGCCGTTCCGGCTCCTGCTCCTGCACCTGTTGAAGCACTTGCAAAATGGACTCACTCTGGAAGGGCGGCCGGCCCGTCAGCAATTCGTAAAGAATCGCCCCCAAACCCCAGACATCCACCGCCGTCGTCAACCCCTTCGACCCGGCCGCTTGCTCCGGTGCCATGTAGCTGGGTGTGCCGACGATCACTCCCGATCTCGTCGGCACGGAGCTGTCCGCGACGCGCTTGGCCAACCCGAAGTCCGTAACCATTGGGCAGACATCGGACCACGAATCACACGGCGAACGGCCGGCGTCAGCCGGCTGGTGCTTGTCCTCACCAGCCGGCTGACGCCGGCCGTTCGCCAGGCTTCGTTTTTGCAAAAGTATATTGGCGGATTTGAGGTCGCGGTGCAGGATGCCGTGTTGATGGGCGTGGTGGACGGCACGGGCGATGGCGGCGACGAGTTGGGCGGCCTCTTTCGGGCTGAGAGCGGGGAGCGGCGAGTTGAGAGCTTGGGCCAGGCTGCCGCCCTCGATCCACTTCATGCTGAAATAGCAACGGCCCTCGTGTTCGCCGACCTCGTAGACCGGCACGATGTGCGGATGCTCCAGGGCGGCGGCCGCTTCGGCCTCGCGGCGAAAACGCTCCACCTCCTCGGCGGAAGCGAGCCGGCCGTCGCGGATCATTTTCAGAGCAACCAGGCGATTGAGACGAATTTGCCGCGCTCGATAGACGACGCCCATGCCACCGCGGGCCACCTCTTCGAGCAGCTCGTAATCGCCAAAACGGCAGCCGGGACCAGGCAAGGCCGAAGAACCCGGCACGTTCCTCGGGATGCCATGCTCCGCGCGAGAGCTTGTCACCAACAGCTCCGTCAGCCACGAGGCGTCCGGCGCGGGAGAAAGATGGGCGTAGAATTGCGGCTCAATTGGCTCAGCGTGAAGCCGGCGATAGCAAACGTCTAGCGGAATCAATTCGCGGAGCAGTTCGTCTCGTTCCGACTCTGGAGCTTCGGCCAGGAACTCCTCAAGGCGCGGCGGCGTTTGTGTATCCGCGACGGCCTTCCAGGCTTCCTCGAAGCGGTCGCAGATTTGATCGACGCGCCGTGCCACGGTGAGGCAGAGCGCTCGATTCGTTGAGATCCGGCTCACGACTCGCTCTCCCAGATGGCGCGGATCAACCGAAGTTTCCGCTCGATGGTGCGCGGCACGCAGTCGAGTTTTCCGGCGATCTCCTCGTTGGTGTATCCTTCCATCTTCCACACCGCCACTGCGCGAAGCGTTTCATCGTCCAACCGACCCAGCAATCGCCGGTACTCCTCGGCCATTTCCGCGATCAATTCCGGACCGGGTTCCTCTCCCACAATCAATTCCAGATCGATCTCGTCGTCAACGGTTTCGCCCGCGCCGCGTTTGAGCCGTCCGCCATCGCGCAGCAAGTGCGCCGCCTTGCGCCGGGTGAAAGCCGCCAGCAGGCGCCAGAGATCATCGCGGTCGTCCAGCTTGGGGATACGGCCTCTTTCGGCGGCGCGGCAGAAACTATGAAAGGCGCTGAGGGCGACGTCTTCTTCGTCTGCGGCCCGGCGCGGAGCAGATACGAGCCGGGCACGGGCTAGCGCGACGAGTCGATTAAAATAGCGGTGCCAGAGAGGATCGGCCGCCGCCTGGTTCCCGGCGCGGAGCTGCGTGATCCAGCATGTTACCGACCCTTGCGCCACGCTCGGCCTCCTTCGTGCCGGGAGATGGGATCGCCGGCATTATTGTATGATTCGCGGCGTGTACGAGGAGTGAGGATATGATTGCTTGTCAGTCCTCGTGGACGCGGCGAGCCGCCTTGAGGGCGGAGCGTTTTTTCTTCGCCGCCAGACGGCGTTCGTGCGCTCCGCGCGATGGTTTCGTCTTGCGCCGCGTCCTCGGCGCCGCCGCCGCGGCGCGGAGCATCTCCGACAGTTTTTCCAGGCAGTCGAGGCGATTGCGTTCCTGATCGCGATAGCGTTGCGAGGTGAGGAGCAGATCGCCATCGCCGGTGATACGGCGCCGCTGCTGCTGTTGCAGACGTGCCTTGATTTCATCGGGCAGATTGGAGCTGGCCACGACATTCCAGCGCAGCACGGCCTTGGAGGCGACCTTGTTGACATTCTGCCCGCCCGGCCCACCTGAACGAACGAAGGTCCAGGTGAACTCATCCTCGGGGATGCGGAGTCGATCGTTGATTTCGAGCATGGCTGGTTCACGATCAGGGTGTTTGTAGCAAGTCTTGCCAACTGGCAACATCAGTAACGCGCTCGGCCAGCAGCTCCAGACGCTCCACATCAGTAATTGCACGAACGGTTACCTCGACCGCCGCATCTGGGTTACCCAGGTGCTTGCGGCCCAGACGCAGCAACAATCGTCGCGCTTCTTCGGCACGGCCTTCATCCAAAATTGCCTGATACGCTGTAGAATCACGCATTTTCCGCACTCCTTGAAATAACTCAAGTACACGTTGCTGACTCACACGCAAACCTGTCAGCACAAAAGAAGCCGTTAATAAAATCGGCCCCTGTTCAGGAGGAGCTTCCCCATCGATCCTTTGTACCAGCTGAGCGATCACGGCTGGCAATGCCTCGTCCGGTTCTCGTCCTGCCGGCATCTGACCCAATACTGCCAACGGAAGCGTGCCTAAGCCGCTCGCCAGTAGACGCTCCACCGGCATCTGCCACAAGCGTATCACCTCGAAAACGAATTCCAGCTTGCCGCGACCCGGACGAGCGGCATAGCTCAGCGTGCCGGTCAGATCGCCGCGATCGGCGCGAGGCCGTAGCAAAATGACGACGCTATGCACGGGCAAACCGTAGCCGTCGTGCAGCAACACATTATACAGCAAGATGCGACGCGGGAGAGTCGGATCGGGGCCGCTCTGAAAATCCAGATGAAGCAACGAATCGCCGGTGCGAAGCACAATATCGGTAAAGGCGGTGAGAGTGGATAAATCGGGCGTTAGAATTTCGACGGGGCCGGAAGGTGGCTCGCCGAGCATCGCCAGCCAGTCGGCGGGATGGGCTTGTACCAGTTCCTTCAGCGTGGCGTCGAAAGGTAGTGGCATGGGCAACCTCAAGATGACTCACGGAGACTGTTGTTCATCAACTCATCCCCGATTTTACCTCCTCCACGCGGCAAAACACTGCCTTCAAATATCGTCCCTCCGGCACATGCAACAAAAACGGATGATCGCCCCCGGCTCCGGCGATGTTCAGCACTTGCACGCTGCGGCCGGCTTGCCAGGCGGCGCGGCGGATCGTATCGAGGAATGCGTCCTCACTCACCAAGCCGGTGCAGGAACACGTCAAGAAAATGCCGCCCGGCGCGACCGCCTGCAACGCCAAACGGTTCATGTCGAGATAGCGTTTCATGGCGTAGCCGACTTCTTCGCGGTCGCGTGTTTGCTTGGACGGATCGAGGACCACCACGTCGAAGCGCTGCCCCGTGGCGAGGATGTCGCGCAGCCAGGAAAAAAGATCGGCCTGCACGAATCGCACGCGCACCTGATTCAGACCGGCGTTTTGCCGCGACAGGGCCAGGGCTTGTTCGTCGAGATCGATGCCGACCACTTCATCGGCTTCGCCCAGCGTCTTGGCATAGACGGCGAAACCACCCGTGTTGCAGCACAGATCGAGCACGCGCTTGTCCTTGCAAAACGACGCCAGCCGGCGGCGATTGTCGCGCTGATCGAGAAAGAAGCCGGTCTTGTGCTTGCTTCCCGGCGCGACGCGGAAGCGCACGCCATGCTCGGTGATGATCTCCGGCGGCGGCGGCTCCGGGGCGCGGCAATCGAAGGATTCTTGTTTCTGGATATGTTCTTCCGCGAACCAGTAGAACCGGCTATCCGGGAAATGACTCGCCAGCGCGGACTCGATGGCTGAACGAAAGCGATACATGCCGGCGGCGAAAAATTCCAGCACGATCGACGGCCCGAAGCGATCGACGACCAGGCCGCTCAGTCCGTCGCCTTCGGAATGGACCAGCCGATAGGCGTTGCTGACGGCGTCCAGGCCGAGCCAATCGCGACGCAACGCGACTGCCTGGCCAATTCGTCGAGCGAAAAAAGCATCATCGATGGTCTCAGCCGGATCGCTGGTCAGCACGCGGAGGGCGATGCGCGAATGACCGTTGTAGAAGCCGCGGCCAACCCATTGGCCGTCACGATCGAGAATGTCCACGACGCTGCCTGGCGGCAAGCGCGTGGCCGGCTTCTCGACCATCTTCTGAAAAATCCAAGGATGTGAGGAACGGCGAGCGATTTTCAAACGCACCGCCGGTAAAGAAACAATTTCAGTCATCGGCTCTCGCTTCTGGCCATAAGGCAATGGTACTTCTGTCACCCTAGTGGACCGCCGCAAGCAGGGGAAGAGCATGGTGATTGCGTGCTTGTTTTCGATGTGGAGGCGTGCAATAATCTTTGCGTGCCCCAATCTTCTTTGGTGGTTAGCCAAGTGATTTCTGAAATCGGCGCGTCATGTCCGTCTCGGGTAAATCGATTCGGTGCGATACAATGCGACGTAAGGAGGTGTTTCCATGACTGCGTTGCTCCAGCAGGCCTTCGCCGAGGCCGCCAAACTTCCGGAGTCGGAGCAAGATTTGTTGGCTTCCTGGCTCCTCGCTGAATTGGCTGCTGAAGACGATTTCGATCGGGCTATCAGCCGTTCCGCCGATAAGCTCGTGGGTCTAGCCCGCGAGGCACTGGCTGAATACCGTTCTGGTCAAACAGAAGAATTAAATCCGGAACGGCTATGAACTCGCGCACCACGAAGCGGTTCCGCGAGCTGCTGGCGGCACTCCCTGCCTACGTTCGGCAACAGGCGCGAGACGCCTACCAGGTATTTCGCCAGGATCCGTCTCACCCGGGGCTGCGCTTCAAGAAAGTGCATCAAGATCCGCCAATCTATTCCGCTCGTGTCGGCATTGGTTATCGAGCCGTTGGCGCACTCGAAGGCGATACAGTTGTCTGGTTCTGGATCGGCTCGCACGCAGAGTACGATAAGCTGTTAGAGCAACTATAGCCAAGGAACCAACCACTACCGGAGATGGCGACCGCATTGCCGAATCAGCGGCCGTCCGCAGAAAGATGACCCAGGATACCCTTCGTTAAAATCTTTCCCTTCTTCCTCCCGTCGACGAAATAGGGGGCGGGAGTCGGTCGGGAGTCAAGTTGATGCCAAGACGTTTGGAATGGCCGAAGTAATCGGAGGGCGAATCGGCGGTCTGAATCAGGTGGTCGCCAGGCTCGAGACCGGGTAGGCGCGTACGGCATCATCCACCGTGGCCAGCATCAAACCGTGTTGGAGCGCCTGCGCAACCAGCATGCGGTCAAATGGATCGCGGTGCAGAGGTGGTAGGCTCGCAAGATGAACAAAGACGCCCTCTTCGATAGGCAAAGGCGAGATGTGGTGGGCCGCACGCTGCCGGGGCAGATATTCATGCGGGGTCTCGGGCAGCGGGAGTTTCCCAAGGGCGTATTTGATGACTGCCTCCCACACTGAGGCGGCACTCAGGTACACCTCATTGGCAGGATCGCGGATCGCATCGCGGAAGAGGGCAGGCAGCTGGGAGTCGGCGCTGATGTACCAGAGGAAGACATGAGTATCGAGCAGAAGCCTCATGCCCCCTCGAACTCCTTGAGAATCTCATCGGGCAGTGGGTGGTCGAAGTCGGCAGGGACCGTGAAGCGGCCGGCGCACAAGCCGAAGGGGCGGGGCTCGGCGGCTGTCCTGGTGAGGGGCCGGACTTCCGCTAGCGGGCGTTCGCCTTGTACGACGACGAAGGCTTCTCCCGCCTCGACGCGCTGGAGAAAAGCCTGGGGGTCGCGCTGAATCTCTTGTATGCTAATGGTGCTCATGCGGTCATTGTAGCGGAGCAACCAGATCGAACAAACGGCTGTCCGTGGGAAGAAGGCCGTGAACTCCCTTCGTTAAAGTTCTTCCCATCTTCCTCCCGAATCTACTAAGCGCCGCGGGGTTGCCTCGCTTCGCCATAGCGCCCTGCTCCCCGCGTTGCCGATTTTTCCGGTGAGACAGCTTCTGTGATGGATCGCACACCAGGGAGAGACACCGTGCTTGAGCCGACCGTGTCCGGGTTATCGCTACCCGTGTCGCCTTCGGACGAATCCGCATTCTCGGTTCAGATTAACCAGGTTGACTTATCGTTATCCGTGGAAGTACGGGGACTGCCGCGTTTTGAGCGGCCTTTGGAAGTGAGCGTGCGGCAAGCGTCGCTTTTGAACCATCCGCCGTGGGTGCGTTCGCTCGGCAAAATCAGCATGGACGTGACGACGCAGGGCTGGCGCTTCCCGACGCCGCCGGACCAAACCGCCGTCCGCGATCCGCAATCCGCAGGCCGCCAGCTGCCGGCTATCTTTCCCCAGCCGATGGAAGATGACGGAAAGCGGAAAGCGGAAAGCGGAAAGCGGACAAAGCTGCGTCCGCCGCGCGAGACGGTGCAGTTCAAGGACCGCCTGTTGTACCTGTTGCAACCGCCGCTCGAAGACATCTTCGCCAATAAACAAGTATCGCTGCCGTTCCAGCCGTATGATTATCAACTTCGCGGCATCGCTTTCCTGATGCCGCGCGATGCCGCCCTGCTCGCCGACGAGATGGGGCTGGGGAAAACGGCTCAAGTCATCGTCGCCCTGCGTCTGCTTTTCCACGCGGGACTGATTCGTAACGCCCTCGTTGTCTGTCCCAAACCGCTGGTCATCAACTGGACGCGCGAGCTGCGCTTATGGGCGCCGGATGTGCCCTTCGAGGTCATCACCGGCGATACCGAGACGCGCCGGGCCATCTGGCACGTCTCGAATTGCCCGCTGAAGCTCGTCAACTATGAGCTGCTGACCCGCGATGCCATTGAAGTGGGCGATGAAAAAGTACGCTTTGACGTGGTTGTTCTCGACGAGGCACAGCGTATCAAAAACCGCGAATCAAAGACGGCGCAAGCGGTGCGCGGGCTACATCGCCAACGCAGCTGGGCCATGACCGGCACGCCCATCGAGAATCGCACCGAGGATCTCGTCAATATTTTCGCCTTTGTCGATCCGAATCGGATACCTCCAGAGACGCCGGCCCGCCAGCTGCCGGCCTTGACCAGTGATTGCATCCTGCGGCGGACCAAGGAAGAAGTGGCCGGGGACATGCCGCCGCGCATCATCCGCGATACCGAAGTGGAACTGACGCCGGCTCAGCGCGCGGCCTACGATCGGGCCGAGAAGGAAGGCGTCATCCATCTCAACACCCTCGGCGACACCATCACGGTGCAACACGTTTTCGAGTTGGTCATGCGGCTCAAGCAGATCTGCAACTTCGATCCGCTGACGAAGCAGAGCGCCAAGTTGGAACGACTGTTGGCCGACATGACCGAGGTGGCCGAGAGCGGCCGCAAGGCGATCGTCTTCTCGCAGTGGGTCGAGCCGCTGGAATTTCTGGCCCTGGCGCTGCGTGAGTTTGGCCCGTTGCAATATCACGGCAAGGTTCCCCACAAGGAGCGGCAGGGCATCCTCGATCACTTCAAGAGCGATTCGTCGAAACACGTCCTGCTAATGAGCTACGGAACCGGCAGCGTCGGACTCAATCTGCAATTCACCAATTACGTGTTTCTGTTCGATCGCTGGTGGAACCCCGCGATCGAAGACCAGGCCATCAATCGCGCCCATCGCCTGGGCCAAAAATCGCCGGTGTTCGTGACGCGCTTCCTCAGCCAAGGCACCATCGAGGGGCGCATTCACGAAGTGCTGGAAAAAAAACGGCAACTCTTCAATGAATTGATCGAGCAGAATGGACCGCCGCCTTCGATGGGATTGACCGAAGACGATGTATTCGGCTTGTTCGACATCCAGGCCCGCCCGCGCCGCGCTGCCGCGTAAGGCGGACGACTGTACAACAGAGGTTGGCGAACGGCCGGCGTGAGCCGGCTGGTTGAGTATCCACCAGCCGGCTCACGCCGGCCGTTCGCCTGGAGGATTCACCGTTGCGATTGGTCGTGCAGAAATTCGGCGGCACCAGTGTGGCGAACGCTCAGCGGATCATGGCGGCGGCGCGGCGCGCCATCCGCGCTAAACAGGAAGGCAATCAAGTCATCGTCGTCGTCAGCGCGCGCGGCGACACTACGGATGAGCTGATCGAATTGGCCAAGGAAATAACCGAGCAGCCGCCGGCCCGCGAAATGGACATGCTGCTGTCCACCGGCGAGCAAATTTCCATCGCACTCATGGCGATGGCCATTCAAACGCTCGGCGAACGCGCCATCAGCTTTACGGGTGCCCAGGTCGGCATCGTCACCGATAGCACGCACACCAAGGCGCGCATCAAGAGCATCTCGACGGCCCGCATGCGCCAGGCGTTGGCCGACGGACAGATCGTCATCGTCGCCGGCTTTCAAGGCATCGACGAAAATTGGAACATCACCACGCTTGGCCGCGGCGGCTCCGATACCACCGCCGTCGCCTTGGCCGCCGTCATGAAGCACGATCCGGCCCAGGAGTCCAATGGTGATGTTGGCTGTGAGATTTACACCGACGTGGACGGCGTTTACACCACCGACCCGCGTATCGTGCCCGAAGCGCGGAAGATGGACTACATCAGCTACGACGAAATGCTGGAGCTGGCCAGCGTCGGTGCCGGCGTCATGCACTCGCGCAGCATCGAGTTCGGCAAGAAATTCGAGGTGCCCATTCAGGTGCGCTCCTCGTTCAGCGATGTCGAAGGAACATGGATCGTGCCGGAGGCGGAGTGGATGCGCGATGTGGTCGTCTGCGGCGCTGCCCTGGGCCGGGATGAGGCGCGCGTCTCGCTCAACGGCGTACCGGACCAGCCGGGCATCAGCCATCGCGTCTTCGCGGCGATGGCCGATCATCACATCGTTGTGGACATGATCGCCCAGAACGCCGGCGAAGGCGGCAAGGCGGCGATCGGTTTCACGGTGCTCGGCAACGAGCTGCCGGCGGCGCTCGACGTGTTGCGACCGTTGGCAGCCGAACTGGGCGCGTCCATCGAGTTCGACGAACAGGTCAGCAAGGTATCGATTGTTGGCACCGGCATGCGCACGCACACCGGCGTCGCCGAGCGTATGTTCGCGGCATTGGCGGCCGAGAACGTCAACATGAAAATGATCACCACGGCCGACATCAAGATTTCCGTGCTGGTCAGCCGCAAGGAAGGCATCAAGGCGCTACGGGCGGTGCATCAAGCGTTCGGTCTGGCTCAGGCGCGTCCGGGCGCCGGCCAACCCGGCGGCAAGGGCAACCATCAATTCCAGCGCCGCCCTGCCGGCGCCGTAACGCCGAAGTCCAACCGCGATCTCGCCGCCCTGACGCAGCAGCTGGCCAGCATGGAAGACATCGTTGTCAGCGATGTCTTGCTCGATACCGATCAGGGCCGCATCACCATCTTCGGCCTGCCGGATAAACCCGGCTGCTGCTCGCGCGTCTTTCAGGCGGTGGCCTCGGCCGGCATCGTCGTGGACATGATCGTGCAAAACCTGTCAGCCGGCCGCACCGAATTATCGTTTAGCGTGCCACAGGCGAATCTGGAGCGCGCTCTAGCCGTGACGCGGGAGACGGTCGGTTCGCTCGATCCGGCGACGCGCGTCGCCGCCGACGCCGGCATCGCTCGGCTGTTCGTTCATGGCGTCGGCATGCGAACGCACACCGGCGTCGCCCGCCGCATGTTCGGCGCTTTGGCCGAGCGCGGCATCAACATCAGCATGATTAATACCAGCGAGGTGCGCATTAGCGTCGTCGTCGATCGCGAGCGCGGCGAGGAAGCGCTGGCGTGTTTGAAAGAGGCGTTCAACCTCGCTTGAGCCGAGGGGAGAGATTGCCATGATTCAAGGATTGCGGACCGCCATCTATCCGACACCGGACCTTGCCCGAGGCAAGGAGTGGTATCGTCAGGTGCTCGGACGCGATCCCTACTTCGACGAGCCGTTCTATGTCGGCTTCGCAGTCGGCGGCTTCGAGTTGGGATTAATCCCCGATGGCGAGCCTGGCATGGCGGGAGTGCAAGTGTACTGGGGGGTTTCCAATGTCGAAGTGGAGTTGGCCCGGCTGAAGGCATTGGCAGCGGAAGTTCACGAGCCGGTGAAAGACGTGGGCGGCGGTATCAAGGTGGCGTCGGTGCGCGATCCCTTCGGCAACTTGTTCAGCATTATTGAGAACCCGCACTTCAAGCTTGAAGATGTGCGGTAGGCTCATGAGAGGCGTGAAAGATCCCCCCCGCCACACGGGTCCAATCGTGCATCGGCATCAATCTCCTTCCACGTCCGATTCCGGCATGACGCCTGTCTCAACCGCGCTTCGCATTTCTTCCGAGCTAGCCTCCCAGGCTCCCTGATAGGTTGCCTCCAGGGGGACAGGAACGTGCATCCCAGCAGCCACAAAGAGTGGCATGTCGCGTAATACATCGCCGACTCCTACTGGCTCGACGTAGGCTGCTCGCTCGGAACCGCTTTCATACGAGACAAGCAGGCGGTCTTTGCCTTCAGGAAACTTAAAGTCCTCCTCAATGATTTCGTCCCAAATCGCCTTGTGGATGCCAAACGGATCGCGCCGCGAGGGCGGAAACAAATCGACGATCAACACGTGAATTCCCTGACGAAGAAAATCAATCGTCTTATCCACGAAATCGCGCAAGGCTGCTCGGCTGTCTTTATTGCCTGGTGAGAGAATCTCAATCACGGCAACGATACGGCCGAGATGGTGCCGGACAACGATGCGGTTGGCCCTGCTGGCGTAAATGGCACGGCTCGTTCTTCGGACGATACTGGTGACAGGTCGATCCATCACTAATAGACCTTTTCCCTCCCCTGCTGCTGCTTCGGGAGTGATCCTCGTCGTTTCCACGGTCAAGACATCTGCCTCGCGCGGACCACTCTTCTGTTCAACCAACGCCGATAAACCTTTCGGCAGACGTCCCGCATTCAAGGCTGATTTGAGATGGATCGTCCACGTTTGATGGAAATCGTGAAAGAGTCCCGACGGAACGCGGGTCCAATCGTGCATCGGCATGGCAAGCCTCCTGGAACAAGGAGACGCTCGAACATCGCTTCTCCGCTTATTTTACCGCTTTCAACTCGAAGCGGTGCGCTGCCGGTTGCACTTTCTTGTAGATCGCTTCCTGACGCGTTTGGATTTCTTCCAGGAGCTTTTTCAATTCCTTCGGCTTGCGTTCGTTATAGACATCGGCCAGCCAATACGGCGGCGGCGGGACCATCACCACCTGGCGGAAACGCTTGTGGACGATGTTGTTCTTTTCGCGGATCATCTTGAACACTTCCTGTCCCTGCCCAAATAGCGGTCCCGTGCCGAGAGTGCCCAGGTTGACGCCCTTGCTCAACTCCTCCGCTGTGTACTCGCCGGCTTTCGCGCCGTCAATGCTCAGGGTGTACTTACCGCCGTTCAGCCCCGTCACTTTCAGTCCGTAGTAATTGAGGTCTTTTAAGTCGTTGACATAGGGAAGAATGGGCTGCCAATCCTGTTGAATTGGCATGGGCAACGCCTTGTCCTTGCGTTGGAACGAGATGGAATCGGAAGTTACATTCAGCTCCTCGACGGTGCAGCCGGTCGTTTTCGTCTTCTTCGCGCTGGCATCGATCTCGACATCGCTGACAACAGCGGGCGCTTTCAGGCCGGTGAGGATGGTATGGGCCATCAGCAGACCGCCGGGTCCGTTGGTGTGAACGCCGTCGGGGAACGGATGGACGTTGGCGTTGTCCGCTGCGATCTTCTCCAGCACCTTGCGTGTCACGGCGTACTGATCGACGAACGGCACGTTGTACTTGTCCGCCAGTTCTTTGAGCGGAGCGTAAAACTTCTGCTGCGTCTCCAGGTAGGTTTTCAGCTGCGGTCGGGCACGAATTTCGACGGCGTTGGGCGAGATGAGGGCGACGCGAACGCTGGCCTTCTGGGCGGCTTTGAGCATCTCTTCCGTTCTGTCACGGTATTGTTTGGCCCGGTCGGCGTAGTAAGGGCCATAGCCCCCGTCGTTCATACCGAAATCGATGGTGAGCGCTGTCGGCTTCTCGGCCAGCACGTGCTCGGCGAAGCGACGCGCGCCGCCGTTGGCCGTGTCGCCGCCGATGCCGGCGTTGATGAACGTCATGCCGCCGTCCGGGAAGCGCGTCGTCAGATACAGCTCGATATCAGTGGAGTATTGGTACTGTTCCGTTATCGAGTCGCCCAAGAAGACGATGCGATCGCCTTTGCGGAAGAAGAAGTCCTCATCGTTGTCGGCCGCGGCCAACGGCGCCGACACGAGGAGGAACGTGACCAGACTCAGATACGGTGTGCTGCGAGGCATGGGTAGGTTCTCCGGAGGGATTGATCCAATGCCGTTGTAAGGGATGCTCCCTCTGCCGGCAATCATATCTGGGAATCACAAGGAGTATGAACCGCCAAGACGCCAAGGACGCCGAGAATAGAACGAGAGAATAAAAATAAAGCGGAGAAGCGAATACTAGAGGGCAAACGATTTTCTACTTGGCCTTTCCTCTGTTTTTTCTTGGTGTCCTTGGCGTCTTGGCGGTTCAGATTGTCTTACCCGGAGAACATGAGCCATGTTGCGAAAACTCACGTGCATCACGGCCCCTCTAATCTTCGTAGCCGGTATGCTGCTGGCGGAGGAGGGGAAGAAAGCACCCAAAATCGAGCAATGGCGCGGACTGCACCTGCTCAGCTACGACAGCGATTCCGCCCTGGAAACGCTCGCGGGCCAGGTCCCCAAGCTGGCGGAGATGGGACTCAATGTGCTGATTCTGGAAGTCGATTACCATTATCGCTTTCAATCGTACCCGAAGCTGCGTCAAGGACGCCAGCCGATCACGCCGGAGGGCGCGGCCAAATTCGCGGCCGTTTGCCGTAAGAACGGCATCCGGCTAATTCCGCAATTTCAATGCCTTGGACATCAATCCTGGAAGGGAGAGACCTTCCCCTTGTTGACCGTTTACCCCGAATTGGATCTCACGCCGGGAGCGTTTCCTGGAAATAAGGACATCTATTGTCGCGAATGGGATCCCCTTAACCCGAAAGTGAACGAGATCGTGTTCAAGCTGATAGACGAAATCATCGATGGCTTCGCCGCGGACGCCCTGCACGTCGGCATGGATGAGGTCTTTCTTCTCGGCTCGGACAAGTCTCCCTCGACCAAGGGCAAAGACCCCGCCCAGCTGTTCGCCAAGGCGGTGAACGATTTATACGGCCATCTCGTCAAGGAGCGCAAGGTCGAGATGCTGATGTGGGGAGATCGCTTGTTCGACGCCAAGAAATACAAATGGGACGAATGGGAAGCGTCCAAGAACGGCACGGCGCCGGCCGTGGATATGATCCCCAAGGACATTATCGTTTGTCCCTGGCATTATGAGCGCCACGAAAGCTACCCATCGGTTGCGATGCTCGCCGAGAAAGGCTTTCGCGTCCTGCCGGCGAGCTGGCATAAGCTCGATGCGTCCAAGGCGTTGATCGAGTATAGCCAGAAATTGCACTCGCCCAAGGTGCTGGGGCATCTGTTCACGACCTGGGGAAAAGCCCGGAAAGAGACGCTGCCGGAATATCCTCCGATGGTGCAAGGATTGAAGTTGCTCAAGGAAGCCGGTCCCAGGTAAACCGCCAAGGACATAAAGGGCATCAAGGACAAAAGGGATAAAATTTAATTTTTTATCCCTTTTGTCCTTGATGCCCTTTACGTCCTTGGCGCCGAAAATCACTGAATCACGCCGGAGTGTCCTTTGATGTCGCCGGCCGGCTCGTAGCGGCCGCCGAGGTGCTTGGCCAGGAATTTCTCGGCCAGGGCGAAGAAGTGCAAGCGGTTTTCCGGCCGGGCGAAGCCGTGCCCTTCGTCGGTGTAGACGACATATTCGACCGACTTGCCCGCTTTGCGCAGCGCCTTGGCGATCTGGTCGCTCTCGGCCTGGTTGACGCGTGGATCGTTGGCGCCCTGACCAATCAGCAGCGGAGCCTTGATCTTGTCCACGCGGAACAAGGGCGAACGCGATTTCAGGAATTCTTCCTCCTTTTTGATGTCGCCGACGCGCTTGGCGAACATCGCCTTCATCGGACCCCAGTAGGGCGGGATGGTCTTGAGCAAGCTGACAATGTTGCTGGGTCCAACGATGTCCACGCCGCAAGCGAAGATGTCCGGCGTGAAAGTCAGGCCGACCAGCGTGGCATAGCCGCCGTAGGAGCCGCCCATGATGGCGATCTTTTTGGGATCGGCGACGCCCTGGTGCTTGGCCCACTCGACGGCATCGAGCAGATCATCGTGCATCTTCCCCGCCCATTCGCGGTTGCCGGCGTTG